>NZ_JBWKQM010000007.1:0-335259 GCF_059418745.1 Rhodoferax sp. GW821-FHT07F03
ACTCAGTCCCATCGAATACCGGGCGAGCCTCGGAATAACGGCATAAACCAGTCCAAGTTTTACGCCGCACCCCCGCTGACACGAGATCACCTCTTGCCGATTGCGTTGTCACGCTCACCAAAATCGACCGCACACAGCACATTACAAGAGCGGATTTCAGCTCTGAGCAATTGAAGATTCGATCGTCGGCCAGATGATCGCCTGAGCGACGATTACGCTCTGCCCATTGAACGTTGCGGAGGGTGAGCCATAGAGTTTGTACCCCAGGGCAATTGCCTCACTTACACGCCTGCAGAACGTGGCGTCATCTACGCCGGTGAGGATGCGGTAGGCCGGGAGACCTTCGGGAGGGGTTTGCATTTGGATCAATTCCTGACTTCTGCGGCACGACATGCTACCCGACTACAAAATCATGCGGCTCGCCTGCACGTGTTCGCTACCGCACTTGAGGCTCTCAATTCCCACGTAAGTCTCCCCTCGTGCTGTTGAGATGCTGTACTAGAGACTGACCGACACCATACGGACATTAGCATCGGTGGTGTGGTGATTGCCCCGCTGGTAGCAGCGTTAATTCCAAGAATTCAATGTCCCATGAATAGGCCTCCATCGCTTGAAGGCACCCTGAATTCTGATCGCGCGCTGCGTAGTCAAAAATAGGACGACGCAACGCGGCGATAGCCCACGCTACACAGAACGTCAGCGAGGGGAATACTCATTGGTGCGGCTGGCGGGGATCGAACCCACGACCCTTGGCTTCGGAGGCCAATACTCTATCCACTGAGCTACAGCCGCAACGCAGGCGATTGTAGCCGCTGCGTACGAGGCCTTGCGCAGATACCCGGACGCCGCGCGAGACAAGGCCGGGCGAGGGGTGACGGGTATACTCGCGCGTTGAACAAAGCCCCCGATTTTTTTGAGGACATCATGAGCGCCAATTCCCACGATCATGCGGCCGAAGAAGCCCACACCGGCCCCATCAAAAACCCCAAGCAATTGCTGGTGGCGGTCTTCTTCTCGTTCGTTGTGCCTATTTTTGCCATCATTGGCCTGGTGTACTTCGTAGTGTCCGCCGCCAAACCTGCGGGTACCAATAACGAGGAGTCCATGACCCTGGGTGGCGTGACCGAGCAATCGCAAAACATCGCGGTCGCACAGCGCATCCAGAAGGTGGGCGTGGTCGAAATTCGCGACGCCAACCGCGAACTCAAATCGGGTGAAGAAGTGTTCAAGGCACAGTGCACCACCTGCCACAGCGCAGGCGTTGCTGGGGCTCCCAAATTCGGCGATGCCGCCGCCTGGGGTCCGCGCATTGCCACCGGTTTTGAATCGCTGCTGCATTCCGCGCTGACCGGCAAGGGCGCCATGGGCGCGCAGGGCGGCGGCGACTTTGAAGATACCGAAGTGGCCCGTGCCGTGGTGTATATGGCGAATGCAGGCGGCGCCAAATTCCCAATTCCCCAGAAGCCTGCGGCTGCGGCATCCGAACCAGCAGAAGCTGCGAAGTAAGCCGAGATTCCGGCACATCCGATAGGCCGGTATAACCGGCCTTCTTATTATCAAAATAGCTGTCAGCGCAGGATTTACCTGCGCTGACAGCTATTTTTTATGTAGCACCTGAGGACTCAGAACATACCCAAAACGGGCCGGCAGTTCTTGCGTCTCAAACGGCTGTGGCACCCACAGCCCCTGCTCCACCGCTTCAGCAGCAAACCCCATGTCCAGGCTGTGCACCAGACCGAAACCGATATCGGTCTCCAGATAAACACGCCCCTCGCCGTCGAGCACGCAACGCTGCACACGGGCCGCCTTGCCGGTATGGGCAATGACCGAGAAGTCGGGATGCACCCGCCATACCAGCGGCGCCACTTCCAGCTCCACATACACACGCTGCGGGCCATTCTGGAAAAACCACTGCCCGGCCGCATCGGCCTCGTAGTTGCGTTGAATGAAGTCGATCAGCTTGGTATGTTGCAAGCGGCTGCCTTTGCTGAGCGCATTGCCACCAGCAGATGCCGCAAACGGCCCCGCCGCCTGGGCCGCGTCGTCACGCATGTACCAGCTGCCGCGGGCATCCAGGCCCAGCCAGCCGTAGCAGTCGGGCACGTTCGGCCATTTGGCGATGGCTTGTCTGACAATGTCGTCCATGGCTTCAACCGCTCCCCGGCTCAGGCCTGGCTGGCCTGCAGCAACCATCCACCCACGGCATCCGGCAGGCTGCGCACATGGCCCGGAATCGGCCCTTGCGGAAAACCGACATGGCCGCCGTGCGCTGGCTGCCAAAGGGTGACGTGGTCGCCCACTGCGTCCTGGTGAGGCAAGCTCCATACCGGGACAAAAGGGTCGTTCATGGCGTTCACCACCAGGGCAGGAATCTGGATGCGTGCCAGGTGCGGCTTGGCCGATGCGCGGGCCCAGTAATCTTCCGTGCTGCTGAAGCCATGCAACGGGGCTGTGAACACGTTGTCGAACTCATAGAGGTCACGGGCCGCCAGCATCGCTTCGCGGTCAAATAGGCCCGGGTGCTGGTCCAGCTTTTGCAGGGCCTTGGGCTTCATGCTGCGCAGAAACATGCGGGTGTACACCTGCCGGTTCAGACCCCTGCCTATGGCCCAGCCTGCAGCCGCGAGATCCAGCGGCGCGCAGACCGAAGCCACCGCGCGCACGATGCGGCCGGCGCGCTCGCCCATTTCCTCGGCCCAGCGTAGCAAAGCATTACCGCCAAGCGACACGCCGACCGCAATGATCTCGCCCTGGTGGCGTGCCTTGAGGCGCTTCAAGACCCAGCCGATCTCCTCGTAGTCGCCCGAGTGGTAGGCGCGAGGCGCCAGGTTCAGCTCGCCGCTACAGCCCCGAAAGTGCGGTACTGCATAGCCCATGCCGTGGGCTCGCGCGTAGTCGCCAAAAGCCTCGGAATAGTGGCTGGAGGACGAACCTTCCAGACCATGGAACAGCACCAGCAAGGGGCGCACATCCTCGCTGAGCGCGGGATCGGCCACCATGGCCGGTGGGTCACAGAAATCGACATCCATGAAGTCCAGGTCGGGAGTGATCCAGCGTTCGCGCCTGAAGCGCAAAGACGGCCCAAACACCCGACGCGAATACAGCGCCGGCCAAATGGTCTGCGCGTGGCCACTGGGCAACCACCAGGGTGCTACATAATTCATAGCACACCTCGTAGGTGAAATGTGCGGCAGAAGCCTAAAAGCTTTACGGGACACATCAGTGCAGCACCTGGGGTGCGCCACTGCTTTCCTGCATCTCCAATCCAGTGCCGGGGCTGGCATAGTGGGCCACCATGCGCCAGCCCTGGGCCGTCTTGTGGTAAACATTGGTGGCAATGGCAAAGGCTTGGCGCGGTCCGTCGGCTGTCATGACGTCAATACTCTCGACGACGTTGTGCATGGCACTTCCCAGCGATTCAACCTTGCGCACCTGTAGAGGCGTGGCGCGGATACTGCTCTGCGCAAACATGGCCTCGAAGGTCGTACGCACAGCCGCCACACCCACCACACGCAGTCCGCCTGGATGCACGCAGACCACATCGTCCTCGTCGGCCCAGCAGGCCATCAGCTTGTCGATGTCGCCGTTTTGCAAGGCCTCGTAAAAAGCAGCTTCCGTATCGTCAGCACTGCCACCTATGGTGGCGGCGTGCAGCTTGGCTTTGGACATAAAACGCACCCGCGTGGAACAAGCTTTGATTTTGCCCTGCTTTACGCGAGCTGCGCGCATCGTCGCAACCAGCGCAAAACATGGATCGGTGGCCGGAGGGTATCCTGGCCGACGCGCACAAAAAAGCCGCTCGAAAGCGGCTTTGTGAAGATCGTCGTCCTTTTGAGGATCAACGCTTTTGGCGAAACTTGCGCAGAGCAGAAATCTGGGCCGCCATGATGGCAAGCTCGGATTGCGCCTTGGCGATATCCAGTTCACCCTTAGCATTGCGCAGCGCGTCTTCGGCTGCGGCCTTGGCCGTGTTGGCTTTTTCTTCGTCCAGATCCTTGCCGCGAATGGCGGTGTCGGAGAGCACGGTCACACAGTTGGGTTGCACTTCCAAAATGCCACCGGCCACGAAAATGAACTCTTCTGTGCCGTCAGCCTTTTCGATGCGAACCGAACCGGGCTTGATCCGGGTGATCAGCGGGGTGTGACGTGGGTAAATGCCCAGCTCGCCAGACTCACCTGGCAAAGCCACAAACTTGGCTTCGCCGGAGAAGATGGAGGCTTCGGCACTGACAACGTCCACATGAATGGTCGACATACGTTTCCTTTGGGGTCAGCGTGTTGAAGGGAAAAGGCAAGACGCTGGCAGAGCCACAACGGCACTGCCCACGCCCAAGACATTAAACCTTCTTGGCCTTTTCAATGGCTTCGTCGATCGTACCGACCATGTAGAACGCTTGTTCTGGCATGTGGTCGCATTCGCCGCTGACAATCATCTTGAAACCACGGATGGTTTCCGACAATGGCACGTACTTGCCGGGCGAACCGGTAAACACTTCGGCCACGTGGAAAGGCTGGCTCAGGAAACGTTGAATCTTGCGGGCGCGGGCCACAGCCAGCTTGTCCTCAGGAGCCAAGTCATCCATACCCATGATGGCGATGATGTCGCGCAGTTCACGGTAGCGCTGCAGCGTACCTTGCACAGCACGGGCCGTGTTGTAGTGGTCTTCGCCAACGACCAGCGGGTCCAGCTGGCGGCTGGTCGAGTCGAGCGGATCGACCGCAGGGTAGATACCCAGCGAAGCGATGTCACGGCTCAACACCACGGTGGAATCCAAGTGGGCGAAAGTCGTTGCAGGCGATGGATCGGTCAAGTCATCCGCCGGCACGTATACGGCCTGGATGGAGGTGATCGAACCGACCTTGGTCGAGGTAATACGCTCTTGCAGACGGCCCATTTCCTCGGCCAGGGTAGGCTGGTAGCCCACAGCGGAAGGCATACGGCCCAGCAGTGCGGACACCTCGGTACCGGCCAAGGTGTAGCGATAGATGTTGTCCACAAAGAACAGCACGTCACGGCCTTCGTCACGGAAGGATTCCGCAATGGTCAGACCGGTTAAAGCCACGCGCAGACGGTTGCCTGGGGGTTCGTTCATCTGACCGTAGACCATGGCCACTTTGGACTCAGGCAGGTTTTCCAGATTCACCACACCGGAGTCGGCCATCTCGTGGTAGAAGTCGTTCCCTTCACGGGTACGCTCACCCACGCCAGCAAACACGGACAAGCCGCTGTGCGCCTTGGCGATGTTGTTGATCAACTCCATCATGTTCACGGTCTTGCCCACACCAGCACCACCGAACAGACCGACCTTACCGCCCTTGGCGAACGGGCAGATCAAGTCAATCACCTTGATGCCGGTTTCCAGCAGTTCTTGCGAAGGGCTGAGTTCGTCGTAGGCAGGAGCCTTGCGGTGGATGGTGGCGGTCAGTTCCTGGCCGACAGGACCACGTTCGTCGATGGGCGAACCCAGCACGTCCATGATGCGGCCCAGGGTGGCCTTGCCCACGGGAACCGTAATGCCAGCGCCGGTGTTGTAGACCATCAAGCCGCGGCGCAGGCCGTCGGAAGAACCCAGCGCAATGGTACGAACGATGCCGTCACCCAATTGCTGTTGCACTTCCAGGGTCAGCGCGGAGCCTTCCATTTTCAGTGCGTCGTAAATGCGGGGCATGTGGTTGCGTGGAAATTCCACGTCCACCACGGCGCCAATACACTGGACAATTTTTCCCTGAACGCGGGCGTTCACTTCTGCATTTTCTTGAGCCATGTTTGCTCCAATAAATTGAATCTTTAAATCGACCGATGACTAACCGGGGCGGTTGGCTGTTTAAACAGCCGCAGCACCTGCCACAATTTCGGACAGCTCTTTGGTGATCGCTGCCTGACGGGTCTTGTTGTAGACCAGTTTCAGCTCGCCAATCACACTACCTGCGTTATCCGTAGCAGCCTTCATGGCGACCATGCGCGCAGCATGTTCCGAAGCCATGTTTTCAGCGACCGCCTGGTAAGCCAGCGCTTCGACATAACGCACCAACAGGTCGTCAATTACCGATTGCGCATCCGGTTCGTAGATGTAGTCCCAGGCATGCGCACCTGCAGCCTTGGTTTCCGCTAGCATCTTGGAAGCCGACAAAGGCAGCAACTGCTCAATCACCGGCTCTTGCTTCATCGTGCTGACAAACTTGTTGTAGACCAAATGCACGGCACTGATTTCGCCCTTTTCATAGGCGTCCAGCAAAACCTTCAGCGGTCCGATCAGCTTGTCCAGATGCGGTTTGTCGCCCAGATGGGTGACATGGGACACCACCTTGGCACCAATACGAGTCAGGAAGCCCAAACCCTTACCACCAATGGCCACCGCTTGCGCACTATTGCCCGCAGCCTGCGAGTCACGCAGCTTGATGGTCAAGGCGCGAAACAGATTGGTGTTCAAACCACCGCACAAACCTTTATCGGTCGTGATGACCACAAAACCTTCGGCTTTGGCGCCGTTGGTTTGCATATAGGTATGCACGTACTCTGGATTCGCCTGACCCAGGTTTGCAGCGATGTCACGGATCTTCTCGCTGTACGGACGTGCTGCGCGCATCCGCTCCTGCGCTTTACGCATCTTGGAAACAGAGATCATCTCCATCGCCTTGGTGATCTTCTTGGTGTTTTCCACCGATTTGATCTTGCTGCGTAGTTCCTTGCCTGATGCCATGGGTGGCTCCTAGTTTGGAATTAAGCGAACGTCTTTTTGAACGCTGCCACAGCGGCGAGCAATTCAGCCTCAGCTTCCTTGTCCAACGCCTTGGAAGCTTCAACCTTGGACAACAAGGCAGCGTGTTTGTCTTTGAGGTAGCCGTGCAGGCCGTGCTCAAACGCCAACACCTTCTTGACCGCGATATCGTCCATGAAGCCCTTGTTCACTGCGAACAGCGTGGCGCCCATCAAGGAGATGGACAGCGGGCTGTACTGGGCTTGCTTGAGCAGCTCGGTCACGCGGGCACCGCGGTCCAATTGCTTGCGGGTGGACTCATCCAGGTCAGAAGCGAACTGGGCGAAAGCCGCCAATTCACGGTACTGCGCCAGGTCGGTACGGATACCGCCGGACTGGCCCTTGATGATCTTGGTTTGTGCTGCGCTACCCACGCGAGACACCGAGATACCGGCGTTGATCGCGGGACGGATGCCAGCGTTGAACAACGAGGTTTCCAGGAAGATCTGGCCGTCGGTAATCGAAATCACGTTGGTCGGAACGAAAGCAGACACGTCACCGGCTTGCGTTTCAATGATAGGCAGAGCCGTCAAAGAACCGGTCTTGCCCTTGACTTCACCCTTGGTGAAGGCTTCGACGTAGTCGGCGTTCACGCGGGCGGCACGTTCCAGCAAGCGGCTGTGCAGATAGAACACGTCGCCAGGGTAGGCTTCGCGGCCTGGTGGGCGACGCAACAGCAAGGACACTTGACGGTAGGCCACGGCTTGCTTGGACAAGTCGTCGTACACGATCAGTGCGTCTTGGCCGCGGTCACGGAAGTATTCACCCATGGTGCAACCGGAGTAGGCGCTGACGTACTGCATGGCAGCCGATTCAGAAGCCGAAGCCGCCACTACAATGGTGTATTCCATCGCGCCAGCTTGTTCCAGAGCGCGCACCACGTTCTTGATCGACGAGGCCTTTTGGCCAATCGCGACGTAAACGCAGGACATGTTCTGTCCCTTTTGGTTGATGATGGCGTCGATAGCCACGGCGGTCTTACCTGTCTGGCGGTCGCCAATGATCAGTTCGCGCTGGCCACGACCCACAGGCACCATGGAGTCGATCGACTTCAGGCCGGTCTGCATGGGCTGGTCCACCGACTTACGGGCGATCACGCCCGGTGCGACCTTTTCGATCACGTCGGTGAGCTTGGCGTTGATAGGACCCTTGCCGTCGATAGGCTGGCCCAGTGCGTTCACCACACGGCCCAGCAATTCGGGGCCGACTGGCACTTCCAGAATACGACCCGTGCACTTCACGACGTCGCCTTCGGAAATGTGTTCGTATTCGCCCAAGATCACGGAACCGACCGAGTCGCGTTCCAGATTCAAGGCCAGGCCGTAGGTGGGTTGACCGTCGCTGCCGGCGGGGAATTCCAGCATTTCGCCTTGCATCACGTCGGACAGACCATGAATGCGGCAAATACCGTCAGTCACGGACACCACGGTGCCCTGGTTGCGGATGTCAGCCTGAGCCGTCAAGCCTTCGATACGGCTCTTGATCAGTTCAGAAATTTCTGCGGGATTGAGTTGCATGACTCTTTCCTTCTCTTTCTTTGGTTAGCAAACAACCGGAGCCACGGGCTCTGGCCGAAAACGCTGGCTCCGACCTTAGGCGGTCAGGGCCAATTTCATATGTTCCAGGCGGGCTTTGATCGAAGTGTCCAGCACCTCGTCACCCACCACGACGCGAATTCCGCCAATCAACTCCGGCTCTAACGCTACGGTGAGATTGAGCTTCCGTCCAAAACGCTTTTCCAAGGCTGAAGCCACGCCCGCCAAGGCCGCTGCATCCATCGCAAAGGCACTGAAGACCGTTGCATCGGAAGAGCCGCCCACCGCATTTTTCAATGCGCGGAACTGGGTAGCAATCTCGGGCAGCACGCTCAGGCGGCCGTTTTCAATGACCAGCTGCAGAAAATTCTTGGCAGCTTCTGGCAAGACCGACTTGGCCACACCAGCAATCACTTCAAACACCTGACCGGCTTCCACCTTGGGGTTATCGGCAAACTGCAACAGCTGCGAATTACCTGCAATTGCAGCCAATTCATCAAGCCATGCAGCTGTACCGGCCAAGTCGGACGCGCTTGCCTTGAACAGCGCTTCTGCGTAAGGACGGGCAATGGTTGCTATTTCAGCCATGGTCGTTCTGCCGCTCAGAGTTCAGTTTGGAGTCGGTTCAGCAAATCCGCATGGACACCGGCATTGACTTCCTTGCGGAGAATCTGCTCGGCACCCTTAACGGCCAGTGCGGCGACCTGCTCACGCAGTGCTTCACGGGCTTTCACGGTTTGCTGCTCGGCTTCGGCACGGGCTGCGGCGACGATCTTGTTGCCTTCTTCCGTCGCACGGGCTTTGGCTTCTTCGATGATGGCCTGGGCACGGCGGTCGGCATCAGCCAGACGCGATGCGGTCTCGGTGCGCGACTTGGCCAGTTCTTCTTCCACGCGCTTGTTGGCGCTGGTGAGTTCAGACTTGGCTTTATCGGCGGCGGCAAGACCGTCAGAGATTTTCTGCGCCCGCTCGTCCAGTGCCTTGGTAATGGGAGGCCACACGAACTTCATCGTGAACCACACCAGAATCGCAAAGACAACGGCCTGCAGGAACAGGGTTGAATTAATGTTCACGGCTTAATTCCTTTCGGTCGTGAAAGGTCGGCCAAAAATTAAATCGCGAAAGGCTTGGCGAAAGCGAACAGCAGGGCAATAGCCACGCCGATCAGGAAAGCCGCGTCGATCAGACCGGCCAAAATGAACATCTTGGTTTGCAATTCGTTCATCAGCTCAGGTTGGCGAGCCGAAGACTCGAGGAACTTGCCGCCCATCAAAGCGATACCGATGGAGGCACCCAGCGCGCCCAGACCAACGATCAAACCACAAGCCAAAGCGACGAGACCCAGAATGTTTTCCATGATTGCTCCTAAAAATTACAGGTAAAAGAAAAAGAAAAGCGAAAACGAACCTTAGTGCGCCTCATGGGACTGGCCCACGTAAATCAGCGTCAGCATCATAAAGATGAAGGCTTGCAAGGTGATCACCAGAATGTGGAAGATGCTCCACGCTGCTCCAGCGATAACATGCCCAACACCCAGCCAGAACCCGCCCACCAGGGGGTTGAACTGCCAGGCCCACGTGCCGCCCATCAAGGCGATCAACATGAATACCAATTCACCAGCGAACATGTTGCCGAACAACCGCATGCCGTGCGAAACCGTTTTTGCCAAGTACTCGATCACTTGCATCAGCAAGTTGATGGGGTACAGGAACCAGTGGTCACCGAATGGCGCTGCCACCAATTCGTGCGCCCAGCCGCCCAAGCCCTTGATCTTGATGTTGTAGACCAGGCAAACAAACAAAACGCTGACTGACAGACCCAGGGTGGTCGACAAGTCGGCCGTGGGCACCACCCGCATGAACGCATGGTGTGCATCATTGCCAGCGGATACGTAGGCATGCTCCCACAGCTTGGGCAACAAATCGACCGGCAGCATGTCCATGCCGTTCATCATGAAGATCCAGACAAAAACGGTCAGCGCCAAAGGAGCAACCAGCTTGCGACTTTTGGCGTTGTGGATCACACCCTTGGCCTGCGTATCAACCATCTCAGACAGGATTTCAACCGCGGCCTGGAAACGACCGGGTACGCCGGGCGTAGCCTTGCGCGAGGCGCGCCACAAAAAGAAGCACCCAACGATACCGAGAATGATCGAATACAGCACGGAGTCCAGATTGAACAAGCTGAAATCCACGATATGGCTTTGCTTGACGCTCTGGAACGAAAAGTCTCTTTGCAAATGCTGCAAATGGTGAACGATATATTCGCCGGCCTTCGGGCCTTCTGTAGCAGCGTGTTCAGTCGACATATTTAGCAGTCCATCAATTATGTTGAGCCGGATGTGGGCGTTTGGAGCGGAACATAAGCGCCAACCAAACCACCTTCATCGTCACTACAAAGCTGGCCACCAGGGCCAACCAATTTAAATCCGTGACCCATTTCGGTGCCGCAAACAACATTGCGACGGTCAAAATGATCTTCACCAATTCCCACACAAAAAACCCCAGCATCGCAGCACCCGGCACAGCCCGCGCTAAACGTCCCGTGACGCCGCGCGCAAAAACCGCAGCAGGCAACACCACCGAAAGTGCGCCATAAGCGGCTGACCACCCCATGCTGGACTTGCCCGTCAGAAGCCAAGCTGCCATTGCAACCAGACATCCCGCCAGACTTTGCCCCATCAGCACCCGCCACATCGACAGTGGCGGATTGCGCCTGCGCCACTCTTGCGCCTCGGCTGCCGTCAGGGGCTTGAAACCCTCGTCTTGCTCCCCATCTTCTTGGTCAAAGGTCATTGTTCACCTGTTTTATGACACCCAGGTTTACCCTGAACAATTTAGCAAAGCCTACTATTATATGTAGAAACTGCTGGCGACCAAATGACAATGACGGAGTGTGAGAAAAGGCCTGTTTTACGCAAGCTTTACACAGATCGTACCCGTCGCGGCTGGCGCCAGGCTTACACGCACCCGCCGGGGGCAGATTGTGCCCTTATTCGGTGCATGCAAAACCCTGAAGCCCCTGAATCAATCCGGCCTCTCGCACAAGCACCAGGCCAACACCGCGTTTAGCGTATCCACGATTGGCGAGGCCCGTGCGTGAACTGCTCGCAGGAACAGTCCAAAATAGCCCCCTTAGCTTCTCCTTCCACTCCATGCATTCCCTGCCCGACTTTCCCTGCTACCTCAACGGCAACTACACACCGCTGTGCGACGCCAAGATCAGCGTCATGGACCGCGGCTTCATCTTCGGCGATGGCGTCTACGAGGTGGTACCGGTCTATGCCGGTCGCCTGTTCCGCTTTGAGCAGCACATGGCGCGGCTGGACCGCAGCCTAGCCGAGCTGCGCATACCCAACCCGCACACGCACGAGGCCTGGCATGCGATTGCTTCCAAATTAATAGCAGCACGCGCAGAACATACCAGCACCGAAGGCACAAAGACCTCACACAACAACCAACTGGTGTACATCCAGGTGAGCCGTGGTGTGGCCATGCGCGACCATGCCATGCTGGCCGATATGCAGCCCACGGTCTTCGCCATGGCCAACACCATGAACCTGCCCTCGGAAGCGCAGCGCCGCCTGGGCGTGATGTGCGTCACCGCCGAAGACTTCCGCTGGGAAAAGGCCCATATCAAAAGCACCAGCCTGTTGGGCGCGGTGTTTGCCCGGCAAATTGGCGTGGATGCGGGTGCGGTGGAAACCGTGATGTTCCGCGACGGCTTTCTGAGCGAAGCCGCCTCCAGCAATGTGTGGTTGGTCAAGGACGGCGCGGTCTACGGCCCGCCCAACGACAATCTGGTACTGGAAGGCATACGCTACGGCCTAATCGCCGAACTCTGCCAGGCCCAAGGCATTCCCTTCACGCTGCGCCGCATCAGTCGTGATGAGGTGCGGGCCGCAGACGAGCTTCTGCTATCCAGTGCCACCAAGGAAGTCCTGGCCATCACCAGCCTGGACGGCCGGCCGGTTGGCAACGGCCAGCCCGGGCCGGTCTACCAAAAACTGTATGCGGCATACACCGCCGCCAAAGAAAGCCTTTGAACCCCATGAGCACACCGACCACCGACACTCCCGCCGAGCCCATCGATCCACGCAAAGAGTCGCTGATCGAATACCCGTCCCAGTTCCCTATCAAGGTCATGGGCCTGCGCGCCGAGGGCTTTGTCCATGCCATCACCAGCATCGCCAAACAGTTCGACCCTAGCTATGACGCCAGCACGGTCGAACTGCGCGAAAGCAAGGGCGGGAACTACCTGGGCATCACCATCACTGTCACGGCCACCAGCCGCGAACAGCTGGACGAGCTGTACCGCACGCTGAGCACCCACCCCATGGTGAAGATGGTCCTGTGACCGCCTCTCTGCCCTGTCAGCTGCTGGGCCGCGTGGACTACCTGCCCACTGTGCAGGCCATGCAGGATTTCACCGCCCAGCGCACACCGGATGAGCCGGACCAGCTATGGATTTGTGAGCACCCACCGGTATTCACACAAGGCCTGGCCGGCAAGGCTGAACACCTGCTGCTGCCCGGCGACATCCCCGTGGTGCAAACCAACCGCGGCGGCCAGGTCACCTACCACGGGCCGGGCCAGGTAGTGGCCTACCCGCTGCTGGACCTGAAGCGGGCCGGCTACTTCGTCAAGGAATATGTGTTTCGCATCGAAGAAGCCGTGGTGCAAACCCTGGCGCACTTCGGTGTGACCGGCCTGCGCGTGCCGGGCGCGCCGGGCATCTACGTGCGCCTGCAAGACCCGTTTGGCCATGCGCGCCTGGAAGCCGGCTTTACCGCCAAGGAGCTGGAAACCCAGCCCCACTACCTGGGCAAAATTGCCGCGCTGGGCATCAAGGTCAGCCGGCACTGCACCTACCACGGCGTGGCGCTGAATGTGGCCATGGACCTGGAGCCCTTCCAGCGCATCAACCCCTGTGGCTACGCCGGACTGCAAACCGTGGACCTAGCCAGCCTGGGCGTGCAACTGCCCTGGCAGGACGCTGCCCTGGTGCTGGGCGAAAAACTGGGCCGCTACCTGCCCGCCTGACGCGTTATCAAGCCTCGGCCGTCTTGAGCAACTGCGCCAGGGCCGTACCCGACACCAGCTGTATGCCCTGCTCCTGGGCAAATACACGGGCCTTGTCGCTCACATCGCCAGCGCTGAGATAGATGCAGGCATCGGCGCCACGGCGCTCCTTCTCAGCCGCCAGATCGCGCAGCGCCTCGACGCCGTGGTTTGCCGCCTTCCAGCGCTTGGCCGCCACCAAGGTGTTTTTACCGTCTTTCGCCAGCTGTAGATCTGCGGCCGGCACATTTAGCCGCGTCACCATATGGCCTTGGGCGCGGTAGGCCGCGTCCAGGCTGTCGGCAAAGTCGCGCCAGGGCATGGCGCCAGCGCGCTCCAGCAGCTCGGCCACACGGGCAGCGCTGGGCACATTCCATTGGCGCTGCAGGGCCATCAAGCCGATCACAAAGAAGGGCAACGCGCCCATCACGCCGAACGGCACATAGGCCTTGGGCAGAAGGGCCGCCGAAGCCAGGCCGAAAGCCAGCACCAGCAGCATGCTGATCCACCACGGCGAGCGCAGCAAGACTGCGAAAAGAGAGTTCTTGGCCATTTTGAGTTTCATGACCAGAAGTGTACGGGTCGTGGAAGGCTAAAGCGCCTGGTACACCCGCAGCGCCGCATAGGCATCGTTGGCCGCGTACAGCATCTGCGTCGGGCTGAGCTGGGGCTGGGCCCAGTTGGATGTGGTGGTTTTCTTGGACTTGTGGAAGCGCTGGCGCAGCACCACGCCCACCGCCGCGCGCACCCCCATGGAGGTGCCATAGCCCTGCTGGCGGAAGATGCTGTTCAGGTCCAGCACGGCCTGCATCGTCACGCCCAGCCGGGCATGGATTTGCCCACGGTCCTGTTCCAGGCCGAAGCCCACTTTGCGCACCGCGGGTGACTGCAGTATCTGCACCAGGCAGGGCAGCGACTCCGGCCGATGCAACTGGAACAAGAAAGCCTGGGTGGGCAGCGCGAACTGCACCACGTGCGGCCCGCTGCTGACCTCGCCCGGCGCAAACGTGGGCTTGGCCTCGGTATCAAAACCCACGGCACCGGCCGCCAGGATCTGCGCCGTGGCATCCGCGAATTCAGCCTCGGTGTGGGGCACCAGAATGCGGTCCAGCGGCAGGCCCTGGAACGGCGGCAGCACACCGGTTTCGGCTTTGGTGGGTGCGTTCTTTTTCATTTTTCAGTACCAAGAGGGAAGCAGCCGGTCTGCTACGATCAAATCACAACAATACACATTTGGAGACAAATAGCCATGCAATCTGTGCGCAGACAGCTATTAGGAGGTTTGGTGGGCGGATTGCTACCTTTGGGCGCCTTTTCCCAAATTGCGGAAAAGGGGGTGATCGGCATCTCCCTGCCCACCATCACCTCGCTACGCTGGGTGATCGAAGGCCTGGCCATGACGCGCTTTATGGACAAGCTGGGCTACCGCGCCATTTTGCAGTACGCCAACGACGACCTGGCCGCCCAGACCGCCCAGATCGAGGACATGATCGCCAAAGGCGCCTCGGTGCTGGTGATTGGCGCCATCGACGGCACCAAGCTGGCCCCGGTGCTGCAGACCGCCGCCGACAAAAAGGTCAAGGTCATCGCCTACGACCGGCTGATACGCGGCAGCAACCATGTGGACTACTACGCCACCTTCGACAACTTCCAGGTCGGCGTGCTGCAGGGCAGCGACATCGCCAACCGGCTGGGCCTGGCAACGGGCAAGGGGCCATTCCGCATCGAGCTGTTCGCCGGCTCGCCCGACGACAACAACGCCCACTTCTTCTACAACGGCGCGATGTCGGTACTTAAACCATTCATCGACAAAGGCCAGTTGGTAGTGGGCTCGGGCCAGATGGGCATGGACAAGGTGTCCACCATGCGCTGGAGCGGCAGCGTGGCGCGCGCCCGCCTGGTCGGCATCCTGGAGCGCAACTACGCCAAGCAGCACCTGGACGCCATCCTCTCGCCCTACGACGGCATCACCATCGACCTGATCGAGGCGTTGAAAAAAGCCGGCTACGGCCAGGGCGGTCAGCCCCTGCCCGTCACCACAGGGCAGGACGCGGAGCTGCCCTCGGTACGCTCCATCATCCGGGGCGAGCAGACCTCCACCGTATTCAAGGACACGCGCGAACTGGCCCAGGTCACCGCCACCATGGTGGACGCCATCCTGTCCGGCAAAAAGCCCGCCATCAACGACGAGAAAACCTATAACAACGGTGAAAAAGTCGTGCCCGCCATGCTGCTCAAGCCGCTGCTGGTGGACGTGAAAAACTGGCGTGCCGCTCTGGTGGACAGCGGCTTCTACAAACCCGAGCAGTTCCGCTAGACCAAGCTGCGGGCCACCATGCGCGACGGCCCGCAGTGTCACTGCGCCGTCACACGGTGTGCGCAATATGTGTTCCTTTTGCCCAAGGACCACCCATGCGCCACCCGCGTCTAGCCCTGCTGACAGCCGCACTGCTCCAAGCCCTGGTGGCCACTTCCGTCCACGCGGTGGACCTGGTCGCCATTGGCAAACTCTCCGCCACCGCCAGCGACCTCTCCGGCCAAAGCGGTGCACTGGAAAACGGTGTACGCGGCGACCTGCTGGGTGGCGTGGGTCCGGCCTCACCTGGGCCGGCGGCAGCACCTTTCTGGCCCTGCCCGACCGTGGCCCCAACGCCACCGCCTGGAACGCCAGCGTGGACAACACCGCCAGCTACATCCCCCGCTTCCATACCCTGAACCTGGCGCTGAGCCAAACGCCCGACGCCAGCACCGGCCTGCCCTTCACCCTCAGCCCCAGCCTGCTGGCTACCACGCTGCTGTACAGCCGCACCGCACTGCACTACGGTGAGCCGGTCGCCGGCTTCTCGGCCGTGCCAGCGGCCAACACGACGGGCAAGTTCTACTTCTCGGGCCGCTCGGACAACTTTGCCGCCACCAGCACCTCCGCCGATGTGGCCGACGCCCGCTTCGACCCCGAAGGCATACGCCTGTCGCGCAGCGGTACCTCGGTGTTCATTTCGGACGAATACGGCCCCTACATCTACCAGTTTGACCGCGCCAGCGGCGGCCGCGGCCGCACCATCACCCTGCCGGCCAGCCTGGCCATCGCCAAGAAATCCTCCTCCGGCGCTACCGAAATCAGCAGCAACACCAGCGGCCGCGTGGCCAACAAGGGCATGGAAGGCCTGGCCATCTCGCCCGACGGCACAACCCTGTTCGGCTTCATGCAAAGCCCGTTGATCCAGGACGGCGGCGACGGTGGCCGCGCCAACCGCATCCTGAGCATCAACATCGCCTCCGGCGCCACCCAGCAATACGTCTACGACAACTACCTGGCCGACATGGCCAAGGCCTACAACAGCAGCGAAATCCTGGCGCTGAACAGCCATGAAATCCTGGTGCTGGAGCGCGACGGCAAGGGCCTGGGCGACGACAGCAAGGCCGTGGTCAAGCGCGTCTACAAGATTGACTTGGCCGGCGCCACCGACGTCAGCAAGCTCAGCGGCGAAGCCAACCTGCTGCCCTATGCCGTGCCCAAGACCCTGTTCCTGGACATCGCCGCCAAGCTGCAAGCCGCCGGCCTGAAGAACACGCAAATCCCCGCCAAGCTCGAAGGCATGGCCTTTGGCCAGGACGTGGTGGTAGACCGCGCCGTCAAGCACACGCTGTACATCGGCAACGACAACGACTTCCTGCCCGTCACCGCCGGTGGCCTGGCCAACCCCAACCAGTGGTTCGTCTTCACCTTTGACGAGTCCGACCTGGGCGGCTCCAGCTTCGTGAACCAGACCCTGCCCAACTAAATACTTTTCAGCCCTTACACCATGCACTCCAAATTCCTCGCCATCTCCGCCCTGGCCCTCGGCCTGGCCGGCAGCGCCCACGCCGACTTTGTGCTGAACACCGCCCCCGCCAACTGGACCACGGTCAACAGCAACGGTGGCAACGGCACCGTGGCGGCCAACAGCAGCACGCTGACCCTGAACTCGTCCAACTTCAGCGACTTCAGCAGCGCACCGCTGGACCCGACCACGCTGAGCTACAGCCTGCTGTTCAACCAGAACACCCTGCTGAGCTTCAACTGGAACTACAGCACAGCCGACGACGGCGGCTCCAGTAACGACAGCTTTGGCTACATCCTGGACGGCGTGCTGCACCAGCTCAGCACCGACGGCCTGTTCGACCCGCAATCGGGCAGCCTGTCGCTGCTGGTGAATGCTGGCAGCACCTTCGGGTTTGAAACCACGTCGGTGGACAGCCTGTTTGGCGGCGCCACCACCGTGGCGTCCAACTTCAGCGCCACCAACCAGGTGCCCGAGCCCGGCAGCATGGTGCTGGTGTTCACCGGCCTGCTGGCGGCGGGTGCCATCGCAAAGCGCCGTAGCAAGCAGGCTTGAGGCTGCGTCTACCGTTCGCCCTGAGCCTGTCGAAGGGCTTCGACAGGCTCAGGGCGAACGGGAAATTTCATTCTGCAGTCTTGAAGGTTTTAGGCCTGCAGCGCAGTTAATACCTGCGCAAGTAGCTATCAAAGCAATAGCAGACTCAATCCACCAGCTTCAGCCCCACCGGCAGCGATTCGCCGAATACGCGCCGGGTATCGGCCTCGTCCAGCACCGTCACCTCGCGCACCATGGCCACCCAGGCGGGGGCGGCGCGGGCGGCCAGCAAACGGTCGACCACGCGCTGGCGCAGCGCATCGGGCACATCGCGGGCGCGGTCTCCGGTGGCACGGGCGATCTGGGTCGCAGCAAAGGCTGCCGGCTCCACCTTCGCCCAGTCTTGCGCCAGCACCGCCTCCAGCCACTGCGCTGCCACCTCCGGCGGCACCACATGGTGCAGGCTGGCGTACAGCGGCTGGCGCGCGCCGATGCGGCCCAGCGCCCACCAGGCCTGCGGGTTCTCGCCCGGTCTTTCCAAGCGCTGCACCAGCCACCCGCCCAGCTGCACTTTGTTGGCTACGGAGATGCGTTCGAACGAAGCCGCCATGCGCAGCATCTCGTCCAGCGCCAGCATGGGCGGGCCGCCGGGCGCTTCAATGTCCTGCCCGCCCACGGGCTGCAGGTAGTAGGCGATGGCTTCATAGACCATGTCTTGCTGCTCGGCCGTCAGCCCACCGGCCACGCGGCGCCATAGCGTCCACCATTCGGACCACTGCTGCGGCTCGTGGCTGTGGGCGATGCCGGGCTCGAACAAGTCCCACATCTGCTGCACGCGCCAATCGTCCAGCGGGTGGCCAAAGCCGGGCCGCAGCGCGTAGCCAGTCAGGTTGAACCACTGGCGCTCGTGCTGGGCCGTGCGGCGGCGACGCTTGGCGCGCTCCAACAGCTGGCCGAACAGGGTGCGCAGCAGTGGCGTATCCCAACTATCGCGGCTGCCCAGCAGGCGCTCCAGATGGGCGCGCAGCTGCTTCACCTCCTTGGCGTCCACGCCCTGGGCGCGGTCGCCGTAGACGCGGTCTATGGCTGTGCTGGCGTCCGCCAGGCGCGGGTGTGGCGGGGCCTCCTGGGCGGCTTCCTGCGCATCGCCGCGCAATTGGAATTCCAGCTGCCACTGCTGGGCCGGGTCGTCCACAGCGATGCAATGCATCTCCAGCGTGCCCACCTCGGTCAGTGCCGTGCTCAGCTGCACCAGCACCTCGCGGGCCGTGCCCTGCACCACGGTAGCGATCGGAGGCAGGCGCACGAAGCTGCCCGTAGACAGGTCGATCAGCTCGCCCGGCTGGTGCTGGGTATCAGTGACGCTGGAGGCCAGATAGAAGCGCACCGGCCGCCCCAGGCGCAGCGCAAACGTGCGATCGGCCAGCATGATGGGCTTGCCCTCTTCCGCTCCGTGCGGCAGCACGCAGATGCCGCGCTGGCTGGTCAGGCCGCCGTTGTCGCCGTCGTCCAGCACCAGGAAATAGCTGCGCGCCGAGCCCCCGCCTATGCGCGGTGCCTTGCCGGAGCGGGCCAGGGCGTAGGCCACGGCGCCGCGCGCCACGGCGGCGTCCAGCTGCGGGTTGTGCAGCAGCTGCAGCGGCTGGGAGCTCCAGTTGTTCAAGGTGTCATGCAGACGCTGGACCAAGGCCTCGGCGTGGAACACGCCACCGTTCAGCAGCAGCGCATCGGGACGCACACCGGGGTGGCGCTGCAGAAAGGCCGCAATGTGCCGGGTGATGGCAGCGTCGCTCGCATACGGCAGGCCGAACGCCACCAGGCCGCCACGTCCGCTATGGGCGCGCTGGGGTTGCGCGTCGGCGGCGACCAATGGGAAGAAGCCTTCAACCAGCAGCTGCTGCAAATCCGCCCGGTGCAGCGGCGCGGAACGCGCGCCACCGATGAGGCGGGAGCCGCTGCCCAGCAGCGTCACCGTGGTGCTCTCGGGCGCGCCGGGGCTCCACAGCAGCTCCTTGGCGGCGCGGCAGCGCTGGGTCAGCTGCGCCAGTTGGGTAGCGCTCAGGCGCTCGCTGCCCAGGCGCGACTCGACCAGATGCGCCAGCGCCAGGTCCATGTTGTCGCCGCCCAGCACCAGGTGGTCGCCCACGCCGCTGCGGGTGAGCTTGGGTTCGCCGCCGACGATCTCCACGTCGATCAGCGTCAGGTCGGTGGTGCCGCCGCCCACGTCGCAGACCAGCACGCGGCGGGTTTTCTTTAAATCTTCGGCCAAGGTGTCGCGGTGGCTGTAGACCCAGTCGTAGAACGCGGCCTGAGGCTCCTCGATCAGGCGCACGCCGGGCAAACCCGCCAGGCGCGCGGCTTCCAGCGTGAGTGCGCGCGCACCTTCGTCGAAGGACGCGGGCACGGTCAGCACCAGCTCTTGCTGTTCCAGCGGGGCCTTGGGGTGCTGGGCGTTCCAGGCGGCGCGCACATGGGCCAGGGTGCTGGCGCTGGCGGCCAAGGGCGAAACCTTGGCAATGTCGGCCGGCGCGCCCCAGGGCAGGATGGGCGCGGTGCGGTCCACCGCGGCGTGCGACAGCCAGCTTTTGGCGCTGGCCACCAGCCGGCCAGGCTGCTGCGCACCCAGCTCCAGCGCCAAGCGGCCCAATACCGCAGATTCCGCCGACTCGGTAGACGGCCAGGGCAACTGCACATCCGCCGGCGCCAGCGTACCGGCCGCGGGGTGAAAGCGCACCGAAGCCAGCTGCGGCAGCGTCGCCACCTCGCCCGCCGCCACCAGCTGGGCGATGGGGAACAGCTGGATCTGCGCCGCCCCGCGTTCGGCAAACGCCACCACCGTGTGGGTGGTGCCCAGGTCGATGCCAACGGTGTAGCGTGGCTTCTTGTTTGCTACATTAACCATAGCTACTTGCGCAGGTTAAATATGCGCTAGAGGCTGTTTCTATGTATTTTTTGGGCGTTGCCCACCGTGGCGGCCAGGGTGGCGTCATTCAGAATCGTCTTCCATGGATGTGTCGCCCTTGGCCAGCTCGCGCTCAATCTGCTCAATGCTGGGCAGGCTGGTCAGCAGCTCCGCGGGCAGGGATTCAAGCAGCTTGTATTCGGCGATGCCCATGGGCTGGCTCTTGTCGCCCAGGGCGTATTCGGCCACGATCTTGTTTTTGCTTTTACACAGCAGCAAGCCGATGCTGGGGTTGTCCAGCGCACTCTTGACCTGGCGGTCTACGGCGGTAAGGTAAAAACCCAGCTGCCCCAAATGCTCGGGCTTGAACTTGCCACCCTTGAGTTCAATCACCACATAGCAGCGCAGCTTGAGGTGGTAGAACAGCAGGTCGATGAAAAACTCGTCCCCGCCCACGTCCAGCAGCACCTGCCGTCCAACGAACGCAAAGCCCGCACCCAGCTCCAGCAAAAATTCGGTGACATGCTGGACCAGGGCGTTTTCAACCGCACGCTCCTGCGCCTCGTCGGTCAGTCCCAAAAAGTCGAAGCGATAGGGGTCTTTGACCGACTCGCGGGCCAAGTCGGACTGCGGCTGTGGCAAGGTTGCTGCAAAGTTGGTGACTGCCGCACCGCTACGCGCCAGCAGGCGGGTTTCAATCTGCATGTTCAGCACATTGCGCGACCAGTTGTGCTCCACGGCCTTGGCGGCATACCAGCGGCGCTCTTCCGGTGTGTCCAAGCGCTCCAGCAAGACCAGGTTGTGGCCCCAAGGCAATAGTGCAACAGCCTGTTGCACAAACTCCGCGTCCGGCCAGGCCTGGGCAAAGGCGCGCATGTACTTGAGGTTGCGCGGAGAAAAGCCCTTCATGTCCGGAAAGGCCGCGCGCAAATCATGCGCCAGCCGCTCAATGACCTTGGCGCCCCAGCCTTGTGCGGCCTGCCGTGCCAGGATGTCCTGCCCCATCTGCCAGTACAGCAGCACCAGCTCGCGGTTCACGGCCAGCGTGGCGCGCTGCTGGGCGGCGTGGATGCGCCCCTTTAGATCGGCCAGCCAATCGGCATAGCCTTCTGGGGGCGGAACCAGACTGGCCGGCACCGTGTTGGCGTTGCTACTCATACTTTTTCTCTCCTTGCCGCCTTCGAAGCCGATGGGGTTGGCGCGCGAACCGAGGGCTCGATGCTAATCGAGCTATTCGCAGAATCCAGGCGGATGCGCACTACAGCAGCACGGCTTCCGGCTCGGGCCGCACGCCCAGCGGCAGCACGCACAGCCGGACGCCGTCCAGGCTGAGCACCAGGCCCAGTTGACCGCCTATCTGCACGACGCCGCAGGTGCTCGCAGGCGACGCTGTCGTGGTTGCTGCCGCCAGCGTGGACATGGCCGCCAAGGCGCTGATCGGCGGCTGGCGCAGCATCGCCCACAGGGTCTGCGGATCGCGCAGCTGCAGCGACTGCAGGTAGAGGCGGAAGACGGTCTCTTGCTCCTCCGCTGGCTCCGTATCGGCCCCGGGGCCTGCCGTTTGGCGCAGCCGCAACAGCGCCCGCCGCAGCTGCTGCCGACTCGCGGCTTCGGATCGGCCGCTGGCGGCTGCGATCTCGGTATGGGCGACCTCGAAGACTTCGTGCAGCAGCAGAGCCGCGCCGTCCTCCGGCGCCAGTTGGGCCGCGAGCAGGCGCAAGGCGTAGGTGGTTTCTTCGGCCAGCGCCGCATCCATCTCGGCCGAGGGGGATGTGGCGTCGTCAGCGTCCATTCCGGCCAGCCAGTGCCGCATCCAGTCGCGGCGACGCAGGCGGTCTATGGCCAGGTTGCGCACCACGGTGAGCAGCCAGGCCTGGGCAACAAAGGGCGCCTGCGTGTCTGGCGTCAGCGCGCGCAGGTAGGCGTCCTGCACAGCGTCCTCGGCTTCCGCCGGGCCCAGCAAGCGGGTGGCAGCGCGCAGCAGGCGGCGGCGGTCGGAATCCAGCAGAACCCAATGGTGTTCGTCGTACATGTCTACATGGTGCCATAGCGCAGCCAGGGCTGCGGTGTCACGAAAGCCGTGTGTTGTTCGTCAAGGCAGTTCAACTACCAGGACTCCGATATGGACACCCCAGACACCACCCCGCCCTCCAGCGCCACCGAGCCGCGCACCTCCTACCTGGAGGAAAAAGCCTTCAAGTCGCGTACCTTGCTGATTTTCGGCACCGTCACCGACGTGATGGCCGCCGACGTGGCGCGCAGGCTGATCGCGCTGGACGCCGACAGCGCCGACCCGATTGACGTGCTAGTGAGTTCGCCGGGCGGCCACCTGGAGTCGGGCGACGCCATCCACGACATCCTGCGCTTCATCGCCGCGCCGGTGAACATGGTCGGCACCGGCTGGGTTGGCAGCGCCGCCACCCATTTGTTCCTGGCCGTGCCGCGTGCGCGGCGCTACTGCCTGCCGAACACGCGCTTTCTGATCCACCAGCCCAGCGGCGGCGCCGGCGGGCCGGCCAGTGACATCGCCATCCAGGCGCGCGAGATCGTCAAGGCCCGCGAGCGCATCGCCCGCACCATCGCCCGCGAAACCGGCAAGCCGCTGGAGGAGGTGCTGGTGGACATAGAGCGGGACCGCTGGCTGTCGGCCGAGGAAGCCGTGGAGTACGGGCTGGTATCGCGGATCATTGAGCGCAAGACCGAGCTCAGGTAAGCGAGATGCTCCATTTTTAATAGCTGCCTGCGCAGGTAGAACCTGCGCCAGAGGTCGATTTCTTATAAATCCTTACTGCCCGTCGGCACGGACTTCGAACTCGATCTTCCAGCCCTCCCCGCCGTTGCGTGGAATCGCATGCAGCTCCAGCGTGCCAGCCTCGGTGACGGCGGCGCGCAGTTTGACCGGCACCACTTCGCCAGGGGCGCGACCCTCGGCCGGCAGATGGGCTTCGATCTCGGCCAGCTCCTGCAGCTCGTCCGGGGTCCAGAAGTCCAGCAGCATGCCGACCGTGTCATCCCGCCGCACGGACGAGCCGAAGAAGCGGAAGCGCACGGCTTCGCCGACCACCAGGCCAAACTCCTGCGGCGGCAAGTCCGCCTGGCTGCCTTCTTCCATGCCGAAGGGCGCCACGCACAGGGCCTGCACCGGTGGCTCCAGGCCGGGCACGGCGGGCATGGCGGATTCAATGCCCACGTAGTAGGACTGGGCCGTGCCGCCGCGGATGCGGATGCCCTGGCCTTGGCGCACCGTGCCGTAGTAGGCGCCGCCGCGGGCTACCGCGTAGTCCAGGTCGGCACCGTCGAGCAGGCGCGCAGCCGGCGCGCCTTCGGCTTCCAGCCAGCTGTTCAGCGTGGCCAGGGTGCGCTGCACCAGCAGGTCCGACTTGAACACGCCGCCGTTGAACAGCACGGCCGTGGGGTGCAGAAAGCTCGCGTCCTGCGCGGGCGCAAAGCCGCCCAGGGCCGCAGTGGCGCCGACCTGGCGGCCCAGCAGGGCGGCCAGGTGGCGGGTGACGGCCGCGTCCTGCGCATACGGCAGGCCGAGCTGGGTCAAACCCGCACGGGCCCGGCTGATGGGGCGGGCGCTGCTGTCCACCTGGGGGAAGAAGCCTTCCAGGATGGTGGCGGTGAGCGCTTCGCGGCGCAGCTCGGCGCTGATGGAGCCGCCGATCAGGCGCGCGCCGCGGCTGGGGATGACCAGCGGAACCGACTGCACATCGGCGTCGCTGAGCAGCTTTTCCTTGGCCAGCCGGCAGGCGTAGGTGAGGGCGCGCAGCTGCCAGGCGTCCAGCGATTTGCCGTCCGCCGCCAGCTGGCGCGCCACACCATGGGCCAGGGCCAGGTCCATGTTGTCGCCGCCGAGAAGGATGTGTTCGCCCACGGCCACGCGGTGCAGCTGCAGATTGCCTTCGGATTCGACCACGGCGATCAGCGAGAAGTCGCTGGTGCCGCCGCCTACGTCGACCACTAGGATCACGTCGCCGACCTTGACCTGTTTGCGCCAGCCGCCGCCGCTTTGGGCGATCCAGCTGTACAGCGCGGCCTGCGGCTCTTCCAGCAGGGTGACGCCGGTGTAGCCGGCGGCCTGGGCGGCCTCGGCCGTGAGTTCGCGCGCAGCCGGGTCGAAGGACGCGGGGATGGTCACCGTCAGCGCTTGCTGGTCAAACGGCGCGTCGGGGTGCGTGTAGTTCCAGGCGTCGCGCAGATGGGCCAGGTAGCGGGTGCTGGCTTCCAGCGGCGAGATACGGGCTACCTCGTCGGCCGCCGCACCGGGCAGGTCCGGCGGCAAGATGGCCGCACGCCGGTCCACGCCGGGGTGGCAGAGCCAGCTCTTGGCGCTGGACACCAGGCGGATCGGGGTTTGCGCGCCGTGGCTGCGTGCCCATTCACCGAGCACCGCCGTGGGCGCGGCCTGCCAGGGCAGGGCCAGGTCGCCGGAGGCGAATTCGCTGGCGTGGGGCAGGTAGATGAAGGACGGCAGCAGCGCGTAGTCCTGCACCGCGCCAGGGCCGCTTTGCTGCGGTATGGGCAGTATCTGCGGGGTGGCGCTGGGGTCGTTCAGGTCGGTAAACGACAGGGCGCAGTGGGTCGTGCCCAGGTCGATGCCGATGGCGTAGCGGGCAGCGTTTGGAGCTGCACTCACAGTTCCACCTCGGCCGCGGCGATCACGTGCGGGTCGTGGCCCTCGGTGGTGCGGGGCAGGCGCACGTCGGTGGCTTTCCAGCCCGGGTGGCGCAGCGTGCCACGGAACGGGGCCTGGCCAACCACATTGCCCGTCAGGCGCACGCTGCTGGCGTCAAAGCCGGCATCCAGCACCACGCGGCTGCCTTCGGCCTCGCTGAGCGCAGGCACCAGAGTGAAATGCTCTTGCAGCACCTTGCGGCAGCCGGTGTGCACCAGGCGCGCGGCGCCGCCAATGTCGGCGTCAGAATAGGCGGCCACGTCTTCCTGGATGAAGTCCACAAACCGGGCTTCACGCTGCAGCAGGCCCAGCAGTTGCAGGGCGGCGTCGGGGGTGGAGACTTTCACCACAGGTGCGGGCGTTGGCACGGGCGCGGGTGGCGCAACGGGAGACGGGGTAGGTGCAGCTGGCACGCCATCACGCAGCGCTTGCAGGCGGGCGGCCAGTGCGCCATCGCCCAGCACGGCAAATGCCAGGGCCAGGCGGCTGAAAAAAGAGGGGCTTTGACTCGGCATTCATTTCTCCACAAATAATTTAGGCACAACGCACCCCTCCAAGGACACCGTAGAACCGGCTTTGCCGGGCTACTGGTGTCGCCCCCTGCAAGGGGGTTGGCGCAAGACGCGTAGCGCTGCAGCCTGGGGGTGAGTCAAGTCCTTCCACAAAGACAAACGGCCCGGTGATCCACCAGGCCGCAGGGCATATTTTGTCAGGGATGGACGCCGTAACGCCCGGGTGCAGGGTTTAAGCCTTGGCTTCCAGCGTGGCTTCCACGGTTTCCACTGCCTTGTCGGTGGCTTTCTTAGCTACTTGTTGGGCGGATTCGATGGCGTTGGTGGCGGCAGCCACAGCCGACTTCACCAAGGCCACGGCGTTTTCACTGCCGGCTGGGGCATTTTTGGCAGCGGCTTCCACGAAGCTGCTGATTTCAGCCTTGGCATCGCTTGCAGCCGCTTCCACGTATTCGCGCACTTCATTGCCGCTGGAGGTCACGATGGACTGCACATGGCGCAGGTAGGAAGCGGCTTTTTCAGGAGCAGCCTTCAGGGCCTGGCTTTGCAGGTCGGCGAAAGCCTGGGGGTTTTGGGCACCGGCCAGGGTCTGGCTGGCATCGGCGGCTTCTTGCAGCGTGGCCTTGGCGGCTTGCAGGTTCAGGCGAACCAGGCTTTCAGCGCTGCCGAACAGGGAGTTCGACAGATCGAACAGGCCGGCAACAGCGGATTTTTGGGTGGCGATGATGTTTTCGAAATTCAGCATGGATAGCTCCAGTGGTAGTAAACGGTGGTGATCAGGTCGGTCAGTACAACAATATGTTGCACTGCAACATAATCCAAACTATACGCCCCAAGTCATGGCAATACCAAGACAGGAAGCTCTAATCCGCAGCCCGGGCGATAATCCACCCCCTGGCAAACCATTCGAAGCACCACGCCCATGAGCACCAATGAAGTCGTCCGCGACGCGCAATCCGTAGAGTCCTACAACCCGCTGGCCAAGCAGAAAGCGGGCGCCAAGCTGTCGCGCATCCCGGTCAAGGTCGTGCAAGGCGAAGTGTTGAAGAAGCCCGAATGGATACGCGTGAAGGCCGGTTCGCCCAGTACCCGGTTTTACGAAATAAAACAAATTTTGCGCGAAAGCAATCTGCACACGGTGTGCGAAGAAGCCAGCTGCCCCAACATCGGCGAGTGCTTCGGCAAGGGCACGGCCACCTTCATGATCATGGGCGACAAGTGCACGCGCCGCTGCCCATTCTGCGACGTGGGCCATGGCCGCCCCG
This sequence comes from Rhodoferax sp. GW821-FHT07F03, assembly GCF_059418745.1. Classification (NCBI taxonomy): domain Bacteria; kingdom Pseudomonadati; phylum Pseudomonadota; class Betaproteobacteria; order Burkholderiales; family Comamonadaceae; genus Rhodoferax; species Rhodoferax sp. GW821-FHT07F03. The sequence goes on from NZ_JBWKQM010000007.1 coordinate 27,066, forward strand.
ACCCGCTGGACGTGGACGAGCCGCTGAACCTGGCCAAGACCATCGCCAAGCTGAAGCTCAAATACGTGGTGATCACCAGCGTGGACCGCGACGACCTGCGCGACGGCGGCGCCCAGCACTTTGTGGACTGCATCAAGAACATCCGCGAACTGTCTCCAGAAACCCAGATCGAGGTGCTGGTGCCCGACTTCCGTGGCCGTGACGACCGCGCTTTGGAGATCCTGAAACTGGCCCCGCCGGACGTGATGAACCACAACCTGGAAACCGCGCCGCGCCTGTACAAGGAAGCCCGCCCCGGCTCCGACTACCAGTTCAGCCTGAACCTGCTGAAGAAGTTCAAGGCCTTGCACCCCAATGTGCCGACCAAGAGCGGCATCATGGTCGGCCTGGGCGAGACCGACGAAGAAATCCTGCAGGTGATGCAGGACATGCGCGACCACAACATCGACATGCTGACCATCGGCCAGTACCTGTCGCCCAGCAACAGCCACCTGCCGGTGAAGCGCTACGTGCACCCCGACACCTTCAAGATGTTCGAGGAAAAGGCCTACGCCATGGGCTTCAGCCATGCCGCCGTGGGCGCCATGGTGCGCTCCAGCTACCACGCCGACCAACAAGCCGAACACGCATTGGCCGCCCAGCAATAAATGGCAACTGTCGGGGGCCTGTGGTTCAACCCTAGAAACCTGGGCAACTTCGTCTCCAGCGCGGTGCTGGAGCGGGGCCTGACCCTGTACCGGGGCCAGAAGGTGCTGGACATGGAAGTCCGCGCCATCGACAACGGACGCTGGCAGCTCAGCGGCGCGGTACAGGGCAGTGAACGCAGCCCGTACACGCAAAACATCCGCCTGCACATCAATGTGCACGGCATGCTGACGCACTGGGATGCCGACTGCAGCTGCCCGGTGGGCGTGGACTGCAAGCACGCGGTCGCGCTATCGCTGAAGGCCGCCTACCGCACCCAGACCAGCAACACCCAGCCACCGGCCAAACCGCCGACCGAGGCGGAGCTGGCCGCAGCCCGCCAGGCCGCCGCCGAGCGCAGCCGCGCCGCAGCGCAGGCCAAGGTGGGCCACTGGCTGGCCCAGTTCGATGCGCTGGAGCGTGGTCCCTCGGCCGCCCATACCGAGCTGTGGGAGAGTTTTGTCTATGTGCTGAGCCCCAGCCCCGGCGCGCATCTGGCGGGCATGCTGGAGCTGCAGCTGCACAAGTCCCGGCCCAAGAAAAACGGCGACTGGAGCAAGCCCAAGAGCGTCTCCACCCTGCCCACGCCCGGCCACCCCATGTGGGACGACGCCAGTCCGCAAGACCAGGAACTGCTGCTACTGCTGAAGGGCCAGAGCGTGGCCTCGCCCAGCCCGTCCTACGGCATCAGCGCCGTGGTGGCAGGTGCGGCCGGCCTGCTGGCGCTGCAGCTGGCCTCCGCCACCGGGCGGCTGTTTGCGCTGGCCGACGGCGGCTTTCTGGGCAAAACCCTGCAGTGGAGCCCGCCGCGCGACATGGCCTGGGAATGGCAGGCCAGCAAGGACAGCAAGGCCGATGAGCCGTTCTGGAACCTGCGCGCCAGGCTGGACGGCGGCCAGGACACTGCACAGATCTACGCCAATCACCCGCCGCTGTACCTGGACCTGGCCCAGGGTGCCTGTGGCCTGGCACAGACCCAGGGCATACCCGCCGCCCAACTGCCCCTGCTGCTGAACGCGCCACCCGTGCCACAGTCCGCCCTGCAGCCGCTGCAGGCACCGCTGTTACGCCGCCTGGCCGCCGTGGCCATGCCGCCCACCTTGACACCCCTGCCCACGGCGCAAGGCGTGAAGCCCGTCGGCCATCTGCACATATCACCTGTCAGCCCCAAGAATGAGGCTACCGAGGGCCTGCTGCGGGCGCAGCTGAGCTTCGACTATGCGGGCCTACGCGGCAGTTGGGACCACTACGAACACACGGTACTGGTGCAAAACGGCAGCACCCGCACCTTGCTCTTCCGTGACCTGGACACCGAAGCTGACCTGCGGGGTCAGCTGGATCGCCTGGGCCTGCTGGGCTCGCCCACGGAGGGCTACCGCATTCCGGGCCGCATGTCACAACAACCCTGGCTGGACTGGGCCGATACCGACTTTGCCGTGTTCCGCACAGCCGGCTTCCAGGTCAGCCAGGATGACGCCCTGCAGCACTGGCTGCAGCGCGCCGATGTGCTGCAGGTGGAAATGCAACCCCAGGGCGCAGCCGACCCTGAGGCATCGCCCTGGTTCGACCTGTCGCTGGGCATGGAAATCAACGGCCAGCGGCACAACATCCTGCCCTGGCTGCCCAGCCTGCTGGCGCAGCTGGCCAATGCCCCGGTGGATGCGCACAGCGGCGAACGCGTGCTGCCGCCCCATGTCTTTTTGCGCCAGCCCGAGGGCGATGCCTTCATCCGCGTGCCCACCGAACCGCTGCGGCCCTGGCTCTCGGCCCTGCTGGAACTGGCGGGCAGCCGCCAGCACGACCTGGGCGGCGACAGCCTGCGCCTGAGCCGCATGGAAGCCCTGCGCGCCGGTGCAGCACTCGGCCAGGGCGCGGTATGGAGCGGAGCCCAGGCCCTGCAAGAGCTGGTAGCCCAGCTCGCCGGTCAGCAGGCCCTGCCCGAAGTGGCCCTACCCGCCAGCGTGCAGGCCAGCCTGCGGCCCTACCAGCAGCAGGGCCTGAACTGGCTGCAGTTTCTGCGCCGCGCCGGGCTGAACGGCATCCTGGCCGACGACATGGGCCTGGGCAAGACGCTGCAGACACTGGCCCACATCCAGGTCGAAAAAGACGCCGGCCGGCTGAGCAACCCGGCGCTGATCATTGCCCCGGTGAGCCTGATGGGCAACTGGCAGCGCGAGGCCCAGCGCTTCTGCCCCGGCCTGCGCACCCTGGTGCTGCACGGTGCCGACCGCCACGAGGTGGCCGACACCACGCATGCGCACGATGTGGTGATCGCCCCGTATTCCCTGCTGCAGCGCGACCGCGACGGCTGGCTGCAAGCCCCCTGGCACACAGTGGTGCTGGACGAGGCGCAGAACATCAAAAACGCCAGCACCCAGGCCGCGCAGGTGGTGGGCGAGCTCAACACCCAGCACCGCCTGGCGCTGAGCGGCACGCCCATGGAAAACCACCTGGGCGAGATCTGGAGCCTGTTCCACTTTCTGATGCCCGGATTTCTGGGCAGCCAGGCGCAGTTCAACACCCTGTTTCGCGCGCCCATCGAGAAGGCCGGCGACAGCGAGCGCCTGGCCCAGCTGCGCCGGCGCATCACGCCCTTCATGCTGCGCCGGACCAAGGCCCTGGTGGCGCACGAGCTGCCGCCCAAGGTGGAAACCGTGCTGCGCGTGGAGCTGGCCGGCACCCAGGCCGACCTGTACGAAACCATACGCCTGAGCACCGAGAAAGCCGTGCGCGAAGCCCTCAGCGGCAAGGGCCTGGCCAAGTCGCACATTACCATCCTCGACGCCCTGCTCAAGCTGCGCCAGGTCTGCTGCGACCCGCGGCTGCTGCCGCTGGAAGCGGCGCAAAACATGCAGCAGTCGGCCAAGCTGGAGCAGCTGATGGAAGTCCTGCCCGAGATGCTGGCCGAGGGCCGCCGGGTACTGCTGTTCTCGCAGTTCACCAGCATGCTGGCGCGCATCGAGGTCGAGCTGAAAAAACGCGGCATCGCCTGGACCAAGCTCACTGGCCAGTCGCAAAAGCGCGACGAGATCATCGAGCAGTTCACCAGCGGCGCCGTGCCGCTGTTCCTGATCAGCCTGAAGGCCGGCGGCGTGGGCCTGAACCTGCCGCAGGCCGACACCGTGATCCATTACGACCCCTGGTGGAACCCGGCGGTGGAAACCCAGGCCACCGACCGCGCCCACCGCATCGGCCAGACCCAGAGCGTCTGGGTGGTGAAGCTGGTGGCCCAGGGCACGATTGAGGAGCGTATCCTGGCCCTGCAGGACCGCAAGGCCGCACTGGCCGAGAGCATGTACAGCGGCGCCCAGGCCCGCAAAGAGCCGCTGTTCTCGGAGGATGATCTGCAGGAGCTGCTGAAACCGCTATCGAAATAAGAGCTGCCACCGCAGGTATTACCTGCGCCAGCGGCCTATTTCCTATAAATCCCCGACGACCAGACTGCGGCGCAGGTGGCCTAGCGCAGCCACAGCCGCTATCCTTGGCGGGTTGACCACCTACTTGCACGCAAAGGAATTGATATCCCATGACACCCGGTACACCGCCCAAGCCGTTTTCGATGATCCGCGAATTCCACTTGGCCGATTGGTTCACGCTGGCAAACGCCGTGTGCGGGGTGGGCGCGCTGTTCTCCATCATGACCTACCTGGAGATACGCGACGTGCGGCATGTGTACTTTGCCTGCTGGCTGGTGCTGGCGGCCTTTGTGTTCGACGTGCTGGACGGCAAGATCGCCCGCTGGCGGCAAAAGACCTCCATCATGGGCCGCGAGCTGGATTCGCTGGCCGACGTGATCTCCTTCGGCGTGGCCCCCGCCATCATTGCCTACGGCTGCGGCATGCAAGGCCTGTACGACCGCATCGTGCTGGCCTTCTTCGTGGCCTGCGGAGTGTCGCGGCTGGCCCGCTTCAACGTCACGGCGGAAATGCTGTCTGACGGCGGCGACAAGGTGAAGTACTTCGAGGGCACGCCCATCCCCACCTCCATCGTGCCGGTATTTGTGATGGCACTGGCCGCCTGGTCGGGTGCGCTGCGCGAGAACCTGTGGTTCGGCAGCATGGAGCTGGGCGGCTTCCACTTCCACCCGCTGGTGCTGATGTTTGCCGTGTCGGGCTCGCTGATGATCAGCCGCATCCGCATCCCCAAACCGTAGTCGCTACAAAATTAGGAGCTGCCTGCACAGGTAATACCTGCGCCAGAGCCCGATTTCCCTTAAATTCCGCAGGCTAGCGCCAGAGCTTCTGCGATACCCAGTAGCCGTAGTCCACCTCGATGTTTTCCTGCAGGCCCACCAGGTTGGTGGCCTGCTGGCTGAGCAGTTGGCCGAACTGGGCGGCCAGGTTGTACTGCTGCTCGACCAGCTTGGACATGGTATTGGCGCGCTTGCCCTCCTGGTACTCCTTGGCCAGGCCGGTGCAGCCAACCACCCAGGCCTGTTGCTGCTGTTGCAGGCGGCGCAGCACGGCCGCCTGCATCTGACCCATCTCCTGCCAGATGTCGGTGCTCCAGGCCTGGGGCAGCAGCGCCGCGGTACTGGCCGCATTGCCACTGATGCGGGCAAACCACTGGCCCATCAGTATCTGGAAGGTCTGCATATGCTGCACCGGCCCCGGGGTGGCGGCTCGGGTCGCATGGGCGGTCTGGGCCATGGCGATGGGCACGACCTCGGTGATGGCAGTGACCGGCATAAGCGCGGCTGCAGAAGGTGTGGCAGGTGCTGGCACCAGGGCGACAGCGTTGGTGGTGTTGCTGGCGGCAGTGGAAGAATCGGCTTTCTTGGGCATGGTGGGCTCCTGGTGTGTGGGTATAGACCGTGACTTAGCCGCCCAGGCGGCTGAGCATGCTGTGGATGGCCTTGATCTGGATGGCCTCGCGCGAGTAGTAGTCGGGCTTTTGTGCGTCGGGGCTGGAATAGCCCCACCAGTCCCAACAGCCCTCGGGGTTCTGCGTTTCACCGTCGTCACGGCCCTCGGCCTGGGGGTAGAGCACGATGATGTTGTTGCTATCGGCCATATGGTTGTAGCCAGTGGTGGTGAAGTAGCGGTTGCCGTAGGGCGGCTGGTTGCTGATGTCGGCCCGGCCGTAAACATAGTCCACGTAGTTGTAGCCCTGCTTGCAGCCATGCAGGGCAATATGCACGCGGGCCGGCGCACCCTCTTCCACCGCCTTGGGCACGTAGGCATAGCCAAAGTCGCTCATGCTGGCGCGCTTCTGCTTGCCAAAAAATTCGGTCTGGTCAAAGCGCAACATACGCCCGGTCAGCTGTTCGGCCGGCGGGTTCAGCGGGCCGTAGATATGCTGCAGGATGTGGTGCGACTGCATGAAGCCGCCGTTGTTGATGTAGGGCGGCTGGTTGGTATGCAGCACCGAGTCTTCGGGGTTGTCGGTCAGGATGGAGTGGCCGGCGTCCAGGCTGTTGTCGTAGAAGATCTGCGCGGGCTTCACGCCCAACAACTCGTAGAAGCGGCGGGTGCGCTCCACCACGTCGGAATACACCACGGTGTCGGCCTTGCCTGTGAACAGGTAGACCTTGTCGTCGGCCAGGTTGTCTATGGCGTCGATCTGGTTGGCCGAAGCGGTTTCGCGCGCCAGCTGGGCCAGCAGCGCCGGGTTCGGCCCGGCATTGGGCAGCAGCGGGTTCATGCAGATGTAGAGCGCGTTCTGCGCAAAAGCGTCTTCGTCCAGCGTGGCCGGCGCGTGGTAGGACTCGACACAGCGAAACGGCCCGCCCGCAATAATGCCCGCGCCGCAAAAGCTGGCCGAATGCGCCAGGTGCAGCTGCACCGTCATGAAAGCCCCGGACGACAGGCCAGAAACCGAGCTCTGCCCTTTCTGCACCGCATAGTCCCCGAGCTGGACTATCTGTGAATTTAAGCTGACGACCATATCTGCTTTCCTCCCGCCGTTACGGACCGAAGTGGGCAAATTTCAGGCCGCAGCCGGGACGGTCACACCACCCGGTCAGGGCACAGGCCGCCCCTGTGCCGGGGTACGGCGCCGCGATGTTGCAATGCAGCAATTTGCGCCATCGCACTCTAGCATGGCGAAAGATTTTTGTGGGGACAAAACCCGGCGCGGGCCAGGATTTCAGTAAGTGCTCAGCGGACCCATGCCGGAATCCCACTCCACGCCTTCGCTGCGGGCGCTCAGCGGTAGGTTGATGGCCTCCGACGGGTCTTCGGACTGCAGCACGCCCAGCGCCCAGGGTGCCAAGCGCGAAGTATCGGCGCGCAACACCTCCTGCTTCACGGCCAGGATCTGCGCCGGGTGCATGGAGAAGCTGCGCAGACCCAGGCCCAGCAGCAACCGGGTCATGGACACATCACCGGCCATTTCGCCGCAGACACTGACGCCCTTGCCCTGCGCATGGCAGGCCTGGATGGTGTCGGCCAGCAGGCGCAGCACAGCCGGGTGCAGGGGGTCGTACAGGTGGGCCACCGACTCGTCGGCACGGTCGATCGCCAGGGTGTACTGGATCAGGTCGTTGGTGCCGACCGACAAAAAGTCAAAGTACTTCAGGAATAGCGGCAGCGACAGGGCTGCAGCCGGAATCTCGATCATGGCGCCCAGCTTGAGCGGGCCGTAGGCAATGCCCCGGTTGTCCAGCTCGGCCCGGGCGAAATCCAACAGCGACAGGGTCTGGCGGATCTCGCTGCCGTGCGCCAGCATGGGGATCAGCAGATTCACCTGGCCGTGCACGGCGGCCCGCAGAATAGCGCGCAACTGGGTCAGGAACATGGCCGGATCGGCCAGGCTCCAGCGGATGGCACGCAGGCCCAGCGCGGGGTTGAGGTGGGTGTCTTCCTTCTGGCCCTTGTCCAACGGCTTGTCGGAGCCGATATCCACCGTGCGGATGGTGACCGGCATGCCCTGCATGCCCTCCACCGCGCGGCGGTAGGCTTGGTACTGTTCTTCCTCGTCGGGCAGGCGGCCCTGGCGCCCCATGAACAGGAATTCGCTACGGAACAGGCCCACGCCCAGGGCGCCGGCCTCCACCGCGCCAACAGCGTCTTCGGGCATCTCGATATTGGCCAGCAGCTCGACCTTCTGGCCGTCCAGGGTGATGGCCGGGGTATGGCGCAGGCGCACCAGGCGCTCGCGCTCCAGCGTGCCCTGGCGCTGCTTGAAGCCGTATTCGGCCAGGATGATGGTGGACGGGTCGATGATGACCACGCCGGCGTCGCCGTCGATGATCACCCAATCGTCCTGGCGCACCAACTGGCTGGCGGTTCGCGCGCCCACCACGGCGGGGATGTCCATGCTGCGCGCCACGATGGCGGTGTGCGAGGTCTTACCGCCCACATCGGTCACAAAGCCGGCGAACACGCTTTGCTTGAACTGCAGCATGTCGGCCGGCGAAAGGTCGTGCGCGATCAACACCAGCGGCACGGCCAGGTTTTCGTCGGGGAACAAACCTTCACCGGACTTGCGCCGCGCCGGCACGGGTGGTGCAACGGGCGACACCACGCCCTTCATATAGCGCAGGATACGCTCGACCACCTGCTCCAGGTCGGCTTTGCGCTCACGCAGGTATTCGTCCTCCATCTCGTCGAACTGGCGCGAGATGATCTCCAGCTGGGTGGTCAGCGCCCATTCGGCGTTGTACAGGCGGTCGGTAATCCAGTGCTTGATGCCGATGGTCAGGGTTTCGTCTTCCAGCAGCATCAGGTGCACGTCCAACAGCGCGGCCAGCTCGTGCGGCGCGTCCTTGGGCATGTCGTGCTGCAGGCGCTGCAGCTCGTCCACCACCGCATTGCGGCCAACGCGCACGCGGTTGATCTCGGCCTCGACCTGGTCGGGCGTGATGAAGTAATGCGCCACCTCGACCCGGCTGGAGCCCACCAGCACGGCACGCCCGATGGCAATGCCGCGGGCAACAGGAAGACCGTGGATGGAAAAAGTCATGGATGAATTATCAGCAGTAAAAGTGACGCGGCCATGCCGTCAATTACTGTCCTTCACCAAACTTGTCGTCAATCAACGCCAACAGCGCGTCCATGGCTTCTTGCTCTTGCGGGCCGTCGGTGTCGATGACCACGGTGGAGCCTATGCCTGCGGCCAGCATCATCACGCCCATGATGCTCTTGGCGTTCACGCGGCGTTCGCCCCGGGCGATCCAGACCTCGCAGGGAAAACTGCCCGCTAGCTTGGTGAGCTTGGCGGACGCGCGGGCATGCAGGCCCAATTTATTGCTGATGGTCGTAGTGGCTTTGATCATGCTTCTTGCGGGCTTGGTTCTGGGGTGCGGTGATGGCGACTTGCATGATGCCCTGCGAACCGCCAATCAGCGCACGGGACACCAGGGCCTCCAGCGATTCATGGCGGTAACTGACAGTGCGCAGCAGCATGGGCAGATTGACGCCAGTGATGAGCTTGGACTTGACGCCATCCACCAGCTTCTGCGCCACATTGCAGGGCGTGGCACCGAACACGTCGGTCAGCACCAAAAAATGGGAAGAGCGCATCTGCTCCATGGCGATGCGCGCCATGGAGAAGGTCTCTTCGGGAGATGTATGGGGCTGTACGTCCAGCGCTACCACGCCTTCCGCGCAGTCGGGGAACACGTGCAACGCGCATTCGCGCAAGGCATGGGCCAACGGAGCGTGGGCGATGATGAGGATGCTGTTCATAGCGCTTTATTATGGTCTGAGCCGGTTTGGCTCATTCAAGTTTCAATCCGGCGAAAAAAGTATCAGCAACCGCAGTATCCGGCTGGTCGGCCAGTACTAGCGCGTGGAACAGGTCCACGCCGGCTGGGCTGCGGCGGGCAAACCACACAGCCTGGGCGCTAAAGATACGGCCGTCCACCCGCTGGCCTTGGGCCTGCAAGCGCAAGCCGGCGGGCTGGGGCGCACTGCCAGGCAGGGCAAACGGCTGCTCCTGCACCGCGCTGGCGTGCCAATTCGCCAGCGCGGCGCTCTTCCAGCCGGCCAGGGCCTCATCGGCCCGCGACGGGTCGGCCAGGCGTACATGGGAGACGGCAAAGGTGGCGCCACCGGCCTCGCAGCCTTGCATGTCCAGCGACACGCTGGCGCCGGCCATGGGCACCTCGCGGCTGCCTTTGTCGGGTTTGCAGGGCAGCAACATCTGCAAGGCATGCTGGTCAGATCGCACGCTGCGCCAGTTCAGCGTGGGGCTGCAGGCCGCCAGGGCCAGCACAAACAGGGGCAAACAGCGCATTCAGGAAGCGCCAAACACCTTTTTCAACAGCGCACTGCCGGTACCCACCGGGTCCTGACGGATGTTCTTTTCCTGCTCGCCAATCATCACGTACAGACCGTCCAGGGTTTTGCGGGTGATGTACTGCTGGATGGAGGCATCCTCCTGCTTCAGCAGACCCAGGCCCACGGCCTTGCCAGCCAGCTGGTTGTATTTCTCGGCGGCGCCCACGCGCTCTGTGGCCTGGGTGACCACCGGCAGAAACTTGCCAAACAGCGGCTCACGGGTTTTCTCGGCGAAAAATGTGGTCATGGCGGTGTCGCCGCCGCTCAGGATGTTCTTGGCATCGGTAAAGCTCATACTCTTCACTGCGCTAACCAACTGGTCCTTGGCCAGGGGCACGGCGGCCTCGGCGGCGCGGTTCATGGCGGTGACGAGCTCGTCCACGCGCTGGCCCTGGCCCAGCTTTTTCAGCCATTTGGCGGCGTCATCCAAAAAACCAGGTAGGGGAATGCGAACTTTTTCATTGCCCAGGAATCCATCGGTGCGGCCCAGCAAGCCAACGGCCGTTACAGCGGACTTCTCCAGTGCGGCCTTCAGTCCCTGGGAAGCCTCTTTGTCACTTAGGTCGGACAGCGACAGGGCATGCACCTGCTGCGCCGTGCCCCAAAGCAGCATGGCCAGCGCAGAAAGTGAAGCGGAATTAAAATCGCGGCGTTCCATAGGGTCCCCTTGAAATGAAAAAAGCCATCTACATAGCCGGTATCGCAGCCATTCTGGCCGCAGGTTCAGGGGCCTATTATCTGACTGCAGGCAGCAGCAATGCGGCACCCATGGCCACCTATGTGCTGCTGGACGGCAGCCAGAAGACCACCGCCGACCTCAAGGGCCGGGTCACCCTGGTGAACTTCTGGGCCACCAGCTGCGTCACCTGCGTGGGTGAAATGCCCAAGATCATCGCCACCTACAACAAATACCATACCCAGGGCTTTGATACGTTGGCGGTGGCCATGTCCTACGACCCGCCCAGCTACGTGGTGAATTACGCGGAAACCCGCAAGCTGCCCTTCCAGGTGGCCATAGACAACACCGGTGCGGCCGCCAGCGCCTGGGGCCAGATACAGCTCACACCCACCACCTTTCTGGTCAACAAGCGCGGTGAAATCGTCAAACGCTTCGTGGGTGAGCCTGATTTTGACGACCTGCACCGCCTGATCGAAAAACTGCTGGCAGAAGCCTGAGGCGGCTCCAGCGCAGACAGCAACTGCGGCGGAAGCTGCAAAAACAATAGCACACCGCATTCTTGACCGGAAGCCCACTGCACAGGACTAAACTGGCGGCGTTGCTTTTCTCTAACGCCCGCCTTGACCACTCCATTGATTGAGATCGTGACGCCCACGTCCGAGGGTGCACTGGACGCCACCCGCAGCATCTTCCAGGAATATGCGGCCCAGTTGGGTATCGATCTGTGCTTCCAGTCTTTTGACGAAGAACTGTCCCAGCTACCCTGGGACTATGCCGCGCCGCGCGGCAGCTTGCTGCTGGCCCTGGTGGACGGCGAAATCGCCGGCTGCTGTGCCCTGCGCCCACTGGACAATGTGGACTATGCCAATGCCTGCGAAATGAAGCGCCTGTTTGTGCGCAAGGCCTTCCGAGGCTTCGGCCTGGGACGCCAGCTGGTCGAGGCCACCCTGGACAGCGCACGCTCGATTGGCTACAGCTATGTGCTGCTGGACACACTGGACGACATGGAGGCCGCCCGCACCTTGTACGAAGACCTGGGCTTTCAGGGCATTCCCCCGTACTACCACAACCCCATTCCCGGCGCGCACTATCTGATGGCAAGTATTTGAAGCTGAAGCCGCGCCAGCCCGCCAAGCACCGCGCGTATTACGTATTAATATCCCACAGCGTTCTGCCCAGCGCACCTCCACCAAGATCACCAACATGCGCTTACCTTTGCTGTTCGGCTCCCTGCTTTGTGCCGCTGCGCCCGCGCTGGCGGCCAAGCTGCAGGTACAAGTGCAGGATGACACCGGGCGGCCGCTGAGCGAAGCCGTGGTGTTCCTGGAGTCGCGCGAGGCGCAGGCTGCCGTCAAACCGCTGCAGGGCGCCGAAGTGGCGCAGATCAACAAGCAATTCGACCCGCAGGTCCGCGTGGTCACCGTGGGCACCGCCGTCAGCTTCCCCAACCAGGACACGGTACGCCACCAGGTGTACTCGTTCTCGCCCACCAAGACCTTTGAGCTCAAGCTGTATGCGGGCACCACCGCCAACCCGGTGGTCTTCGACAAGCCCGGCATCGCCGTGCTGGGCTGCAATATCCACGACAAGATGGTGGCCTGGATCGTGGTGGTGGAGACGCCCTACTTCGGCCGCAGCGGTGCGGATGGCAAGTTCCAGCTCGACAACATTCCGCCTGGCAACTACCGCCTGCGCATCTGGCATGCCAACCTGCCCGTGGGCGCGCCCGCGCTGGACCAGCCCCTGGCGCTCGCTGCCGCCGGTGGCAACCTGAGCGTGCGTGTGCCAGGACTGGTTCCATGAAGCGACGCTGGACCTGGTGGCCAGACATAGGCGGTTGGCGCCTGTCCACCCGCATCGTGATGATGTCGCTGGTATTGCTGCTGGTGGTGCAAGCTGCCGGTCTGCTGGTAGTGCGCGCCAGCATCGAGCGCAATGCCCGCAGCCAGATTGCCAACGAACTCCAGCTGGGCGAACGCGTATGGCGTCGCCTGCTGGACCAGAACGCGGAAAAACTGCGCCAGGGCGCGGGCCTGCTGGCCGGAGACTTCGGCTTTCGCGCCGCCGTCAACTCCGATGACGTAGAAACCATTCGCTCGGCCCTGGACAACCAGGGCGCCCGCATCGGCGCCACGGTATCCGCCCTGCTGGACAACCAACTGGCCCTGCGCGCCACCAACTACACGCCCGACACCCCGGCCCTGAGCGATGTGCTGGCCCAGATCGCCACGCCACTGTCACGCAGCGAATCGGGGGGCACCGTGGCGCTGGTAGGCAACACGGCCTACCAGTTCGTGATGGTGCCGCTGCGTGCCCCGCTGGTGATTGGCTGGGTACTGATGGGCTTCCCCATCGACCAGTCGCTGGCCAACGACATGCTGGCGCTGTCCGGCCTGCATCTGGCCATGCTGACGCAAGCCCACGGCCAAGCCGTCCAGGTCGGCATTTCCACCCTGTCGCCTACGGTGCTGCAAACCCTGCAGACCACGGGGGTCAGCGCAAGCGAGCTGCAGGACGACGGCGACACCCTGGTCATCCGGCACGTCAATCTGCATGCAGTGACGGGCAATGTGCAGGTGCTGCTGCTGCGCTCGCTGAGCGAGGTGGTCGCCCCGTTCCAGAAGGTGCAGCTGGTGCTGCTGGTCATTAGCCTGCTGGGTGTGGTCCTGTTCGGCCTGGGCAGCACCTGGGCTGCGCGCCGCGTGACCACGCCATTGCGTTCCCTGGTCGAAGGTGCGGACCGCCTGGGCCGCGGTAACTACGAACAGCGCATGCTCTACACCGAGCGGCGCGATGAGATCGGCGACCTGGCGAACGCGTTTGACCGCATGCGCAAGAGCATCTCCATCAACCGCAACGAGATCCAGCAGCTGGCCTACTGGGACCGGCTGACGCGCCTGCCCAACCGGGTGCGCTTCCGCACCGAAATCCAGGACATCATTGCCCAGCGCAGCCCCAGCGGCAGCAACACGCAGTCCCTGGCCGTCATCACGCTGAACCTGGACCGCTTCAAACACGTCAACGACATCCTGGGCTACGCCGTGGGCGATCGCCTGCTGGTGGCCGTAGCCGAGCGCCTGCTGCTACGCATGGGCGAGCAGGTGCTGGTGGCCCGCCTGGGCGGCGACGAATTTGCCGTGCTGCTGCCCCAGGCCAATGCCGCCAGTGCCATGGTGGTGGCGCAGGCAATTGGCACCTCGTTCGAAGCTCCGCTGACCTACGACGAGCACACGGTGGACCTCAGCGCCAGCCTGGGCGTGGCCTGCTGGCCCCAGCACGCCACCGACGTAGACACCCTGCTGGGCCGGGCCGAAGTCGCCATGTACGCGGCCAAGCGCAAGACCACCGTGACCCAGCTGTACGACCCGGCGCTGGACTCCAGCAGCAAGCAAACCCTGTCGCTGCTGTCCGAGCTGCGCCACGCGGTGGAACACAACGAGCTGCGGCTGTTCCTGCAGCCCAAGATTTGCCTGGCCACCGGCCGGGTAGTGGCCGCCGAAGCCCTGGTGCGCTGGCAGCATCCGCAACGCGGCCTGGTGCCGCCGGACAGCTTCATTCCTTTTTGCGAGCAGACCGGCTTTGTGCGCCAGCTGACGCTGTGGATGTTCAATGAAGCCGCCCGCCAATGGGCCCAGCTGCAGCTGCCCAACCAGCCGCTGCGCATCGCCGTCAACCTGTCAACCCGCGACCTGCTGGACCTGGACTTTCCGGCCCGGCTGGAGGCCTTGCTGTCCAAACACGGCGTGGCGCCCGAAGGCTTCTGCCTGGAGATCACCGAAAGCGCCATCATGGACGACCCGCTGCGCGCCGAAAGCACGCTCAAACGACTGTCCGACCGGGGCTTCAAGCTGTCCATCGACGACTTCGGCACCGGCTACTCGTCCCTGGCCTACCTGAAGCGCCTGCCGGTGGACGAGTTGAAGATCGACAAGTCCTTTGTGATGGCCATGGAGCGCGAGGTAGATGACGCCAAGATCGTGCGCTCCACCATCGACCTGGCCCACAACATGGGCCTGACCGTGGTCGCCGAGGGCGTGGAAAACGCCGCCATCTGGGACCTGCTACGCGAGCAGGGCTGCGACGAGGCCCAGGGCTACCACATGAGCCGCCCCGTGCCGGTGGCCGATTTCATGCTCTGGCGCGAACGCTGGATGCAACGCGCCGAAGCCTGAGCCAGCACCCACGCCGCATGGCGCAAAATGGCATCTAGCGCGGGCTCTCAAGCCCGCTTTGCCACCCTCCAGAAAGTCCCTCCATGAACGCAGTCAAACTGTTTGCCATTGTCCTCATCGCCGCCGGCACCCTGGCCCTGGTGTACGGCAGCTTCAGCTACACCAAGGACACTACCGCCGTCAAAATCGGCCCGCTGGAGCTGTCGGTGAAAGAGAAGGAAACCATCAATGTCCCGGTCTGGGCCGGCGTGGGTGCCATCGTGGTGGGTGGCCTGTTGCTCGCCTTTGGTGGCAAAAAGGGCTGACCCAGCCACTATTAAAAACATAGCTGCCGACGCAGATATTGCCTGCGCCGGCAGCCTATTTCTCTTGCAGTTGTGAGGCCCACATGCTGACACTGGATACCTGTATCGCTTTCTTCACCCTGTCGCTGCTGCTGGGCTTCACCCCCGGGCCGGACAATATTTTTGTACTGATGCAGTCTGCCACCCAGGGGCGCAAGGCGGGCTTTGTGGTCACGCTGGGCCTGTGCGCCGGCCTGGTGGTGCACACCCTGGCGGTAGCCTTTGGTCTGGCAGCCGTGTTCGCCGCGTCGGCCACGGCCTTCACCGTGCTCAAGGTGGTGGGCGCGGCCTATCTGGTGTACCTGGCCTGGCAGGCATTCCGCGCGCCGGTGGGCGCGCTGGCATCCAGCGTGGACCAGCAGCCCAGCATGCGCCGCATGTTTTTGCGCGGCTGGATCATGAATCTGACCAACCCCAAGATCGTGTTCTTCTTTCTGGCCCTGCTGCCGCAATTTGTGCACGCCGAACGCGGCGCAGTAGCGCTGCAGCTGTGCGCTTTGGGCGGCATCTTCATCCTGACCACGCTGATCGCGTTTGGCACCATCACCTACTTCGCCGCCACGGTCAGCAGCCGGCTGCACGGCTCCGAATCAGCCCAGCGCTGGCTGAACCGGATGGCGGGCACGGTGTTCTTGGGCATGGCGGCGCGGCTGGCGCTGGCGCAGCGCTGAAAATCAGATTGCTATTGAAATAATAGCTCTCAGCGCAGGTATTTCCTGCACTGGAGACCCAAAAGGCACGGACTTCTAAATCGCCAACACGGCTGCGTCGCGCACCGCCAACGGCGCCATGCTGGCCTTGCCCTTGCCATTGCGTTTGCTCTCATACAAAGCCTGGTCGGCGCGGTCCATGAGATTGGGCAGGCTCTCCACCGTGCCGCCCAGGAACATCGCAACACCGATGCTGGCGCCCATGGACACGTGCTCGCCGTTGTCCAGCCCCACCGGGGTCAGCATGGTTTGCAACACCTTGTGGGCCACCTCCATCGCAGCCTCGGGTGAGGCCACGGCATTCAGCACCAAGGCAAACTCGTCACCACCAATCCGGGCCGCGGTGTCATTTGCGCGGGCCAGGCCCTGCAAACGCTGCCCTACGCGCACCAGCACCTGGTCGCCACTGCGGTGTCCCAGGCTGTCATTGACGGGCTTGAAGCCATCCAGGTCGATCAACAGCAAGGCCCCTGGACGGTGGTCGCGGTGCGCCGTCAGCACCGCCTGCGACAGGCGGTCTTCAAACAAGCGGCGGTTTGGCAGGCCAGTCAGGCGGTCGTGGCTAGCCAGTGCCAGCACCTGCTGGTGCGCACGCATCAGGCGCGCACTCAATAAGCCCAGCAGCACAGCAAAAGCGTACGACAGCCAAACCACCAACGTTGGGGCGCTGCCCGCAGCACGCCAGCCGCCGGTGGGCACAGCCCCCAATAGCCAGCTACCGCCACCGGGCAAGGGTACCTCCAGCGTAGCCGGGTTTTCATTGAACAGCTCGGCGCGCCCCAAAAACACCGCGCCACCGGCACCGGTGGCATCTTGGCCACGTGCCGCCACCTGGAAGCCCATTTGCTCGGTCGTCAAGCCCACGTCGGCGAACAAGGTGTCGGCATTCACGGTCAGCGACACAATGCCCCAGTAGGCAGGCTCGGGGTTGTGCTTGCCGTCCTGTACCGGCGCCAGGAACACCGGTGTGCGGCTGGTAATGCCCAGCCCGCCCTGCACCAGCTGTATCGGCCCAGCCACCACGGTGCGGCGGGTCTGGATGGCGCGCTCCACCGCGCCGCGCTGCTGCGGGTTGTCCATGTAGTGCAAGCCCAGGGCCTTCTCATTGCCCAGGCGCGGATAGATGTCGGCAATGACGTTGTCTGGCGCCAGTGCCAGGTTGCGGATATTGCGCTGGTGCTCCAGCAGACGCCCTACCACCGTGGCAAAAATATCCGGCGGCATGCGCCCCTGTGCGGCCACAAAAGCAGCCACCGTTTCCGGTACGGACAGGGTGCTCTGCAGCTGCCGGTCCATGCGGTCGCGTATCTGCAGCAAGTGGCTTTGCGCCTGCACGGCAATCTCGGCCTGCGCCTTGTGGTGCGAGATATTGATCACCAGCCAGGCCAACGCGGCAGCCAGGGCCCCGCTGACAACACCCACGGCCAAGGGCAAATGGCGGTTGCGAATCCAGTTCGGAGGAAGGCGGTTGGAAGGCATCTGGCGTGGCGTGGTCAAAACCCCAGTTTATGCGGCACAGATCTAGCCACCCGCCAATGCACTCCGTAGTCCGAACCTGTCAAAACCTACCAGCGCCGCCACCACCAACACGGCCGCCGCGGGGCCGGCCGCGGGGTGCAGGATGGACGCCAGAATGGGTACCACCAGGATCAGCTGCTTCAGTCCCCAGCTGTACAAAATGCCGGCCCGACGCACGTAGACGCTACCCACTGTGTGCCAGCGCTCGCGGGTAGCAGAGCCGACGGGCATGGCGCAAATAAAGCTGGCATGGTGGTAGTAGCGCACCGCCGTGACCGACGCCACCAGCGACGCCAGCAGCACGGCCAGCAAAAGCAACTCCAGCGCCAGCCGGGCAGTAAAAATGGGCCAGTCGGCTGCGGCGTCGATGCTCGCGTGCAGGGCCGGCACGGCCAGCGTAGCGGTGCCCATCAGCCCCAGCGCGGCGGTAGAGGCCACCATGGTGGCCGACATCAGCGAATTGCGCAGCGTCTGCACCGCCAGCAGCTCTGAGCCGCTGAGCGCGGACACCGCCGCAAACCACTCCTCGCGCAGCGCGGCATGGGCGCTGCGGGCCAGGCGCTCGGGATGACGCCGTTGGGCCTGCGCCAATGCCACCTCATAGCCCACCAGAATCAGCACGGTGGTGAGCGCGGCCAGCCAGCTTGCGTTATCGGTCATGGCTGCTTGGCTGAACGCCGTTCCAGCCACTCAAACAAGCCCATACCCACCAGCATGGTCGCCACGAACGCCATGGCCTTGGCCAGGCCCATACCCACGCCGACCAAGGCCGGACCCGGGCAGAAGCCCGCTACCCCCCAGCCCACGCCAAACAGCAAGCTGCCCAGCACCAGGCGGCGATCGATGTGGCGGGCGCTGGGCAGGCGCATGGGGGCACCCAGCAGCGACACGCCGCGCCGCTTGGCCACCGCAAAAGCCACAGCCCCCACGGCGATGGCACCACCCATCACGAACGCCAGCGACGGGTCCCACAGGCCGGCCAAGTCCAGAAAACCCAGCACCTTGGCCGGATTGGCCATGCCGGAGACGATCAGGCCCAGGCCAAACACCAGGCCCGACAGCAATGCAGAGATAAACACCATGGCCAACTCCTTACCAGCCTAATACGTGGCGCACCACGAACACCGTGACAAAGCCCGCAACCATGAAGGCCGCCGTCGCCACCAAAGAACGCGGCGACAAGCGCGACAGACCACACACACCGTGCCCGCTGGTGCAGCCCGCGCCATAGCGCGTGCCGATACCCACCAGCAGCCCGGCCAGCAACAAGGTCCCGTAGCCTGCGTCGATCTGCGGCCTGGGCAGCGCGGCGAACAACCGGTACACCAGGGGTGCGCCCACCAAGCCCAACACAAAAGCCAGCCGCCAGGCGACATCACCCCGCGCGGGCACCAGCAGACCGCCCAGCACACCACTGATGCCGGCAATGCGCCCGTTCAGCAGCACAAACAGCGCTGCGGCCAGGCCGATCCAGGCGCCGCCCACCAGCGCAGCCAGCGGGGTGAAATGGTTCCAGTCCAGGGTCATCACGCCTCCTTGGGGCAGTACAGGCGGTACAGCACCGCCAGGATTTCCAGCATCGCGGGGTCGGCCACGCTGTAGTAGATGTTCTTGCCCTCGCGGCGCGGGGCGATCACGCCCTCGTTGCGCAGCACACCCAGTTGCTGCGACAAGGTGGGCTGGCGGATATCCAACCGCTGCTCCAGATCACCCACACACATCTCGCCTTGCGACAGCTGGCACAACAGCAGCAAACGGTCTTCATTGGCCAGCACCTTCATGGCGGCCACCGCATGGTGGGCGGCACCGCGCAGCACGGCGGGGTCGATGGCATCGGAGGCTTGTGTCATGGGTACATATCGAAAGTGGCTCTTGTTTTATTATACAAATTTATATAATATTTATCAAACAACTGTAGAACCCAGTCATGACCACCCGCTTGCATACCGAAGGCTTTTTCGATCCCGCAACCTGGACCGTGTCGTACGTCGCCTGGTGCCCCACCACCCGCCGCGCCGCCGCCATCGACCCGGTGCTGGACTACGACTTCAAATCCGGCCACACGTCCACCACGTCAGCCGACCGGCTAGCCACCTATGTGCAAACGCATGGCCTGCAGCTGGACTGGATTCTGGAAACCCATGCCCACGCAGACCACTTGTCAGGTGCACGCTACCTGCAAAACAAGTTGGGCGGCCGCATCGCCATTGGCGAGTGCATCCGCACTGTGCAGGCCACGTTCCAAAAGCTGTTCAACCTGGAGCGCAGCTTCCTGCCCGACGGCAGCCAGTTCGACCACCTGTTCCGCGACTTTGAAACCTTCCACATAGGTGAGATCGAGGCCACCGCCCTGCCGGTGCCTGGCCACACCCCGGCCGACATGGCGTACTACATCGACGGTGACGTAGACGGCGCGGTGTTCGTGGGCGACACCCTGTTCATGCCCGACGTCGGCACGGCCCGCGCCGACTTCCCCGGTGGTAACGCGCACCAGCTCTACGCCTCCATCCGCCGCCTGCTAGCCCTGCCGCCCGACACCACGGTGTACGTGTGCCACGACTACCCGCCCAACAGCCGTGCGCCCGCGTGGCAGACCACGGTGGCCGCGCAGCGCGCCCACAACATCCATGTACGCGACGGCATCTCTGAAGTCGAATTCGTCGCTATGCGCACTGCCCGCGACGCCACACTGGACGTGCCCACGCTGATACTGCCATCCATCCAGGTCAACGTGCGCGCAGGCAACATGCCGCCTGCGGACGACAATGGCGTGGCCTATCTGCGCATCCCGCTGAACGCGCTGCCGCTGCCGGTGCATGGCTAACGGTCGCAGCGGTCAAGCGCAAGCGCACCCGTTGAAAGCCTGGCTCAAGAACGGTCTTTACTGACCTCAAAAGCTGGCGCATCGCTTTTGAACAGCGCGATGTCACGGGTGTTCTTCTGCACCGCGACCGCGCCAAACAAACTGAGCAGGAAGGACATGGCGTAAAAACCCTTCTCGCTTTGCGCCAGGGTGGCATTCACCAGGCCTACCGACAGCAGCACCACCACGATCGCCAGCGACAGCCAGCACAGGGCAAAGTAAATGCCGGTGACAGGGATGCCCTCCATCCGGTCACGCACCGACTTTTGCAAAGACACGGCGGCAAACAGGCCGTACAGCAGCACGGTCAGGTAGTAGCCCTTCTCGTTCAGCTGCATGGTCGCGTTGGACAGGCCAAACATGTAGACGGCGGCCCCGACCAGGAGCGCAATCCAGGATGCGCCCACAAATGCGGCGGTAGGCCGTTGAGTCTGTATCGCCATGGTTTTCCTTTGAAGAGTAGTGGTTTGAAATGAGGTGCATGCCCGAAGGCAGTGATGCGCCCGCGCGCGTGGCAATCCGTACGGCGTGGATAGGCCAGACGGCGGGCCGCCAACTTTACAGCGACTATGGCCCATGCCTGTAGCGGACGATGCACCGCGCCAGGCCAAAAAGTGCGCGCGTACAGAGTCCACAGAAAGCCAGCATACGCTATATAAAACATAGCTGCTTGCGCAGTATTTATATGCGCTGGAGTGCCATTTTTCTTGATGCCGAGCTGTGTGCATTCGGTCCTTGATGGAGCGGGGCGCAATGCCGTATCACAGGATCCTCTACATGCTCAACATTGTTGATAACCGGTCAGCGCAAGCCAGTCGACCAGCAGCTGAGGCATAGCGGTACTCGCTGCCGAGACAGCACCACATGCGTAGCCCATGCTGAGGCTTCGTGCTGGGCGCAGGCATGGCCAAGGCCAGAAGATGCACCCCGTTGAAGAGCCGCTCACCGGAGCCGAGCAGGACCGGCGATATGGCTATGTGCATCTCGTCGATCAGGCGCTGGCGAAGATACTGTTAGATGGCATTTACGCCGCCACCCAGGCGAACATCCTGGCCTTTGGCGACTGAAACTCTCACCGCGCAGCTTGGACATGGTGCCTATCTGTTCTGCGGGCAACGACGGAACCCGGTTTGAGACGCCTACCCGCAGACGCCCCCCCAAAGCCCCCCCGCATTTTTACGCTTTCTTTATACCCCTGCACCTCCTCTCTACCCCGTTTTTACGCCTGCTTACATAAGCTTCCCCCATCAATTTCTGAAAAAGAGGTGTCGTATGGACGTGGTCTATCTGGCGGGCGCAGGCTTGCTGTGGGGTGTGATGGTGTTGCTGGTGAAGGGCTTCCAGAAGCTCGAAAAACCAAAGGGAGGCCGCGCATGATCCCGCTCGACATGCTCTATGGCCTGGGTGGTGTGTGCGCCGTGCTGTTGCTGGCGTACCTGGTCTACGCGCTGATCTGCGCCGAGGAGTTCTGATGAACGCCAATGCCTGGGGCCTGCTGGCCCTGTATCTCGTGGTCTTGCTGGCCACCGCCTGGCCGCTGGGTCTGTGGCTGGCACGGCTGGCCGAGGGGCGCATTCCTGGCTGGATGCGCCGCGTCGAAGCACCGCTGTACCGCCTGGCCGGTACCGACCCCGACAAGTCCATGCACTGGGCCCACTACACGCTGGCCCTGTTGGCCTTCAACACCCTGGGCGTGCTGGTGGTCTACGCGCTGCAGCGCCTGCAGCTATGGCTGCCGCTGAACCCGCAAGCCCTGACGCCTATCAGCCCCGACTCGGCCTTCAACACCGCCGTGAGCTTTGTGACCAACACCAACTGGCAAGGTTACGCAGGCGAGTCCACCATGGGCTACCTGACGCAGATGCTGGCGCTGGCGGTACAGAACTTCTTCTCGGCCGCCACCGGCGTGGCCGTGGTGTTTGCGCTGATGCGCGGCTTTGCGGCGCGCTCCACCGCCGTCATCGGCAACTTCTGGGTCGACATGGTGCGCGTCACCACCTGGGTGCTGGTGCCGCTGTCGCTGGTGTTCGCGGTGTTCCTCATCGGCCAGGGCGTGGTACAGAACTTTGACAGCTACAAGGATGTAACCACGCTTGAAGTCACCGCCTTCCAGCAACCCAAGGTGGACGCGACCGGCCAGCCCGTGCTGGATGCCAAGGGCCAACCGGTATTGGAAGACGCCAAGACCCAGACGCAAACCCTACCCATGGGCCCGGTGGCGTCGCAAGAAGCCATCAAGATGGTGGGCACCAATGGTGGCGGCTTCTTCAACGCCAACTCGGCCCACCCGTACGAGAACCCCACGGCGCTGAGCAACTTCTTTCAGATGCTGTCCATCTTCCTGATCCCGGCTGCACTGTGCTTTACCTTTGGTAGCGTGGTGGGCGACAAGCGCCAGGGCTGGGCCGTGCTGGCGGCCATGACCGTGATGTTCGTGGTGGCGGTCATCGCCATCATCCCCGCAGAGCAAGCTGGCAACCCGCTGCTCACACCGCTGGGTGTGGACCAGGTGTCTAGCAGCCTGCAGGCCGGCGGCAATATGGAAGGCAAGGAACTGCGCTATGGCATCAACGCCAGCAGCCTGTTTGCGGTGATCACCACCGCGGCATCCTGCGGCGCGGTGAACGCCATGCACGACTCGTTCACGCCTCTGGGTGGCATGGTGCCGCTGGTGATGATCCAGCTGGGCGAGGTGGTGTTTGGTGGCGTGGGTTCGGGCCTGTACGGCATGCTGATCTTCGCCATCCTGGCGGTGTTCATCGCCGGGCTGATGATTGGCCGCACGCCCGAATACCTGGGCAAGAAGATCGAGGTGCATGAGATGAAGCTCACCTCCATCGCCATCCTGGTCACACCCATCGTGGTGCTGGCGGGCACGGCGGTGGCGGTGCTGTCCGGTGCAGGTGTGGCGGGTATTGCCAATCCTGGGGCGCATGGCTTCAGCGAAATTTTGTATGCGCTGAGCTCGGCGGCCAACAACAACGGCAGCGCCTTCGCCGGGCTGTCGGCCAACACACCGTTCTACAACGTGCTGCTGGGCATTGCCGTGTGGCTGGGCCGCTTTGGCGTGATTGTGCCGGTGCTGGCGATTGCCGGTGCACTGGCCGCCAAGCAGCGCCTGCCAGTGACCAGCGGCACCCTGCCCACGCACGGCCCGCTGTTCGTCACCCTGCTGATCGGCACGGTGCTGCTGGTGGGCCTTTTGAACTACGTCCCAGCCTTAGCCCTGGGCCCGGTGATCGAACACCTGACGCTGTGGGCCGGTCGATGAACGCTACATATTTCATAGCTACCTGCGCAGATATTAACTGCGCTACAGGCCTTAATTGTTTAAATTTCAGAAAGTCATTGGTATGACTACATCCAAGTCCCTGGTGCTGCTAGACCCGGCTTTGCTTAAGCCGGCGCTGAGCGCCGCCTTCACCAAGCTCAGCCCCCGCGTGCAATGGCGCAACCCGGTGATGTTCGTGGTCTACATCGGCAGCATATTGACCACCTTGTTCGGCGCGCTGGCGCTGCAAAGCGGCGACGGCACGGCCAGCTTCGTGCTGAACGTGGCGGTGTGGCTGTGGTTTACCGTGCTGTTCGCCAACTTTGCCGAAGCCCTGGCCGAAGGCCGGGCCCAGGCCCAAGCCGCATCGCTGCGTGGCCTAAAGAAAAGCACGGTGGCCAAAAAGCTGAGCAAACCCAAACATGGTTCCACCTGGCTGCCCGAAGAAGCCGAGAACTTGCGCAAGGGCGACGTGGTGCTGGTGGAAACCGGCGACCTGATCCCGCTGGACGGCGAGGTCATCGAAGGCGTGGCCTCGGTGGACGAAAGCGCCATTACCGGCGAATCGGCACCCGTGGTGCGCGAGTCGGGTGGCGACTTTGCATCGGTCACCGGTGGCACCCGCGTGCTGTCCGACTGGCTAGTAGTGCGCATCGCGGTGAACCCCGGCGAGTCCTTCCTGGACCGCATGATCAGCATGGTCGAAGGCGCCAAGCGCCAGAAGACACCCAATGAGATCGCGCTGACGATTCTGCTGGTGGCGCTGACCATTGTGTTCCTGGTGGTCACCGTGACGCTGCTGCCGTTCTCGGTGTTCAGCGCGCAGGCGGCAGGCGCAGGCACCGTGGTCAGCATGACGGCGCTGATCGCACTGCTGGTATGCCTGATCCCCACCACCATAGGCGGCCTGCTGTCGGCCGTGGGCGTGGCCGGCATGAGCCGCATGATGCAGGCGAATGTGATCGCCACCTCGGGCCGCGCGGTGGAAGCCGCTGGCGACGTGGACGTGCTGCTGCTGGACAAGACCGGCACCATCACCCACGGCAACCGCCAGGCCTCGGCCTTCTTCCCCGCCCCCGGCGTGGGCGATACCCAACTGGCGACCTGC
Organism: Rhodoferax sp. GW821-FHT07F03; assembly: GCF_059418745.1. Classification (NCBI taxonomy): domain Bacteria; kingdom Pseudomonadati; phylum Pseudomonadota; class Betaproteobacteria; order Burkholderiales; family Comamonadaceae; genus Rhodoferax; species Rhodoferax sp. GW821-FHT07F03. The sequence continues at coordinate 51,639 of NZ_JBWKQM010000007.1, forward strand.
GCCGCACAGGCCTCGCAGGCTGATGAAACCCCCGAAGGCCGCAGCATCGTGGCCCTGGCCCAGCGCCTGGGTGCGGTACAGCCGCTGGTCGGCAACATCATCGAAGTGCCCTTCACCGCACAGACCCGCATGAGCGGCGTGGACGTGCACAGCGCCGACGGCAACCTGCGCGTGCTGCGCAAGGGCGCGGTGGATGCCATGCGCAAATACGTGCAGGCCCAGAATGGCCGCATGCCCACCGAAGTGGCCCGCCATGCCGACGACGTGGCCCGCCGGGGCAGCACGCCGCTGGTGGTGGTCGAAGGCAGCACGGTGTTGGGCGTGGTGGAGCTGAAAGACATCGTCAAGTCCGGTATCAAGGAGCGCTTTGGCGAGCTGCGCCGCATGGGCATCAAGACGGTGATGATCACCGGCGACAACAAACTCACGGCCTCCGCCATCGCCGCCGAAGCCGGTGTGGACGACTTCCTAGCCGAAGCCACGCCCGAGCAAAAGCTGGCCCTGATCCGCCAGTACCAGAGCGAAGGCCGCCTGGTGGCCATGACCGGTGACGGCACCAACGACGCACCTGCGCTGGCCCAGGCCGACGTGGCCGTGGCCATGAACAGCGGCACGCAGGCCGCCAAGGAGGCAGGCAATATGGTGGACCTGGATTCCAACCCCACCAAGCTGCTAGAGATCGTGGAAACCGGCAAGGCGCTGCTGATGACGCGCGGCTCGCTGACCACCTTCTCGATTGCCAACGACGTGGCCAAGTACTTCGCCATCATCCCGGCGATCTTCGTCACCACCTACCCGCAGCTCTCGGCCCTGAACGTGATGCGGCTGGGCAGCCCGTCCTCGGCCATCTTATCGGCGGTGATCTTCAACGCCCTGGTCATCATGTTCCTGGTGCCGTTGGCCTTGAAGGGCGTGCGCTACCGGCCCGTAGGTGCCGCCGCCCTGCTGCGCCGCAACCTGCTGGTCTACGGCCTGGGCGGGCTGGTCGTGCCCTTCATCGGCATCAAGATCATCGACCTGATTTTGGTTGCCTTGCACCTTGTTTAAGGAGTTCAACGTGAACGCAATTCTTCGCCCTACCTTGGTTCTATTCACCGCGCTGACCGTGCTCACCGGTGTGGCCTACCCGCTGGTCGTCACCGGTGTGGGCCAGGCGGTGTTTCCCACCCAAGCCGCTGGCAGCCTGGTGCTGCGTGACGGCAAGCCGGTAGGTTCCACACTGATTGGCCAAAACTTCAGCGACCCCAAGCACTTCTGGGGCCGCCCGTCGGCCACCGGCCCACAGCCGTATAACGGCACGGCCTCCAGCGGCTCCAACCAGGGGCCGCTGAACCCCGCGCTGGTGGACGCGGTGAAAGGCCGTATCCAGGCCCTGCGCGATGCCGACCCCGGCAACACCGCGCCGGTGCCGGTGGACCTGGTGACGGCATCCGCCAGCGGGCTGGACCCGCACATCAGCCCGGCGGCGGCCCGATTCCAGATTGCCCGCGTGGCCAAGGCACGCGGCCTGGAACTGACCAAGATAGAGGCGCTGGTAGGCCAATATACCGAGCACCCGCTGCTGGGTTTTCTGGGTGAGGCGCAGGTGAATGTGCTGCAACTGAACCTGGCGCTGGACGCCCTACAGTAATGCCATGCAGTAACCTCTGCGAATGACCGAAAACCGCCCCGACCCCGACGCCCTGCTGCAGCGCCTGCAGGAGCAGGATGTAGCGCGCACGCGGGGCCGCTTGCGCATCTACTTCGGTGCCAATGCCGGGGTGGGCAAAACCTACGCCATGCTCAGTGCGGCACAACAGGCCCAGAAATCCGGCAAAGAAGTGCTGGTGGGCGTGGTGGAAACCCACGGTCGCAGTGAAACCGCTGCACTGCTGCTTGGCCTGGATCAACTCCCCCTGCGCCAGCTGCCTTACCGAGGCAAGTCGCTGCCCGAATTTGATCTGGATGCGGCGCTGGCACGCAAGCCCGCCATCCTGCTGGTGGACGAGCTGGCCCACACCAATGTGGAGGGCTCGCGCCACCCCAAGCGCTGGCAAGACGTGCAGGAACTATTGGCCGCCGGCATCGACGTCTGGTCAGCCATCAATGTGCAGCACCTGGAAAGCCTGAATGGCACGGTGGGCGCCATCACCGGCATCCGCGTGCATGAAACCGTGCCCGACACCGTGCTGGACAGTGCCGACGAAGTCATCCTGGTCGATGTGACACCGGACGAACTCACCGCCCGGCTGCAGGCGGGCAAGGTCTATATGCCGCAACAGGCCGCGCGCGCCACGCAGAACTTCTTCCGCAAGGGCAACCTGATAGCGCTGCGCGAAATCGCCCTGCGCCGTACCGCCGAGCATGTGGAAGACGATGTGCGCAGCTACCGGGTGGAGCAGTCTGGCGGCGGCCAACAGGCCGTATGGAACACCTCGGGCGCTATCCTGGCCTGCATCGGCCCGCAGGAAGGCGCGGAGCACACGGTGCGCAGCGCCGCCCGCCTGGCCGGCCAGTTGAACGTGCGCTGGTACGCAGCCTATGTGGAAACCCCGCAGCTGCAGCTGCTGGTGGCTACCGAACGCGACCGCATCCTCACCGTGCTGCAACTGGCCGAAACCCTGGGAGCAGACACCGCGGTGCTCACCGGCAACAACCCCGCCGTGGAACTGGTGCGCCAAGCGCAAACCCTGAACTGCGCCACCCTGGTGCTGGGCCGACCCAGCGTACCGCCACGCTGGCAAGTCTGGCGCCGCTGGGAGCGCTCCATGACGCGCCAGTTGGCCACCCTGGCGCCCACACTGGAGCTGGTGGAGGTAGGCCAAAGCCACAGTGCACGCCGCCTGCCCATCAGCCTGGTGCGCAATGTGGAGGACGAGGAACAGGCCGCGCAGCGCCACCCCTGGCTGCCGCACGCCTGGGCCGCCGGCAGCTCTGCCTTGGTCACCCTGCTGGTGCTGCCTCTGGCCAACCGGCTGGACCTGGCCAATATCGTGATGCTGTTCCTGGCCGCCGTGGTGCTGGTGGCGCTGCGCTTTGGCCGTGGCCCGGCGGCGCTGGCGGCGGTACTGAACGTAGTGGCCTTTGACTTCTTTTTCGTGTCGCCACGCTTCTCGTTTGCGGTGAGCGACATCCAGTACCTGGTGACCTTTGCCGTCATGCTGGCGATTGGCCTGCTGATCGGCCAGCTGACGGCCGGGCTGCGGTTTGCCGCGCGCATCTCAGCCAGCCGCGAGCGCCGCGCCCAGGCGCTGTTCGACCTGAGCCGGGAGCTGTCGGGCGCCCTGCTGACCAGCCAGGTAGTGGAGATCGGCCAGGCCGCCGTGCAGCGCCTGTTCACACAGGTAGAGGGCCTGGTTTACGACCCGGTCAAAGGCGGCAAGGTGATGGTGCTGGTCGCCGAACACGGCGATGCCGCGCAAGGCGGTGCCAGCCATCTGCAGCTGCCCACCCTGCTGCCGCACGACTTCGACCCCGGCATTGCCGACTGGGCGCTACGCACCGGTCAGAGCGCTGGCCTGGCCACCACCACCCTGCCCGCCCACCCCTGGCATTGCGTGCCACTGCAAGCCCCCATGCGAGTGCGCGGCGTGCTGGCACTCAAGCCCACGCAGGCGCGCTGGCTGTTGATACCCGAACAGCAGCAGCTGCTGCAGACCCTGGCCCGGCAGATCGCCATTGCGCTGGAGCGCGTGCACTACGTGGAGGTAGCGCAACAGGCCGTGGTGCATATGGAGTCCGAACGCCTGCGCAATACCTTGCTGGCCGCCATCTCGCACGATGTGCGCACACCGCTGACGGCGCTGATGGGCCTGGCCGAGTCGCTGCAAAGCTCGCAACCACCACTGGCCTCCGCGCAGATCGGCATGGCCCAGTCCATGGTGGTGCAAGCGCGCGAGTTGTCGGCCTTGGTCACGAATTTACTGGACATGGCACGGCTGCAGAACGATGGTGTGGCGCTGCGCAGCGAATGGCAGTCGGTGGAGGAACTGGTGGGCGCGGCCATTCGCGCTGCCGCCCCAGCTTTGCAGGGCATCGGCGTGCAGACCGAAGTGCCCGCTGATCTGCCGCTGGTGGAATTCGATGCCGTGCTGATGGAGCGCGTGCTGGTAAACCTGCTGGAAAATGCCGCCAAATACGGCCGCCCCTCCATCGTGCTGCGCGCCCACGCCACGCCCACCAGCCTGGTACTGGCCGTACGCGACCACGGCCCCGGTCTGCCCAAGGCCGTGCTGGGCCGCGAGGCCGCGCTGTTCGACAAATTCACCCGTGGCAACGCCGAGTCCGCCACGCCCGGCGTGGGCCTGGGCCTGGCCATCTGCAAAGCCATCGTGGACGCCCACCGTGGGCAAATCATTGCCACCAACGCCGTCGGCGGTGGGGCAGAATTCAGCATTACCCTGCCACGCCGGCCCGCACCGGAAATACCTTGAGCACACCTGTCGCCGTTCTCATCGAAGACGAACCCCACATCCGCCGCTTCGTGCGCAGCGCGCTGGAGGGCGAGGGCTGGCAGGTGTTCGAGGCCGACACCGCCCAGCGCGGCCTGACCGAGGCCGGCACGCGCAAGCCCGACCTGTTGGTGCTGGACCTGGGCCTGCCGGATGGCGACGGGCTGGACGTGATACGCGACGTGCGCGGCTGGTCCGCCGTGCCCATCATCGTGCTGTCAGCGCGCAGCGACGAGGCCGACAAGATCGCCGCACTCGACGCCGGCGCCGATGACTACCTGACCAAGCCCTTTGGCGTGGGCGAGCTGCTGGCCCGCGTGCGCGCCAACCGGCGGCGCCCGCGGGCCGCCACCGCCGACGGCAGCGTAGAGGCCGACCCCGTGTTCCGCTTCGGCACGGTGGAGGTGGACCGCACCGCCCGCCTGGTGCGCCGCGATGGCGCAGAAGTGCACCTGACCCCCATCGAGTACCGCCTGCTGGCCGTGCTGATCGCCAATGCCGGCCGGGTACTGACGCAACGCCAGCTGCTGCGCGAGGTCTGGGGCCCGGCGCACACCCAGCAAAGCCACTACCTGCGCATCTACATGGGCCATCTACGGCAAAAGCTGGAAGCCGATCCGGCCCAGCCCCAACACCTGCTGACGGAAACCGCAGTGGGCTACCGATTGATGGTGTAAGAACCTGCTTACGCTCTGAGGCTATAGCCGCTTGGGCAGCACCAACTGCACCACGAAATGCGCATTCGCCGTGCGCGAAAAGCGCAAGTGCCCGCCATGCGCACGCATGACCCGGTCCACGATGGACAAGCCAAGACTGGCGCCCACCCGCCCACCCATGCGGGCCGCGAACGGTTGCCGCAGGCGCGCTTGCTGGGCGGCGTCTATGCCGGGACCATCGTCCTCGAACTGCACCACCCAATCCGCACCATCCTCCCAGATGTTCACATGGAACAGCCCCGGCGCCCCATACTGCAAGGCATTGTGGGTCACGTTCTTGATGGACTCCGCCAGCGTGGTGGGGTCGCCACTGACCCGGCACGGTCCGTCAGGCACCCGCAGCTCGATATCCAGATCGCGGGGCACACCGGCAGACAGTATCTCGGCCACCTCTCGGCGCACCAGTTCGGCCAGGTCTATGTCGGCAATCTCCGGGTTCATGGAGCGGTGTTGCACCATGGCGTAGTTGATGAGCTGGTTGACCAGCTTTGCCAAATTCAGGCTGAGTTCACGCAAGCGCTCCACATGGCCGCGGCGCAGGCCGTCGTCGGTCTGCATGGAGAGCATTTCCGTCTGCGAAACCATGGAAGCAATCGGCGTACGCAACTGGTGCGCCGCATCGCCAATCATGTGCTCCAGCGCAAACCGATGGTCCGCCAGCCGACGCATGAAGCCGTTGATGGCATTCACCAGCGCAAAGATTTCAACCGGCACGGCCTGCGCCAGGGGCGACAAATCATTGGGGTCGCGGCTGGCAATCGCCTTTTCCATCTGGACCAGGGGAGACAGCGCCTGGTACAGGGTGAACAGCGCGGCGGCCACCGTCAGCAGGCCCATGACCACGATGATCAGGGTTGCTTTCAGGTCCAGGCTCTTGGCGAATGAGCGCCGCCCCGCGGTGGTCTGTGCAATAGTGATCACCGCCCAGGGGTGCTCGCCGGCGATGGTCATGCGCCGGCCCACCACGGCGATGCGCACAGCCTGCTCCTGGTACTCGCCGTCGTAGAGCAAAGGCCCTTCCTCCAGCCTGCTCCACTCGATCCGCGGGCGGAAATTGGGGTCGCCCGCAATGACGCGGCCCTTGTGGTCCTGCACCGCATAAAAGGTCTGGTCGCCGGGCGTCAGGGTGAAGGCGGCAAGGGGCACATCCACGCTCACCGAGCCCTCCTGCACGATGGTGTTCTCGGCGATCTGCAGGGCGTTGCCTACCAGCATGCGGTCATAGGTCTCGTTGGCAGCCAGCTGCGTCGTCACCCAGATAGAGACCAACAACAGAACCCCACTGACGCCCAGCACACCGCCTATGCGCACCACCAGCCGGGTGTAGAGCGAACCACGCGCGACAATCATTTCATCGTCACCTGGTAGCCCAGCCCGCGCAGCGTGCGGATCTCGAAGTCTGCCTGCGTCAGCTTCTTGCGGATGCGGGCGATGTACTGCTCCACGGTGTTGGCATTCGGGTTGTCGTCGATGGTGAACATCTTGTCCATCAGCTCGTCCTTGCCAAAGATACGGCCCGGACGCGAGGCAATGATTTCCAGCAAAGTGACCTCACGCCGGGTCAGCTCCAGCGGCTGGCCGTTCAGCAGGGCGCCACGGGTCTTGCGGTCGATGGTGAGGTTGCCGCACACCAGGGCATTCGTGTGCGATCCCTCCCTGCGCCGTAGCAGCAAGCGGATACGGGCCTCCAGTTCCCGGAAGTCAAAGGGCTTGACCAGATAGTCGTCCGCCCCCATGTCCAGGGCCTTCACACGCTCGTCGATTTCCGCGCAGGCGGTCAGCATCAGCACCTGCGTTGGCAAGCCCTTGGCGCGGATCTGCCGCAGCAATTCAAAGCCATCCACCTCCGGCAACATCACGTCCAGCACCACCAGGTCGTAGTGCGCGGACACCACCATGGGCAAGGCCTTGCGCCCGTTCGACTCCCAATCCACCACATGGCCAATATGTGCCATGGCGGCGACCACCGCCTGCGCCACATCGACCGTATCTTCCACCAGCAGTATGCGCATCGGGACTCTCCATAGCTGTCAGATTCATTACAGGCAAGCTTCCTAGCATCCGTCTCCGTAAGTTCATAAAAACATCTGGAGACAAAAGTGGAACATCCACCCAACACGCGCGCCCCGCAAGGCATGGGCGCCGGCACGGCACAGGCGCCTTTGCTTGAAATTGACAAGGTCACACTGCAATACAAGACGAGCAACTTCCTGGTCACCGCAGCGCAACAGGTCAGCTTCAAAGTCTATCCATCGGACCGCTACATATTACTGGGCCCATCAGGTTGCGGTAAGTCCACACTGCTGAAAGCCATAGGGGGTTACCTGCAGCCCACCCACGGTGTAATCCGTCTCCATGGCGAGGAAGTGCGCGAGCCCGGACCGGACCGGATGATGGTGTTCCAGGAGTTCGACCAGCTGCTGCCCTGGAAGACCGTGCGCCAGAACGTGGAGTTTGCCCTGCATGCCAGCGGCCGGCTCCAGGGCCGGGAAGCCGCCGAACGCGCGGCCTACTACATCGATAAAGTGGGTTTGGCCAAGTTCATCGACAGCTACCCGCATACCCTGTCCGGGGGCATGAAGCAGCGCGTCTCCATCGCCCGCGGCATGGCCATGGAACCCGCGGTCTTGCTGATGGATGAGCCCTTTGCCGCACTGGATGCGCTGACGCGCCGCAAGATGCAGGACGAGCTTCTGCGCCTGTGGGACGACACCCGTTTTACCGTGCTGTTTGTGACCCACTCGATTGAAGAAGCCATCAAGATCGGCACCCGCATCCTGCTGCTGTCGCCGCACCCTGGCCAAGTCAAGGCCGAGCTCAACAGCATTCCCGCCGAGCAGATGGGCACATCCGCGCAGGCCGAGCTGGAAGCGCGCATCAACGACATGCTTTTCGCCCACGAACACGCCGAGGTTCCATCGCCATGAATACCGCCACAAGCACCGCGCAACCCTTTGTGCGCCCCGAAATCGTCTTGAACCCTGTGAAGGGCGATGTGGAGCAGGTACAGCGCCCACTGTCCGCATTCGAGAACCTGTACCAGAAAGCCTGGCTGCGCAAGCTGGTGATACTGGCCCTGCTGGCCTTGGTGTGGGAGGTGTACGGGCGCTGGCTGAACAACGCCCTGCTGTTCCCTTCGTTCACCGACACCTTCGACGCATTCCAGTCGGGAATCCGCAGCGGGGTGCTGCTGGAGCGCGCCGCTGTATCCCTGCAAACGCTGCTGATCGGCTACGGCATAGGCATAGGTCTGGCCACCTTGCTGACCACGCTGGCCATCAGTTCCAAGATTGGCACGGACTTTCTGGAAACCCTGACATCCATGTTCAACCCCCTGCCCGCGATTGCTCTGCTGCCGCTGGCCCTGATCTGGTTCGGGCTGGGTACGGGCAGCATCATCTTCGTGCTGGTGCACTCGGTGCTGTGGGCCGTGTCCTTGAATACGCACAGCGGTTTCCGCGCCGTGTCCAACACCATGCGCATGGTGGGGCAGAACTACGGGCTGAAACGCTTCTCGCTGGTGCGTCTGATCCTGATTCCGGCCGCTTTTCCCAGCATACTCACCGGGCTAAAAGTGGGTTGGGCCTTCGCCTGGCGCACGCTCATCGCGGCGGAGCTGGTGTTTGGCGTGTCGTCCGGCAAGGGCGGCCTGGGCTGGTACATCTTTGAGAACCGCAACCAGCTGGAGACCGCGAATGTCTTTGCCGGCCTGTTCTTTGTGATCCTCATCGGCCTGTTCGTGGAGAACGTGATTTTTGCCAGTGTGGAAAAACGCACCATCCGCCGCTGGGGCATGCATATCTGACGCAGCACCCAAGACCTACACAACAAAGGAGACAAACATGAAACTCAAAACCACCGTCTGCAGCCTGGCGCTCGCCGCCCTCTCGCTCACCAGCTTCACGGGCACGGCCCATGCCGAAGCCGACACCGTGCGCCTGTCGCATGGCTTTGGCATCCTGTACCTGCCGCTGATGGTCATGCGCGACCAACAGCTCATCGAAAAGCAGGCCAAGAAAATGGGCCTGGGCGACGTCAAGACCACCTGGGCCACGCTGGACGGCGGCAACGTCATCAACGACGCCATGCTGTCCGGCAACCTCGATATTGCCGGCACCGGCGCGCCCGGCTTCATCACCCTGTGGTCCAAGGCGCATGGCATCCCGCGCTCCGAAGTGATTGGCCTGGGCGCCATGAGCACATCGCCGCTCTGGCTGAACACCAACAACCCGGCCATCAAGTCCTTGAATGACTTCACGCCCAAGGACAAGATTGCCATTCCGGGCATCAAGACCTCCTTGTCGGCCGTGGTGCTGCAAATGGCCGTGGCAAAGGCCTTTGGCCAGGCCAACTACGCCAAGCTCGACCCCTTGACGGTCAGCCTGGGCCACCCAGAAGCCGTCGGCGCGCTGCTGTCCGGCAAAACCGAGATCACCGCCCACTTCACCTCCCCGCCCTTCTCCTACCAGGAGATCAAAGACAAGCGGATTTCACGGGTGCTCAACTCCTCGGACGTGCTGGGCAATATCACGCTGGACGTGGTCTATGCGCTGAAGCAGTTCACCGACCAGAACCCCAAGCTGACCCTAGCCTTCATGGCGGCCCAGGAGGAAGCCAATGCCTACATCCTGCGCGACAAGAAGGGCGCGGCGGACACCTTCATCCGCGTATCCAAGATTGACCTGCCACGCGATGAAGTAGAGAAGATGCTGGCCGACAAGGACACGCAGTTCTCCACCCTCCCCAACGGCATCATGCAGTACGTGCAGTTCATGGGCCTGGCCGGCAGCATCAAGACCAAGCCTGAAAAATGGTCCGATCTGTTTGTACCCGCCCTGGCCAGCCGCAACGGCAGCTGAAGCCGGTGCAGTTTCGCGCCCCACCCACCGGTGGGCGCGAAACAGGGCGCGGGTGACAACCGTGGTGGCTGAACGCCTGGTCGCTTAAAATATAGGCAAATACTGCCTCCAGCGCTTATAAATCCAGCGCAAGCAGCTACCAAATGTATAGCGCACCATGAACACCCCCATCAAACCACCCAATCCCGCCGGCGTCGCCTTTCGCCGTGCCGCGCCGCCTACCGGCCCCGCCGCCAGCAGCGAGCCCACGCGGCTGAACAAGCGCATGGCCGAGCTGAATATGTGCTCGCGCCGCGAAGCCGACGACTGGATCGCCAAAGGCTGGGTCAAGGTGAACGGCCAGGTGGCCGAGATGGGCGTCAAGGTCACCCCCAGCGACCGCATCCAAATCGACAAGGCCGCCGCCGGCCAGCAGGCCAACCAGGTCACCATCCTCATCAACAAACCCCTGGGCTTTGTCAGCGGCCAGGCCGAGGATGGCCACGAGCCCGCCATCACCCTGGTGCAGCCGCAAAACCGCTGGCGCGATGACAACGCCCGCTTCTTCTTCCATGGCAGCCAGCTGAAAAGCCTGGTACCGGCCGGCCGGCTGGACATCGACTCCACCGGCCTGCTGGTGTTGACGCAGGACGGCCGCATCGCCCGCCAGCTGATCGGCGAAGACTCGGTGATGGAAAAGGAATACCTGGTGCGCGTGGCCTATACCGGCGTGGCCAACCCGGCCGCCGCCACCTCGCCTGCCGCCACCTACCCCGGCCTGGCGTCACGCGGCAAGGTCCAGCAGCTGGTGCGCATTGACGATGACGACCCCATCACCAGCGATGTGCAAAGCGCCTTCCCGCCGGCCATGCTGGCGCGCCTGCGCCACGGCCTGAGCCTGGACGGCCAGGCCCTCAAGCCGGCCCAGGTCAGCTGGCAAAACCCCGAGCAACTGCGCTTTGTGCTGACCGAAGGCAAGAAGCGCCAGATCCGCCGCATGTGCGAGCTGGTGGGCCTGAAGGTGGTGGGCCTGAAGCGCGTGCGCGTGGGCCATGTGATGCTGGGCAATCTGCCGGTAGGCCAGTGGCGCTACTTGGCGCCGCACGAGAAGTTCTAGGAACCGGTGGGCGTCGGCTCTGGCGCCACGCCCTGCTGCTGGAACGATAGCGTCAGAAAGTCCACAAACGCACGCACCCGCCCGGTGGTCTGGTGGCGCGGTGGGTACACCGCGTGGATGTCCGCGTCCGGCGTGTAGCACTGCGGCAAGACCTGCACCAGCCGGCCATTGCGCAGATAGCGCTGGATATCCCACTCGGCACGCATCAAGATGCCGTGGCCGTCCAGAGCCCAGTTAACTGCGATCTCCCCGTCGTTGGTGGTCAGGTTACCCCGGGTCTTGATGGCCTCGGTTTTCGCCGATCGGCCGCGCTCGCTGGTCAGGCGCCATACGCCGTAGGCCTCTTCTCCCTGGCGTATGCCGATGCAGTTGTGGCGCACCAGATCGTGCGGCACCTTGGGCATGCCATGGGCCTCGATATAGGCCGGCGCCGCACACAGCAGCCGGCGGTTGGGCGCAATATGCTTGGCAATGACACGCGCATCCGGCGGCGCGCCAAAGCGGATGCAGACGTCAAAAGTGTCGTCCGTCAGTGGCGGCGGGTTCACCGATAGCTGCAGCTGCACCTCCACCTTGGGATGCAAGCGCACGAACTTCGATATCAGCGGTGCGATATGGCTGCGGCCAAAGCCCAGCGTGGCATTCACCCGCAGCAGGCCCTTGGCGGTGGACTTCGCACCGCCCAGCAGCTCCGCCATATCGTCGATTTCGCCCAGGATGCGGCGCGCATGCTGCAGGTACAGCTCGCCCTCCTGCGTCAGGCTCATGCGCCGGGTGGTGCGGTTCACCAGGGACACGCCCACGCGCGACTCCATCAGCGCCAGATGCTTGCTGACGGCCGGCGTGGTGATGCCCAGCTCGCGGGCGGCCGCGCTCAGGCTGCCGGCACTGGCCAGCGCGGAGAAAAAGCCCAGGTCTGCGGCTTGGATGGCGTTCTGTCCCATGCTCTTAATTGTTAAATACAAGTAAACAATAGCTTAAATTTAACGGTGATTTTTGCATGCGTCCAGTCCCTACAGTACGGCCACTTACCTACCTTACGGAGACAACCCATGAAGACCTACCGCATTGCAACCATTCCCGGCGACGGCATTGGCAAAGAAGTCGTGCCCGCCGGCCGGCACGTTCTGGAAGCCCTGGCCAGCACCAGCAACAGCTTCCAATTCGAGTTTGAAGACTTTGGTTGGGGCGGCGACTGGTTCCGCCAGCACGGCGAGATGATGCCGGCCAACGGCCTGGACGCGCTGCGCGGCAAGGACGCGATCCTGTTCGGCTCGGCCGGCGATCCGCACATCCCCGACCACATCACCCTCTGGGGCCTGCGCCTGAAAATATGCCAGGGCTTCGACCAGTACGCCAACGTCCGGCCCACCCGCATCCTGCCCGGCATCGACGGCCCGCTGAAGCGCTGCGGCCCGGATGACCTGAACTGGGTCATCGTGCGTGAAAACTCCGAAGGCGAATACGCCGGCGTGGGCGGCCGCGTGCACCAGGGCCACCCCATCGAAGCCGCAACCGACTTGTCCATGATGACGCGCGCCGGTGTGGAACGCATCATGCGCTTTGCCTTCAAGCTGGCCCAGTCGCGGCCCCGCAAGCTGCTGACCGTCGTGACCAAAAGCAATGCCCAGCGCCACGCCATGGTGATGTGGGACGAAATCGCACTCCAGATCAGCAAGGAATTTCCTGACGTCACCTGGGACAAGGAGCTGGTGGATGCGGCCACCGCGCGCATGGTGAACCGCCCGGCCACCCTGGACACCATCGTCGCCACCAATCTGCACGCCGATATCCTGAGCGACCTGGCTGCCGCGCTGGCCGGCAGCCTGGGCATTGCCCCCACCGGCAACATCGACCCGGAGCGCCGCTACCCCTCGATGTTCGAACCCATCCACGGCTCGGCTTTCGACATCATGGGCAAGGGCCTTGCCAACCCCGTGGGCACCTTCTGGTCCGTGGTGATGCTGTTGGAACACCTGGGTGAAAACGAGGCAGCAGCCCGCGTCATGCGAGCCATAGAAAGCGTGACGGCCAACCCCACGCTGCACACCGGCGACCTGGGCGGCAAGGCCACTACCGCGCAGGTCACCACCGCCGTGTGCGACCAGCTGCTGGCCGACAAGCAGCGCAAAGCCGCCTAAGCGCGAATTGGCGCACAACCTGGTGGTGGCAGCCAGCCGCCTCCACGCGAACGACACCGGGCCGGCGCCCTGCGGCCGGCCCCAGCCAATGCAGCCACGCAGAGCTGCAGTACCTCGCCGTACCCCCATATCTGGAGACAAACCATGCGTCGCTTTTTCGGAAAGCTGTACGTCCAAGTGCTGATCGGCGTATGCGCCGGCATCGGCCTGGGCTTTTTCGCCCCCCATCTCGGCAGTGACCTCAAGCCCCTGGGCGATGTGTTCATCAAGCTGATCAAGATGGTGTTCGCGCCCATCATCTTCGCCACCGTGGCCCTGGGCATCGCACGGATGGAGAACATGAAGGAGCTGGGCCGGGTCGGCCTGCGCGCCCTGATTTACTTTGAGATCTTGTCCACCTTCGCGCTGGCGGTAGGCATGCTGGTGGTGAATGTGGTGCGTCCCGGCGACGGCATGAACATCGATGCCGCCACGCTGGACACCAAGGCCATCGCGTCCTACACCGCAGCGGGCGCCAAGCCCACGGGCTTTATAGACTTCATGCTGAACCTGGTGCCCACCAGCATCGTGGATGCGCTGGCCAAGAACGACATTCTTCAAATCCTGGTGTTCGCCACCTTCTTCGGCGTCGCGCTCTCGCAGATCGGGCCGCGCGGCAAACCGGTGGTGGACTTCCTGGACTCATTCACGCATGGCATCTTCTCCATCGTCGGCATGGTGATGCGGCTGGCGCCGCTAGCGGCCTTCGGCGCCATGGCCTTTACGGTAGGCAAATACGGCCTGGGATCGATTGTTTCGCTGGGCAAGCTGATGGCCACGATGTACGTGACTTGCTTTTTATTCGTGACCCTGGTGCTGGGCGCCATCGCCCGCATGTCCGGCTTCAGCCTGTGGAAGTTCCTCAAATACATCAAGGATGAACTCTTCACCGTCCTGGGCACCAGTTCTTCTGAATCCGTGGTCCCCCAACTGATGCGCAAGCTGGAGCTCGCTGGTGTGTCCAAACCTGTAGTGGGCCTGGTGGTGCCAGCGGGCCTGACCTTCAACCCCGATGGCCAGTGCATCTACTACACCATGGCCGCGATCTTCATCGCCCAGGCCACCAACACGCCGCTGACCATCACCGACCAACTGGTCGTGCTGGGCGTGCTGCTGCTGACGTCCAAGGGTTCAGCCGGCGTCACCGGCTCGGGCTTCATCACGCTGGCGGCAACGCTGGCCTCCATGGGCAAAATCCCCGTCGCCGGCATGGTGCTGCTGCTGGGTGTGGACCGGTTCATGTCCGAAGCCCGGGCCATTACCAACACCATCGGGAACGCCGTGGGTACGGTCGCCATTGCCCGCTGGGTGGGCTCCGTGGACCGGGAGCGCCTGGCCCAGGTGCTGGACGGAAAAGCCCTGCCTGAGGAAGCCTCCCACCCACACGCCATCGAAGTCGTTGCCGACGGCAACCCCGCACGGGTGGCCCCGACCGAAGAGTTTGCGCCGGGTGACCGGCGCGCCCACGCAGCATGACCGGCAAGCAAACCGCCATGTCCGCCGATGTACCGTGCGATCTGCTGCGCGCCATGTTCGATGCCGCAATTGCGGCAGCCCAGCCGGCGCTCTGTGTGCCGCCCCACCTACCCAGCCCGCCCAAGGGGCGACTTGTCGTCATTGGCGCGGGCAAGGCATCGGCGGCCATGGCAAAAGCCGTGGAAGAGCACTGGCCCGGCCCCTTGTCCGGCCTGGTCGTGACGCGCTACGGATACGCCGTGCCCTGCGAGCGCATAGACATCGTGGAAGCTGCGCATCCGGTACCGGATGCGGCTGGCGAAGCGGCCGCCAAACGCATGCTGGCGCTGGTGCAAGGGCTAGGCCCGGATGACCTGGTGCTGTGCCTGATTTCCGGTGGCGGTTCCGCCCTGCTGCCGCTGGCCTTGCCCGGCCTCAGCCTGGCCGACAAGCAGACGCTGAACCGCGCCCTGCTGGCCAGCGGTGCCAGCATCCGCGAAATGAACTGCGTGCGACGGCATCTGTCCGCCATCAAAGGTGGCCGCCTGGCCGCGGCCTGCTACCCCGCGCGGGTGCTGAACCTGCTGCTGTCGGACGTGCCGGGCGACGACCCTATTGATATCGCCTCGGGCCCCACGGTGGCCGATCCCAGTACCTGCGCAGATGCACTGGACATCCTGCGCCGCTACGGCATCCCGATTCCGCCAGTTGCATTGGCACTGCTGGAAAGCGGCCAGGGCGAGAGCCTGAAGGCCGGCGACAGCCGCTTGCCGCACATAGAAACCCGCTTCATCGCCACGCCGCAGATGGCGCTGGAGGCCGCAGCCGCGGTTGCCCGACAAGCCGGCTTTGCCGTCCATATCCTCGGTGATGCCATCGAAGGAGAAGCCCGCGATGTCGCCAAGACGATGGCCGGCATGGCCATGCAGATTGCCCGCCGGGCCCAGCCGTTTCAGGCGCCCTGCGTGCTGCTGTCGGGGGGCGAGACCACGGTCACCGTGCGTGGCCGGGGTCGGGGCGGGCGCAATGTGGAGTTTCTTTTGTCCCTGGGCATTGCCCTGAATGGCGAAGCCGGCGTGTACGCCCTGGCGGGCGACACCGATGGTGTCGATGGACAGGAAGAAATTGCCGGCGCCATGCTGTCGCCCGACACGCTGTCCCGTGCCTGGGCCCTGGGCATGCGGCCGCGCGAACGGCTGGACGACAACGACGGCCACGGCTTCTTCGAAGCACTGGGCGACGCTGTCATCACCGGCCCCACTTTGACCAACGTAAACGACTTTCGCGCCATTCTGATTACCACCCCGAGCGGTGGACTTGCAGGCGCCAGCAGGACCATTTGATATGCGCAGAAACAAGCACGCCAAAATCGTCGCCACCCTCGGCCCCGCCAGCGATGACGGCCCCACCATCCAGGCACTGTTCGATGCCGGCGCGGATGTCTTCCGGCTCAACTTCAGCCATGGCAAACAAGAGGACCACAAACGCCGGCTGGAGCTGATACGCCGCATAGAGCGCGACAGCGGCCGCCCCATCTCTGTGCTGCTAGACCTGCAAGGCCCCAAGCTGCGCATAGGCAGCTTCCCGGACGGCCCTATCACCCTGGTGGAAGGCGCATCATTTCGACTGGACCTGGACACCCACACACCGGGCAACAGCACCCGCGTGACTCTGCCCCACCCGGAAATCTTCGCCGCACTGGAGCAGGGAACCGAGCTGCTGCTGGACGACGGCCGGTTGCGACTGCGGGTCGAGGCATTTGGCGCGGACCACGCAGAAACCCGCGTCATCAACGGCGGCACGCTGTCCGACCGCAAGGGCGTGAACGTGCCCGGCGTGGTGCTGCCCCTATCAGCCCTGACGGACAAGGACCGTGCCGATCTGGACTACGGCCTCAGCCTGGGTGTCGATTGGGTGGCGCTGTCTTTTGTGCAGCGGCCGGAAGATGTGATGGAGGTGCGCAACATCGTCAACGGCCGGGCCGGCATCGTCGCCAAACTCGAAAAGCCGGCGGCGATTGCCTCTCTGGACGCAATCGTGGCGGAGACTGACGCTGTCATGGTGGCACGTGGCGACCTGGGGGTGGAAATGCCGGCGGAGCAGGTGCCGGCCATCCAGAAGCGCATCGTCCAGGCCTGCCGCAAGGCCGGCAAGCCGGTGATCGTGGCCACGCAGATGCTGGAATCCATGGTCACGGCCCCGGTACCCACGCGGGCCGAGGCCTCGGATGTGGCCACCGCCATCTACGAGGGCGCGGACGCAGTCATGCTGTCGGCCGAGTCCGCCAGCGGCCGTTACCCGGTAGAGGCGGTGAAGATGATGGGCAGCATCATCCGCCATACCGAGGCCGACCCGAACTACCGCCGCTCCATCGACCTGTCGCGCTCGGAACCCCAGGCCCTGGCCGCAGACGCCATAGGCTATGCCATGCGCCATGTCACCAGCCTGCTGCATGCCGCGGCCACTGTGGCCTATACCAGCTCTGGCTACTCGGCCCTGCGCATGGCCCGCGAGCGACCCGAGGCCCCCATCATCGGGATGACACCCAGGTTGGCCACGGCACGCCGCCTGGCGCTGGTCTGGGGCGTGCATGCCGTGCTGTGCCACGACGTCGTGGACGTACCCGAAATGAGCGATCTGGCAAGCCGCACCGCCTTGAAGGAAGGCTTCGGCGTAGCCGGGCAAACCATCGTGATATCAGCCGGCATGCCTTTCGCCACCTCAGGTACCACCAATTTGCTGCGCATCACGCACATCACCTGACGACGCACCGGCACCGCACCAGACGTTGCCAACAAAAAAGCCGCGAACTTCGCGGCTTTTTGGATGGTGTCTGTCAGTTGGACAGCTTGGGCGCTTCGTTCATGAGCGCCGGGTCCCAGTGCTCGACAGCCTTGCCATCCTTGATGCGCCATGTGTCGAACCAGGCTGTGCTGTAGCTCCCGTTGGGGTGTTTGGGGTCGATCACCCGGCGGGGGTAGACCACCGTCACCAGATCGCCTTCGGCCATGACCTCGGCGACCGGCAGGCCCAGCTTGTCTGGAATCGGCGTGGGCTGGACCTTGAGTATCTGGGTGAAGAAATACACCACGGCATCCCGTCCATTGCGCGCGTTGGGGTTGTGCTGGATGTAGTCCTTGTCGATGTAGCGCTCGGCCAGTTCCCAGTGGTTGGCTTCCAGCAAGTCCTTGACGATGTGGTAGGCCACTTGCTTGTTGGCGTGCAGCTTGGGATCGGGGCTGGTAAACAGTGCGTCGGCGTTGGCTGCGCTACGCACGGCCTCCTGGGCCAGGGCCGGCAGCGCGCAGGCGGCGGCCAGCATACCAGCCAGTAGGGATGTCTTCATTCAATTCCTTTCAGGTTTCTGGGACCGGGCAGTAGAGCCGCCCGGGTGGGGATTGAATGTAGGCATATCACTTACTTTCTGCAAGTACACATAAAATAGTAAGTGCTAGCGCAGAGCGCGTATCTACAATCCAGGCTGTGTTCTCCAGGAGCTAAACATGGGAATTGCCGCCAAGTTCCAGCGGGGCGACGTGCTGGTTGCCGCCTGCCCCTCGCGGGAGGTGCTGCAGCACATCACCAGCCGCTGGGGCGTATTGGTGCTGATCGCGCTGGAGTCGGGCACGCTGCGTTTTGGCGAGCTGCGGCGCAAGGTCAATGGCGTGAGCGAGCGCATGCTGGTCCAGACGCTTCAGTGCCTCGAGGGCGATGGCCTGGTAAATCGCATCGCTTTGGAGGTCGTGCCACCGCACGTGGAATACAGCCTCACTCCGCTGGGGCGCGAAGCCGCCGAGAAGGTGCGCCTGCTGACCGACTGGATCGAAGGCAATATTCCGCGCCTGCTCAAAGCCAAGGCGGCTCCATAAGCATCCGCCTATGGAGGCACGAGCCGGTTTAGTCGTCGCTGAGCAAGACGTTGTAAATCACCGCACCCAGAACCGCGCCGACGATGGGCGCCACCCAGAACAGCCACAAATCGCCCATGGCGCCGGGTACGAACAGCGCCGGGCCGGTGCTGCGGGCCGGGTTCACCGAGGTGTTGGACACCGGGATCGAGATCAAATGGATCAGCGTCAGGCACAGGCCGATGCTGAGGCCGCCAAAGGCACCGGCCGCGCGCTTGGCCGTGCTGCCCAGGATGACGATCAGGAAGATGGCCGTCATCACCACCTCGGTGATCAGCACCGACTGCATGCTGAAACCGCCGGGCGAATGGGGGCCATAACCATTGGTGGCAAACGCGCCGGCACCGGAGAAGGCCTTGGCCGCGTCGAAGTCCACCTTACCCGACACGATCAGGTACAGCACGCCGGCCGCCGCGCAGGCGCCCAGCACCTGGGCCACGATGTAGCCCAACAGACCAGACGCCGGGAAACGCTTGCCAACGGCCAGGCCAATCGACACGGCGGGGTTGAAATGCCCGCCAGAAATCGGCCCCAAGGCATAGGCACCCGTCACCACCGTCAGGCCGAAGGCCAGCGACACACCCAGCAGGCCGATGCCCACGCCCGGGAAGGCGGCTGCCAGCACCGCGCTACCGCAGCCGCCCAGTGTCAGCCAGAAGGTACCAATGAACTCGGCCGTGCATTTCTTCAGATTGCTATCCATATATTTACCCCTTGTTTGGATGTTTGCGCGTGAGCGAACGAGCGCCAGCACGCACTTTTGCAGTGGGCGATGGTCGCAATCGGCTATGACAAAAGCAATTTTTTTAACAATCCATCAATAAATTTGTACGCAATCTGCATGAAAACCGGCCGGGACTTGAAGTTTGCGGCTCCGGCCATAATTAAAGGCTGCCCGGCACCTGGCTGCCGGAGTTCAGTTTTTTTGATATTTCCAAGGCATTTATCCCAACATGACCAAGCAAACCATGAATTTCCAGGCCGAAGTAGCCCAGCTGCTGCACCTGGTAACCCACGCGCTGTACTCCAACAAAGAAATCTTCATGCGCGAGCTGGTGTCCAACGCATCGGACGCTTGCGACAAGCTGCGCTATGAAGCCATCAGCAACAGCGCCCTGCTGGAAGACGCACCCAACCTGGAAGTGCGCGTGTCCTTCGACAAGGATGCCAAGACCCTGACCATCACCGACAACGGTATCGGTCTGTCGCAACAAGAAGCCATCGACAACCTGGGCACCATCGCCAAGAGCGGCACCAAAGACTTCGTCAGCAAACTGTCTGGCGACCAGAAAGCCGACTCGCAGCTCATTGGCCAGTTCGGCGTAGGCTTTTACTCCGGCTTCATCGTGGCCGACCGCATCACCGTGGAATCGCGCCGCGCCGGCTTGCCCGCCAATGAAGGCGTGCGCTGGACAAGCGATGGTGGCGCCAGCGGTGGCGGCGCCTTCGAGGTGGAATCCATCACCCGCGAAAAGCGCGGCACCAGCGTGATCCTGCACCTGCGCGACGACGCTCTGGAATACGCCAGCGCCTGGAAGCTCAAGGCCATCATCAGCAAGTACTCTGACCACATCAGCCTGCCCATCCTGATGGAAAAGGAAGAGTGGAAAGACGGCGATCTGATCGACCCTTCGAACGAAGAAGGTGGCCGCCAGCCCGGCGGCATGGTTGCCACCGGCGAATGGGAAGCCGTCAACAAGGCCAGCGCCATCTGGACGCGCGCCAAGAAGGACATCAGCCAAGAACAGTACGATGACTTCTACAAGCAGATCAGCCACGACTTCGAAGCCCCGCTGGCCCACACCCACAACCGCGTAGAAGGCAGCACCGAATACACCCAGCTGCTGTACGTTCCGGCCAAGGCCCCGCAAGACCTGTGGAACCGCGACCACAAGGGCGGCCTGAAGCTGTATGTGAAGCGCGTCTTCATCATGGACGACGCCGAAGCCCTGCTGCCTAGCTACCTGCGCTTTGTGAAGGGCGTGGTGGATTCCGTCGACCTGCCACTGAACGTGAGCCGCGAGCTGCTGCAAGAAAGCCGCGACGTCAAAGCCATCCGCGAAGGCTGCACCAAGCGTGTCCTGGGCATGCTGGAAGACCTAGCCAAGTTTGACAAGGCTCCCGCAGCAGCCGAAGGCGAAGTCACCGACGTGCTGTCCGAAGAAGACAAGGCCAAAGAAGGCAAATACGCCAAGTTCTACGCCGAGTTCGGCGCCGTGCTGAAAGAAGGCCTGGGCGAAGACTTCGCCAACCGCGAACGCCTGGCCAAGCTGCTGCGCTTCGCAAGCAGCACCACCGACAGCACCAGCGTGTCGCTGGCCGACTACAAGGCCCGCATGAAGGAAGGCCAGGAGGCCATCTACTACATCACCGCCGACAACGCCGCCGCCGCCAAGAGCAGCCCGCAACTCGAAGTCTTCAAGAAAAAGGGCATCGAAGTGCTGCTGATGACCGACCGCGTGGACGAATGGGCGCTGAACTACCTGCACGACTTCGACGGCACGCCAATGCAGTCCGTCGCCAAGGGCGCCGTAGACCTGGGCAAGCTGCTCGACGAAGACGAAAAGAAAGCCGCCGAAGAAGCCGCCGAAACCTTCAAGCCCCTGCTGGCCAAGCTGAAAGAAGCTCTGAAAGACAAGGCCGAAGACGTGCGCGTCACCACCCGCCTGGTGGACAGCCCTGCCTGCCTGGTGGTCCAAGATGGCGGCATGAGCACCCAGTTGGCCCGCATGCTCAAGCAAGCCGGCCAGACAGCGCCTGAAACCAAGCCCGTGCTCGAAGTCAACGCCGAACACGCCCTGGTCAAGAAGCTGGAAGGCTCGGTGCACTTCAACGACCTGGCCCACATCCTGTTTGACCAAGCGCTGCTGGCCGAAGGCGGACTGCCTGCGGACCCGGCTGCTTATGTGAAGCGGGTGAATGCTTTGCTGGTGTGAAGCGAGAGGGGTTTAGAGGTTAAATCGACCTCCAACCCACGTGGAATATGCGCAAGCAGCTACTGAATTTGTAGCAATTGACTCGTAAAAAAGCCCCGCGGTCGCTAGACTGGCGGGGCTTTTTGTTGGAGCTATGGGAGCGGGAAAGGCTGAACTGGGCCAAGTGCCGCCATTGGCCAATGACGGCTTTGGGGCAGCGACTTTGACGCTTCCACCTGGTGCACTCTTCCGAGTCGAAAATTCAGCTTCACGCTGATTGGCGCCGATCGCCGTCAATACGCTGAGTGTCGGCTGAAGTCCGAAGCCGACCTACGCTACCGCTCGCTGCCTATTCGCGGGAGGTGGTCGTGGCATCAGCCTTTCGGCGAACTTTTGAAAGTCTCGGTCGAGCTTCATCACCCGCCGGGTCTAGAGTGCAGCCGGCAAATCATTCAACCAGGTGCCTCGGGTGGGATCGATGATGGCCAGTCGGTCAGTCCGATTGACGCCCTTGGGCAATAAGCTGTCAATCTCGGTGGCGAGGTCGGAGACGATGAACAACCGGCGGCCGCCATTGCGCAAGCACTCAAGGACTTTGTCGCGCAGCGGGCTCAACACTGCCAGCTGCCAGTTGGTATCTTCTTGCGAGACGGACATCGCGACGCTGCCGCGGAGTTCTGACGGGTCCATCGGCACGATCTCCTGTGCGAACCCATACACCTCGAATAGTCCCGGTTCGAACTTTTGGCGGCGATTGATTAGTAGTTGGCGGAGATCGGAGTCGAGGGCACCTGCCATGCTTATTGAGATGTCTACGAACCAAGTTTCTCGGCGACACAGAGTCGCGATATGAGAGTTTTGCAAGAATCTCCTTAGCGTGGCTTCGGCTGCTGATTCCGGATGCACGTTGCCCAGCAGGGTCGTCCGGGTGGAGACAGGCAACGTCATCGGTGGCGCATCGTCGTAGTTCACGATCAAGAGTGCGCCGTCGTCGGCATTGAGTCCAGATTCGTATTTGCGACGTACCTCGTCAAGATGCGTGACCTCCAACGCGCTGCGTTGCTTGCATTCGATGATCAACTGCACTTCTTCGGGAGTCGCCTGTAGACCCATTGTGACGACAATGTCTGGCCGAATCTCGTCACCGGTGTGATTGCGGTACGTCGGCTGGTAGATGAAGCTCGCTTTGGCACCCGCATGGGTCGCGAGTGTCGCCTGGCGACCTAGCTCGATCAGCGAGGCGCCCCCAGGGTTGTCGACAAGCTCGAATCCGACCTGCTGGAATTCTGAAAGCGCAAAGGCGACGTTCCAAATCTCGTAGACCTGCCAACGGAATTTCCAGAACGGCAGGCCAATGAACTTCGATGCAATCGATTCGACATCTTCGGGCACAAATGCCCGGACGGCGGCAGCCAGTTGGCCGGGGTAATCCGGATGGTTCTCGACAAGTGCCTGCAGGTGCTTTGGCACAGCGCCACCCGAGCCGTCGAGGTACATCCGCCCCAGGCCACCGAAGAGATGCCGATGCTGTGAACCGTACCGGCGTCGCGCTTCCGCGAGGACACGGAACAGCTCCACTGCGCTCCAATCGAAATCAAGGGACGTCAATCCTCGATGGTTGGGCGCGAAGACCTGATGGGCCAGCCAATCCATGATGTCGTTCTTGGCCTGGGCCATGGCTGTCACCGACGGATCAACACGGGTGCGGATTTCGTCGAATAGCCGGAAGTCCTCAAAGGAGAAGCCGATCTGCTGGCCGTCGGATTCGAGGTCCCACGCCACATGCGCGCCGTCTCTCGAGCGCAGAAAACGGGCCTTTCCGCAATAGCTTAGGATTTCCCGGTACATTCCGGCCAGAGGTTCGGCAGCAGCCATCAGCGCTCGCAGATAGGCCTCAGCAGAAATGTTGCAGGCCCGGAGCGCCTTTTTGAACTCGCCAGGGGGCAGGTTCAACGCTCGCTTAAGGGCGCCGTACAGGGCCACATCGCGATCATGATCCGGCTGGAAATCGAAGTTCTTGTACTTTATTAGGTAGTCATGCAAGTCAACGGCGGTTGTGATTGGCACGGCGGCTGGAGTCATTGGGTCTCAGAAAAAAAACGGGGGACGACTGGTGGGCGCTGGCTTAAGACGAGATCGAGCGCGCCGATTGGCACCCATTCTCACCGGAGTACCCACTGGCCGCCAGTCAGCGCGAGCTTAGGCAAAATGATTGCTGAAGACTATACAAGTGCGTGGGAGAACCACAGCAGCGCGTGCGCCAGTTCATCGACGCCGCTTTTATTGAAGCCAGAGTTGAGACGGCGCGTGCAGAAGCGGGGCGAGAGCTAACTAAGGCCCAGTGGCCCAACCTATCCCATCAGGTCGACGTCCGAGCGGATCAACAGCAACCGATCGGCCTCGCTGGAAAGTAAGTATTCAGCCAATTAGCAGGCGATTAGTACAACCGCCGCCAAGTTTGGCGAATGTACGCCGCGCACTGCCAAGCCGACTTTTGTTTCGGCTCCTACGAGGTCAGTTTCCGCTGCATTCAGGCTCCACGTCGTGCCCACGCATTGTGCACGGGATGACTATCTGCTTTCAGGGCATGAACCCGCCCTATCGGAATTCCGCTTTGGGTCGACTACCGCCACCCCACCCAGCACAAAAACGAGCTGACGCAAACGCACATTGGGCGGTGCAGAGCTTTCACCTCTCTAGCCCCGTGGATATTGCGCAAGCAGCTATACAAACAATAGCAACCACCAACTCAAGAAGCCTCCGGCTCGTCATACCGGTAGCCCACTCCATGCACGGTGGCAATGATGGCGGGGGCCTTGGGGTCGCACTCAATGAGTTTGCGCAGCTTGGAGATGTGTTGGTCTAGCGTGCGGCTGTTGGGGAAGTAATCTCGCCCCCAGCAGTGGTTAAACAGGCTGTCGCGGTCCACCACTTGGCCTTTGTGTTGCAGCAGGTGCTGCAAGATTTTGACGTCGCGCAGGCTCAGGTCGATTTGCGTGTCGCCCCGGCGGGCGCGCAGTTGCGATGGGTACAACTCCAAGTCGCCAATGCGCACGGCATCTGTCGCAAGCTCTGGCGTGGGCGTGCGCGCTAGTGTGCGGCGCGTTACCGCGCGGATGCGGGCCACCACCTCGCGCACGCCAAAGGGTTTCATGATGTAGTCATCGGCCCCCAGCTCCAGGCCCAGCACGCGGTCTATCTCTTCGGACTTGGCGCTGATGAAGATAACGGGTACGTCGTTGTCCACGCGCCGTATCTCGCGGCACACGGTGTAGCCGTCACGCTTGGGCATCATGACGTCCAGCAGCACCAGCTGCGGCCGCTGCACGTGAAACAGGGCCAGTGCCTGCTCCCCATCGCTGGCCAGCATGGGGGTGTAGCCTTCGGCCTCCACCACGTCGCGCAGGCCCTCGCCAATGTGCAGGTCGTCTTCAGCGAT
This sequence comes from Rhodoferax sp. GW821-FHT07F03, assembly GCF_059418745.1. Lineage (NCBI taxonomy): Bacteria > Pseudomonadati > Pseudomonadota > Betaproteobacteria > Burkholderiales > Comamonadaceae > Rhodoferax > Rhodoferax sp. GW821-FHT07F03. The sequence goes on from NZ_JBWKQM010000007.1 coordinate 76,637, forward strand.
CAATACTTTCATGGCATCTGTTCCACAAACTCGGTGCGCAGGGTTACGCGAAAGTGCGCGCCCACCGCCCCTACCTCTGCGGCTTGCAGGGTGACGTCGCCCCCGTGCTGGCGGGCCAATTGGCGGGCAATGTCCAGCCCAATGCCGGTGCCAGCCACGCCATCGGTCAGCTTGGAGCTGATGCGGTAAAAGGGCTCAAACACCCGCTCACGCTCACTAGCAGCGATGCCGGGGCCCAAGTCGCGCACGTCGATGGTGCTCACGCCATGGGCTTGGGTGGTCTCTAGTTGGATTGCGCCACCGCTGGCGGCATATTTCTCGGCGTTGCTCAAGAGGTTGTTCAAAATTTGCTCTAGCGCTTGCGCGTCCAGCATGACCGAGCGCGGTGCCTGCGCTGTGCATTGCACGGTGATGGATTTGGCCTCCAGCGCGGGGCGGAATGCGGCAATGCAGCGCGCTACCACCTCGTCCACCACGCCTTGCTGCAAGGCCAGTGTGAACTGCGCTTTTTGGAGTTGCCCCAGGCTGAGCACGTTGGCAATCAAGCGCGAGAGGCGTTGGCTCTCCGCGGTGATGATGCGCAGGTACCGGTGCGCTTTGCTGCTGCCTGCCGCCTGCTCGTCCACCGCAGGGTCCAACTCATCTTCCATCAGCTCTGCGTACAGGCGTATGTTGGTTAAGGGTGTCTTTAGCTCATGCGACACCTGGTTCACAAAGTTGACCCGCTGCTGGGCCAGACGCATTTCGCGCGTGTGTTCGCGGTACAGATACAGGGCCAAGCCCACCAGCGCAAGGGCTAGCCCCAGCAAACCAGCCACCAGGCCCCAGGTATTCACCACGCCCGCTGTGGCCAGCGCGGGGCCAAAGTATTCGAGCCTCCAGGTGCCCAAGGGGTGGCTCAGTGGGCGCATGGCCAAACTCTTTTCACCACTGGCGGGCTGGTAGCTTCCCCACTCGTACACCACCTGTCCATTGCCATTGACCAGACGGGTGCTGCTCTTGGCCTGCGAGCCATCGGCATTGGTAGAAGGCAGCAGTGCAATGATGTCGGCCACCAGCGCCACGGGCGTTAGCTCCACCCCCACCAGGCGGTTCTGCGCATCGCGCAGCCAAAAGATGTGGTGCAGCTCAGCATTCCAGTGCCATGTGTACCAGCCCCACTGCGCAGGGCCCGTATCGGCGCTGGCTACGCTAGCGCCATAGCGTTTGGACACAAGACTATTTGCACTTGCGCTTCCCACCGCCCCACCAATCGACGCCCCCTGGGTGAGCAACCCGGGGTTGTCCCAAATCGCCACGGTGCGCTGGACAAACTGGTTTTGTGACTCAGTCAGGGCGGCAGAGGGTGAGGGATACACACGCTTGCCGTCTGCACCAATCACAAACGCTTGCTGCACCACACCCAGCTCCTGGGGCAAGATGGCAAGCGCCTGGGTGTCGAGCGGCTGCGCGCGTAGGCGAATCACCCAGTCGTCTTGCAGCGCGCGGAAGTAGGCGTTGATGGTGTCGTCCACGTTACCCAGTTGGGACTGCACCAGTTCTTGCACCTGCGCTGCCGCCACGCGTTGTTCGTTGTTTGCCATGCGCAGGCCCATGCTCCGACAAACTGGTTGCCCAGTACTGGCCCGCCTTGCCTTGCAGCGCCGCCAATGCCAAGGGAATCATCAGTTGGTCCGCCAGATGCTCACCCACCGGCGCGCGATGTGCCAAATAGGTTTGTACCTCCAGCAACACCTTGCGCGCCACTTCCTCTGCGCTCACACCTTTCTCACCAAAGGCTGTCAGCACTTCGGCGACGTGTTCAAACTGCAGAATGACTTGCAGCGCATTGCCAGGTCCTTCGTTGCTGCGCAGGCCACGGTCGCGTAGTTGGTCATCTGCCCAACCCAGCGCACGCCCCAACACATCCAATTCACGGCTGGCCACCCCTTTGGGAATACCCGCATGCAGGCACTCGGCCCAGGCTTCCACCAGCGCACCACGCTCCATCAGTTGGATCGCAGGCAGTCCGCCTGATGGTGGTGCGACGCAGACCCGCACCTCACCGCCACCCGCAGGGTAAAAACCGTGGCGCTGCATGTCCAACGCATACACAGCCTGACCACCGCCCGAAAAATACGGCGCCATGCGGCTTAGAAAGGTGGCAGACGGTGCCATCGGATTGTGCGTGCCACCACGCAGCACAATGTTGGACGCCTGCGCTGCCAACGCCAGCGGCCACAGTACGGTTTGCAAGACCAGCATGCAACTGCCGGCAGAGCCGACCGCAAATTCGTAATCACCGCCGCGCACTGGTCCCGGCACAAAGTGCAGCTGGCTGGCACCAATCTGCACCACAGCACCGTTCGCATCCGCCGCCTGACAATGCTCCGGCCCACCACCCACAGCGACGGCGGCCTGCACGCAGGCCAAGTGCTGGCGCATCAGGCCCGGCTTGGGACGTTTGGCACGGATGTTGACGAGACTAAAGGCCTGGCTAGTGATCAGACTCAAGGCAAGTGCTGTGCGCAGTATCTGCCCACCGCCTTCACCTTGCGATCCATCGATTTCTATCGAGTTTTCAAGTTCTGTTTTCATTGTTCTTGTCGCTTTCCAGCCCCTCCATCGGAGGCGCTACCCCTTTACACACACCACCTGCTTCAGCGTGTACACCACTTCCACCAGATCGCTCTGGGCCAGCATCACGGCGTCGATGTCCTTGTAGGCCATCGGGATCTCGTCGATCACGTCGACGTCCTTGCGGCATTCCACACCGGCCGTGGCATCAATCTGGTCCTGCACGGTGAACAGCTTCTTGGCCTTGGTGCGGCTCATGGTGCGCCCGGCACCGTGGCTGCAGCTATTGAAGCTATCTGGGTTGCCCTTGCCACGCACGATGAAGCTCTTGGCGCCCATGCTGCCGGGAATAATCCCCAGCTCACCTGCTTTGGCGCTCACTGCGCCCTTGCGGGTCACAAATACTTCTTGGTCAAAGTGAGTCTCCTTCTGCACATAGTTGTGGTGGCAGTTCACCGCTTCCAGGTGCGTCTCGAACGGCTTGGTTATGGTTTTGCGCAGTGCGCCAATCACGGCCTGCATCATCACCTCGCGGTTCAGGCGCGCAAACTTTTGCGCCCAACCCACGCCACGCACGTAGTCACCAAAGTACTGGGCACCTTCTTCAAAGTAGGCCAGGTCCTGGTCCGGCAGGTTGCGCTGGTGCATCTCGGCATCCTTCTTCGCCAGCTCAATGAAGTGCGTACCAATGGCGTTACGGCCATCAATGATCTGCTGGACGTAAAACGGGCGTCCCCCGAGATGGGCCTCTCACCCCAGATCGCGCCTATTCAAAGATTCATCGAACACGAGTTGGAGCGCCTCGAAAAGCTTTCCCCCGCGCGCAAGGACAGGGCAGACGTTGAGCCTCTGCTGTCAGACTTGTTTCGCGCAGTTCTCAAAGAGACTTGGGGTTGAACAGAATGCGCTGTCGCATAAACGCGTCACCAATGCATTGCCCATTTGCCACACACCGTATCCCCCGTTAAAGTCGCGCCCTGCAGTTTTCGCCATGGCACCTAGCCACCGTGCAAACACTGCACTCCCTCCCCTTTCATCCACCTACCAGGAGAACAACATGCAAAAGAACACGACCTCCCTGTGGGCTGGGTCAGCGGTGGCGGGACTTATCCAATAAGCCTCTCCCTCTTTTTCTAGCGCCCCACGGTACGCGGCACAACGCTTGATGCGTATGCGGCGCAGCGTTGGCGCGCGCGTCTGTCCCGGTCCGGTTTCAACGATTTTTGAATCTGGATTTTTATGGGCAATTTTGTCAAACACGTGTCGGACCGCGCCTGTGTGGTCGCGTCTGACGCTACGTGGATGGAGGATGCTGCCATTGCGCAGCTCATCACCACATCGCAACTGGAGGGCATGCAACGCGTCGCGGGCATGCCCGACTTGCACCCTGGGCGCGGCTATCCGGTAGGGGCCGCATTTTTCTCAACACAACAGTTCTATCCCGCCTTGGTGGGTAACGACATTGGCTGCGGCATGGCGCTGTGGCAAACCGACTTGCGCGCCAGTGCCATCAAGCTCGACAAGCTGGAAAAGCGCGTGGGCAATATCGATGGCCCCATGGAGGACACAGCGGCGGTGGCGCAAGCCATGGCGAGCTGTGATGTGCAACCCTGTGGCTACGAGGCATCTCTGGGCACCATTGGTGGGGGCAATCACTTTGCGGAGTTTCAGCAAGTAGACACGGTGCACGACCCGGCAGCGCTTGCTGCGCTGGGCATCAACAAGCAGCAGCTGCTGCTGTTGGTGCACAGCGGCTCGCGCGGCTTGGGCGAACGCATCTTGCGTCAGCACGTCGATGCTTTTGGACACCGCGGCCTGAAAGCAGGCACGGCAGAGGCTGCTGACTATCTGGCGCAGCACGATGCGGCTCTGCGCTACGCGCGCTGCAACCGTCAACTGGTGGCACAGCGACTGCTGACCAATGTGCGAGCCGATGGTCACTGCGTGCTGGACGTGCACCACAACTTTGTGGCCAGCGTCAACATCCACGGCCAAGCCGGTTGGCTACACCGCAAGGGGGCCACGCCGTCTGACCACGGTGCGGTGTTGATACCCGGTTCGCGTGGGGACTACAGCTACCTGGTGCGCCCCACACGCCTGTGCCACGACACGCTGCTGTCGCTGGCGCATGGTGCGGGGCGCAAGTGGATTCGCTCGGCCTGCAAAGACCGCTTGTTCAAGCTGTTGACGCCCACGCAGATGGGCCGTACCGCACTGGGCAGCCGCGTGATCTGCAACGACAAACAGCTCATCTACGAAGAAGCCCCGCAGGCGTACAAGGGTATCGACAGCGTGGTGCAGGCGCTGGTGGGCGCCGGGTTGATGGAGCTGCTGGCGCGGACCAAGCCGGTGCTGACCTACAAAACCCGCGGGGAGTGCTGCGAATGATCTTGTTGCAACTTTCCGCCAATACCGGCCCTGAAGAGTGTTGCCTGGCGGTGCACAAAGCCTTAGCCCGATTGACACAAGAAGCCGCCCAATTGGCGGTCCGTGTAGATGTCATTGAGCAAGTGCCCGCTAACACAGTAGACACGCTGCGCTCAGTCTTGGTAGTGCTGGACGGCGACATGGCGCAGACCTTAGCGCAGCGCTGGCAAGGCAGCGTGCTGTGGATCTGCCCCAGCCCTTACCGCCCTGGTCATCGGCGCAAGAACTGGTTCATTGGTGCGGACATTTTTGCGCCCGAGTCCCCAAGTTTTTCCGACGCCTTGCTCGACAAGGATATACGCTTTGAAGCCGTGCGCGCCAGCGGACCGGGCGGCCAGCATGTGAACAAAACCGACTCTGCCGTCCGGGCTACGCACGTGCCGAGTGGGCTCAGCGTCAAAGTGCAAACCGAGCGCAGCCAGCATGCCAACAAGCGCTTGGCTCGCGCCTGGCTGACAGGTAAGCTGGCCTCGCTGACGCAGGATGCAGCTGGCAAAAGTAAAGCTGCACGGAGAATGCAGCACCACCAAGTTGAGCGCGGCAACGCTACACGCACGTTTAAAGGAGAGGATTTCCGGGAGGTTTAGATCTCACCGTCCAAATTCCGTTCAAGCCAAGCACGTGTCGCTTGTGAAAACAGGATTGAAATGTGCCTCTATCCCATATAAATACTGGAACGAAAGCTGCCGAATAGATAGCAAAAACGCAATCTAAAAGCCCCACAGTTGTGAGACTGACGGGGCTTTTTTATGGCCGGCGCGCAGCTAGCTTCACGGAACTAACCGGTACAGGGTGCACCAGTCGCATTGCCGCAATTGCTTACAAGAGACTGTCCGCATCCTGTTAGGCTTACCTTGATGTCCAACACACGTACTGTCGCTGTCGTCGTCTCTAGCCTTCTGCTCAGCGCCTGCAGCTCGGTGGGCGTAGGCGTCAGCGTACCGCTGTTCCCCGGGGTCAGTGTGGGGGTGGGTGCAGGCTCGGGCGGGGTGCATCTGGGCGTGGGGGCCGGGGTGGGGCCGGTGGGAGTTGGAGTAGGTGTGAACCAGCGTGGCCAGGTGGGTGCCGGGGTGGGCGTGGGTACCAGCACCAATGTCGGCGGCGCACAGGTGGGGGTTGGCGTGGGGACCGGCACCACTGTCTACGACCCGGACCAGCCAAAGGCGCACCGCTAGCCATGCCCTCCATCTTCACCATCCAAACAGCCGGCGCCGAAGACGTACCCGAGGTCGCCACCATGGTAGGCGAATTGCTGACCGAGATCATGCAGGCCATTGGCGTGCAGGCCTTCAATTTCGATCTGGGCGCCACCACGTCCCGGCTGCAGGACTTTATCCAGCAGGGGAAATATTTTGTGTTTGTGGCCCGCGACAGCGACCGGCATCCGGCCGGTTTTATCGCCGTGTATGAAAGCTATGCCTTGTATGCGGAGGGTGCGTTTGGCACCATCCCCGAGTTATATGTGCGGCCAGATCAACGCAAGCATGGCGTGGGCCAACAGTTAGTGGCGCAGGCCCAGGCTTTTGGCGCGGCGCGGGGCTGGACGCGGCTGGAGGTGACCACGCCACCGTTGCCGCAGTTCGACCGGACGCTGGCATTTTATGAGCGCGAGGGTTTTACCATCAGCGGTGGCCGTAAGCTGAAAATCAGCCTGTGAATAGCCTGCCCACCATCGATAACTCCGCATTGGGAATATGCCGCCAGCGCAATAGGAATCTGCACCATTAGCTTCTAAATTTATAGCAACAAGCTCACAAAAAAGCCCTGGAATGCCCCGCGCATTCCGGGCTTTTTGCATGTGGTGTCAGAGGTTGTTGCGAAAGAAGCGTGTCACGCGTTCACGTGACTTATAGGCCTGGGCCACATCAGGAATGGCGATAACGTTGGGTATGGCAGACAAGCCCAGCAGATAGCTGCCCTGGTTGGCGAACGGGTCGGGTGCGGTGATGGGCACCATCAGGCGGTCGAAGTCATGGTAGGCGCCGGGGTACTCCGCCACGCTCACCACGCCGCCGTTGCTGGGGTTGACGCCAGCCGCCAGCGCCTGGCAGGGCGCTGCGCTGTTGTCATAGCTGTCCTTGCTGCCGATCTGGATCAGCACCGGGGCGCCGGTGAGGTTCAGGTACTGGGTGCCTGCCTGGGCTGGCGCCACGCCAAATGCGTGCAGGATGGCCGCGTTATTGGCACCGTAGCAGACAGGGTAGTTGGCCACATGGGCCGCGAACTTGCGACCACCGCCGAACTGGCCCGCATACAGGCGCTCCGATGTGCCCAGGCTGATCACGCCGCCCCAGGAGAAGCCCAGCACGCCGATGCGCTCCGGGTCGATATTGGCCTGGCTGCTCAAGAAGGCCAGCGCCGAAAAGGCGTCGGGGTAGGTCAGGATGGGCAGTTGCGGGCGGTTGGCCAGCCCGGTCACGCCGCGTGCTTCCCACATATCGATCTGCAGAGTGGCAATGCCGGCGGCGTTCAGTGCCTCTTCATAAAAATTGCCGCGCGCATCGATGCCGGCGGTGCCGTGCAATAGAACCACCGCCGGTAGCTTTTCATTGTGGTACTTTTTATTTCCAAAGGGGAAGCAGTTCCAGCGGCCGTCCACCTTGCCGGGCAGGCTGAGCTTGCCCTTGATGGTCAGCGGGCTGGCCGGCGCGGCGAGGTTGGGCGACTGGAACTGGATGAAGCTGATCTGCGGCTGCCCACGCTCCCTGCAGCCCTCGTCATCGGCGTGGGCCGCCGCCGCCATACCTGCCACGAACGTCAAAGCCAAGGCCCGAAGCCACTTGGGATGCAGCATGCAATTCTCCTGTGTAGAAATAATGGGTGAATGATGGGGATTGCCAAACGGGTCGCTGTGCCCGCCCCGATGCGCGGCCCACATTAACCACCGCCCCAGGGTGTGTCAACGCACGGCAGATGGCAGCGCAGCTGCTGAAAACGTGCTGGCCGGCAGGCTGTTAGCAGCCGCCAACAAGGGCCACCACTCACGAATCAGAAATGACTGCAGCGCACATGGATACTGCGCCAAAAGCTATCAAATTAGAAGCACGGAGATAGTGCAGCTAGAGCTTATTGCGGCGTGGGCGACAGCACCAAACGGGGCACCTTGGGCACGCCAACTGCGCTCCAAAGCTTCATACATATTGGGTATCTCAGTGCCCGAAACGGCGCTGCTCCCAACGCGCCCGCTGCAAGGCCCACAGCTCCGCCAAGCCCCAGGCCAGGCAGGCGGGCACGGCGAATAAGCGCATCAGCGTGGTTCTGCGAAGCAGCATGTCGGGACTCCCCTTGGGTGGTGTGCAAACCACCTTAGGCATGCCATGTGACAGTGGCGTGTCAGCCGTGTAATAGCCGCACACCAGACCATATTTCGCACCGCGAAAGCGCCTGTGTGGCTGTGCTGCGGTGCTGTGCCTGCCACTTCCTCCACCGCCCCTGAACTGCCCGAACTGGTGGCGTTGGAGCGCACCATCGCGCTGGGTGGGCAGCATCTGCAGGCTCGCACCGTGTGCACGGTGCCCCTGCCCAGCGGCACCCGCTACCCGGTGCATGCCATCACGCTTGGCAACCCCTCGCTGGACGTGCCGGCCGTGGGCTACTTTGGCGGCGTGCATGGGCTGGAGCGCATAGGCGCGGGCGTGGTCATCGCCTATCTGCACAGCCTGGTGACGCGCCTGCAGTGGGACAGCGCGCTGCACCGCCAGCTGGAAGCCGTGCGCCTGGTGTTCATGCCCATCATCAACCCCGGCGGCATGGCACTGGGCACGCGGGCCAACCCACAGGGGGTGGACCTGATGCGCAATGCGCCCGTGGAGGCGCGCGACCCCGTGCCCTTTCTGGTAGGGGGCCAACGTCTGAGTGCCCGCCTGCCCTGGTACCGTGGCCGCTATGCGGCGGCCATGGAAGCCGAGAACCAGGCGGTATGCGAAGTGGTGCAAGCCGAGCTGCTGTCGCGCGCCTTCAGCGTATCGGTGGACTGCCATTCGGGCTTTGGCGTAAGCGACCGGCTGTGGTTCCCGTATGCGCATACCCGCACACCGATTGCACACCTGGCGGAAATGCATGCGCTCAAACGCATCTTCATGGAGTCGCACAGCCACTACCGTTATATTTTTGAGCCGCAAAGCCTGCAGTACCTGGCGCATGGCGACCTGTGGGACCACCTGTACCAGCAAGCCTGCAGCCAGTCGCCCGAACGCATCTTTCTGCCGCTGACGCTAGAAATGGGGTCCTGGCTGTGGGTGAAGAAGAACCCGCGCCAGCTGTTCTCGCGCCACGGCATCTTCAACCCGCAAATTGCCCACCGCCAGCAGCGGGTGCTGCGCCAGCACCAGTCCTTGCTGGACTTTCTGGGCCGCGCCGCGCAGGGGCACAGGCTGTGGCTGCCAAACGTGGATGCGCGCACCTACCACCACGCCCAAGCCCGGCACGACTGGTACGGCCCCAAATGAAGACCTGGCTACTGCTGCGCGGTCTGACGCGCGAGAGCGGCCACTGGGGCGGCTTCGTAGCGCAGCTCCAGGCCGCGCAGCCGGACAGCCGCATCGTGGCACTGGACTTGCCAGGCAACGGCAGCCTGTATGCACAGCGCAGCCCCAGCCACATCAGCGCCATAGTGGCGTGCTGCCGGGCTGCGCTACAAGCGCAGCAGATCACTGGCCCGGTGCACATCCTGGCCATGTCCCTGGGTGCGATGGTGGCAGCCAGTTGGGCCAGCAGCGCCCCGCAGGAGGTGGCTGCCCAGGTGCTGGTCAACACCAGCCTGCGGCCGTTCAGCCCGTTCTACCAGCGCTTGCGGCCGCGCCATTACGGCCTGCTGCTGCGCCTGGCATTGGGGGGAGCATCCGCGCTGGACTGGGAGCGCAGCATTCTGCGCATCACCAGCCACGGCCAGCATCCAGACGTGTTGGCGCAATGGCTGAGACTGCGCCAACAGCATCCGGTCACGCGGGGCAATGCGTTGCGCCAGTTGCTGGCAGCGGCGCGCTACCAGGCCTCTGCCAGCCCGCCGCAGACCCCCACCCTGCTGCTGGCCAGCGCACAGGATGGTCTGGTGTCGGTAAATTGCTCGCGTAGCCTGGCGCTGCAATGGGGCTGCACCCTGCAGGAGCACCCTTGGGCCGGGCACGACCTGCCACTGGACGACGGCACCTGGGTAGCCCACCAGGTGCGAGATTGGCTGCAGCACATAGCGCAGAAGTAAGTCAATTTAACGACTTTACAAAGAGACTCGGCAAATCTGGCTAATATGCGCGACTTGCCTGCGGGTGGCGCCCTCCTCCTTCTGGCCGCCCACAGGCTGTATTCCACGCAACAACCACGGGCCCATGGATCACTTTGCGTTTAACGAGCCAGCGATTGATGTCGTCTACCTGTGGGTCGATGGCAACGACCCCGTATGGCGTGCCAAACGGCAGCGTGCGGCCGCTGCCCTGAGCAGCGACACCCTGGACCACATGGCCTTGTACGGCAATGTGGAGGGCCGCTACCGCGACAACGATGAGCTGCGCTACAGCCTGCGGGCGCTGGAGCGGTTCTTTCCGCAGCATGGCCATGTGTACATCGTGACCGACGGCCAGACGCCCTCCTGGCTGGAGCCCAACGACGGCCTGACGGTGGTGGACCACCGCACGCTGATGCCTGCGACGCAGCTGCCCACGTTTGACTCGGGCCATATCGAGTCCTATGTACACCGCATTCCGGGCCTGTCCGAGCGCTACTTCTACCTCAACGACGACGTGTTCTTTGGTGCACCTGTACACACCGCAGACTGGTTCTCGGCCGACGGCGTGTTTGTTGCCTGGTCGGACGAGCCCGCCGTCAGCGACGAGGCGCTGCGCCCCGATGCCACCGCGCTGGAAAACGCCTGCCGGCTGTCGCACCAGTGGTTGCGGGCGCATCCGCCGCTGAAGCCGGGCTACCAGCACACCTTCCGCACCTTTGCCCATGCGCCGCGCCCACTGCGCAAGTCGCTGCTGAGCCTGCTGGAGCGCGAGGCGCCGGAGATGTTTGCCAGCGTGCGCTCCACCGTGTTCCGCAGCTGGGACAAGCCGGCCATCGTGTCCGACTTCGTGCTGCGCTGGGCGTTGGCGCATGGCATGGCGCAGCTGCGCGAATACCGCCATATGCACTTGTCCACCGGCGACAGCAACAGCCAGGTCGGCCTGGCCCAGCTAGAGGCCGCCATAGGCGCGGTGGACTTCTTTTGCCTGAACGACACCACCGACAACGCCATGCCGCAGGACCCGCGTCTGGCCCGCGTACGCAAAAGCCTGCAGCGCATGTTCCCCACGCCCTCGGGCTTTGAGCGCACGGCTTTGGGGCCAACGGATACACGGATGAAGCACATGCAGGGCGTCTATTCCTGATTGCCCGTTCAAGGTTTTAACCCGACGGCACCCGCACATACCACTCAGATGGCCACGCCTCGTGCGGCGGCAGGTTTGCCCCCGCGCGGCGTCATGCGCGCAAAGAAAACCACCACTGCGGCGAGGATGGACATCGCAGCCAGCCCGGTCATGCCGCCCTCGATCGAGCCGCTTTGCTGCTCCAAGTAGCCAAAGGTGGCTGGCGCCACAAAGCCGCCGAGATTGCCGATGGAATTGATCAGCGCCAGTACCGCCGCCGCAATGCGTGCGTCCAGATAGCCCTGTGGAATCGGCCAGAACAAAGAAGACGCTGCCTTGAAGCCGATGGCCGCGAAACAGATAGCGACAAACGAGAACGCCGGGCTGCCCTTGCCTGCGGCGTACATGCCCAGTGCCGCAATGACCAGCACGCAAGACACCCAGGCTTGCTGGAATTTGAAGCGCCCCGCCATGCCGGCGAAGAAATACATCGCCACGATGGAGATCAGCCAGGGAATCGAGTTGTACAGCCCAACCTGGAAGTCGTTCAATTGGCCCATCTTGCGGATGATGCTGGGCAGCCAGAAGGTGGCGCCGTAAATGGTCAGAGAGATCGAGAAATAGATCAGGCAGAAGATCAATATTTGTGGATCACGCAACAAGCTCCAGACCGAGGGCTTGGCCGTGTGCATGGCGTCACGCTCGCGCTGTTCCTCGGCGATCTCATCCACCACCGCGTCCTGCTCCGCGCGGCTCAGCCATTGCGCATCCTGTGGCTTGGAGTCCAGCCAGAACCACACAAAGCCAGCCAGCACCACCGAGGCCATGCCTTCGATAAGAAACATCCACTGCCAGCCATGCAGGCCTGCGCCGTTGATCAGCATCAGCCCACCCGAAATCGGCCCAGACAGAACCGACGCCAGCGCAGATCCGCTGAGAAAGATCGCCATAGCCTTGCCGCGCTGGTCGCGTGGCAACCACTGGGTGAAGTAGTACAGCACGCCGGGAAAAAAGCCCGCCTCGGCTGCGCCCAGCAGCAGCCGCATCACATAGAACGAAGTCTCGCCCTGCACGAAAGCCATGCCGGTGGCGGCCAGCCCCCAGGTGACCATGATGCGGGTCAACCACACCTTCGCACCAAAGCGCTGCAGCATCATGTTGGACGGCACTTCAAACAGCGCATAGCTGACAAAAAACAGCCCGGCACCCAGTCCGTAGGCTGCCGCGCCTATGCCCAGGTCTGTCGCCAGATGCTGGCGGACAAAGCCGATGTTCACCCGGTCGATGTAGTTCACTATGAACATCACGACAAATAGTGGCAGCACATGCCACTTGATCTTGCTGACGGCGCGGGCCAGCGTATCGGCCCTGGCGGACCGGGACGCGGACGGATGGGATGTATTCATGGACTGGTTTCCTTATTGGCACGGGTGAGGCACTGGTGGCCCTTGTCTCTGCTTAAAAACGCGGGTTCTTGCCGGTGAAGCTGGGCTCGTACTTCTGCATCTGCTTCAGGTCGTCGCGGTTGCGTACGCCACAGGACAGGTACTGCGCATGCAACTCGGCCAGGCGCTCGCGGTCCAGTTCCACACCCAGGCCGGGCGTGGTGGGTACGCGTACCGCGCCGTTGTCGAATACCACGCGGCCGCCCTGGATGACCTCTTCCTCCTGCCAGGGGTAGTGGGTATCGCAGGCATAGGTCAGGTTGGGAATACTCGCGGCCACATGGGTCATGGCCATCAGGCTGATGCCCAGGTGCGAGTTGGAATGCATGGACATGCCCAACCCCCACAGCGCACACATGCGGGCCAGGGTCTGCGTCACACGCAGGCCCCCCCAGTAATGGTGGTCAGACAGCAGAACCTTGACCGAACCCATCTCGGCACCACGGCGGAAGTCCTCCATGGTGGTGATCACCATATTCGTGGCCAAGGGCAAACGGGTATGCGTGGCCAGCGTCGCCATGCCGGCCAGACCGGGGCAGGGGTCTTCGTAATACTCCAACAATTCGTCCAGCTCGGGTGCGGCCTGGATGCTGGTTTGCAGCGACCAGTTGGCGTTCGGGTCCAGGCGCAGAGGCAGGCCGGGGAAGGCTTGGTGCAGCGCGCGCATGCAGGCGATCTCGTGCGCCGGTTCAAACACGCCGCCCTTCAGCTTGATGCTTTGAAAGCCATACAGATCGATCATGCGGCGTGCCTGGGCCACGATTTGTTCCGGGCTCAGGCCTTCGCCCCAGGCATCTGGCGCATAGGGCTTGTCCACGTGCTCGGCGTACTTGAAGAAGAGGTAGGCGCTGTAGGGCACGGCATCACGCACTTTGCCACCGAGCAGATCCACGATGGGCGCGCCGACGATCTGGCCCTGCAAATCCAACATGGCGACCTCGAAAGTGCTGATCACCTTGGCTGCGTTCTTCGCGGTGTGCGAGCCCGGGGCCAGTTCAAACTCGATGGCCCCGACGCTGGGCTGGATGGTGGCACGCACCCGCTGCTCCATGGCGTTCAGGTCAAACGGCGACAGCCCCAACACCAGGGATTTGGCCTGCTCCAGCACGCGCAGCATGGGCTCATCGCCATAGGTCTCGGAAATGCCGACCCGCCCATCGCTGGTCTCGCATTCAACGATGGAGCGCAGCGCCCACGGTTCGTGGATGCCGGCGGCATTTAGCAAGGGGCCGTCGCGAAAGGCGATCGGGGTGATGCGGACATGGGTAATGGTGGTTTGGCGTGTCATGGAACGTGGCAGTAGTAGTGGTGGGGCATTTGCGCTAGACCCTCTATTAAAGTACTAATGTATTAGTGCGTCAACAGGGTAAGTACTACCTATAATCCGCCTGGTTATTTCTGTAATAAGTGCTTATGCCAGCCAGCGATTCCCCACTACCGGTCACCCGCCTAGACCGTTCCCGCCACGCGGCGCCGCAAGTTTTCGAGCGTTTGCGCGACATGATCTTGTCTCTGGAACTCGCCCCCGGCACGGTACTGTCCCGTGCCGAGCTAGCCAGCCGCTATGGTCTGAGCCAGACGCCGGTGCGCGATGCGCTCATGAAACTGGGCGAAGAGGGGCTGGTAGACATCTTTCCGCAGCACGCCACCGTGGTCAGCCAGATCAACGTGACCTCGGCACTGCAGGCGCACTTCCTGCGCCGCTCCATCGAGCTGGAAGTGGTGCGCACCCTGTCGGAACGGCGCGACGCCGGCTTGATCACGCAGCTGCGCACAACCATTGTCCGGCAGACCGAGCTGTGCGACCTGAAGAACTACGAGCAATTCGCGCTGTACGACCAGGCTTTTCACCGCCAGATGTATGAAGCCGCCGGCGTGCCCGAGTTGTGGAACCTGGTACGCAGACTGAGCGGCCACATCGACCGGTTGCGCCGCCTGCATCTGCCAGTCGAGGGCAAAACCTTGGCGGTGGTGCGCGACCATACCGAGATCGTAGATGCCATTGAACAAGGCGATGCCACGGCCGCCCAAGCGACGCTGCGCAAGCATTTGTCAGGTACGCTCAACCAGGTGGACCAGATCCGCACCAGCCATCCAGCCTATCTGGCAAACGACTGAGCGGTTGAACGGTTGAACGTTCAAAAATTCACTGCCAAAATGGCCTGCAGCGCAGGTTCTATCTGCGCAAGCAGCTCTTAATTCAATAGCATTCAGGCCTGCGCCTGCTCCAGCTGTTGCAGCGCAGCCCCGAAGTCGTAGCGCGCTATCGCAGCGGCGATGCCGGCATAGGCGTCTTGCAGGCCGTGGCGCAGCAGGCTGGCGTGCTGCTGCAGCAACTCAATGGCTTCGGCATCGTCCTCCCGCAGCAGGCGGGCCAGCTGCGCACGCACGGCTTGGGCCTGCTCCAGATCCACCACCAGCGGCTCCGCTGGCGCGCGCTCTGCCGGCAACAGCGGAGTGATGGCGGCAACCAGGGCGTCCAGCTGTTGGCGGGTGCGGTCGGCCAGGGCCTGCACCGTATCTGCGGGTTGGTGGTGAAGAGCCTGCTCCAGCGCCTCGGCCGCGGCCTGCAGAGCCGTGGCGCCAATATTGCCCGCCGTGCCCTTCAGCGTGTGGGCAGCACGCTCGGCGCTGGCGAGATCACCGGCCCGCAAGCGCTCCAGCACCGCATCCACCGCCCCGCCCTGGCCGGCGGCAAAGCTGCGCAACATGTCGAAGTAGCGCTGCGGCTTGCCCATGGCGCGGCGCAGGCCGGATGCCACATCCAGCCCGGAAATCGCACGCAAGGCGGCCATGTGGGCCTCGTCGGTCGGACTGCCAAAAGTGCCCTCGGTGCGCCGTACCTGGCCCAGGCCACGGTGCGGGCGTATCCAGCGGGCCAGAACGCGCCACAGCTCTTCGGGTTCTACGGGTTTGGCCACAAAGTCGTTCATGCCGGCATCCAGGCAGCGCTGGCGATCGGTGGCCATGGCATTGGCCGTCATGGCAATAACCGGCAGCGCGGTGCTACGGCTATCCTGGCGGATCAGGCGGGTGGCGCTCACACCGTCAAGCTCCGGCATCTGCATGTCCATCAGCACCAGGTCGTAGGTTTGGGTGGCATGCGACTGGGCAATCATGTCCAGCGCCTGCTGGCCGTTGTCGGCCAGGACCACCAGCATGCCGGCCTCGGCCAGCAGCTCGCTGGCGACCTGCTGGTTGAGGTCGTTGTCTTCCACCAGCAAGACCCGGGCACCGGCCAGGGGGGCCAGCGCATCCAGCCCGGCGCGGGCATCGTCCACCACGCGGGCCGACTGCACGCCGCGCCCCATGGCCTGCATCAGGGTGTCGAACAGCAGCGAGGCGTTGACCGGCTTGATCAGCAGATCCTGGATGCCGGCGTCGTGCGCGTTAGGTACCAATTCCTCGCGGCCGTAGGCGGTCACGAGTATGGGCTTGGGCTGTTTGGGTAAGGGCAGTGCAGCGATGGCGCGGGCGGTTTGCAGGCCGTCCATGCCGGGCATCTGCCAGTCCAGCAGAGCGATGTCGAAAGCCTGGGCCCGGGCCGCGGCGTCTCTGACCGCAGCCACCGCCAGCACCCCGGAATGTACGGCCTCCACTTCGAAACCCATGGCCTGCAGCATCTCGGCCAGCACCTGGGCGGCGTGCGCGTTGTCGTCCACCACCAGCACCCGGCGGCCGCGCAGGTCCAGGTCGGCCCGGCGCTGAGACGGGCGTGTGCTATCCAGGCCGACGCGGGCGGTGAACCAGAAGGTCGAACCCTCGCCAAATTCGCTGCTGACCCCCACCGCGCCGCCCATGGCCTCGGCCAGCGCCTTGCTGATGGCCAGGCCCAGGCCGGTACCGCCGTATTTGCGGGTGATGGAGCTATCGGCCTGGCTGAAGCTCTGGAACAGGCGGCCTTGCTGCTCGGCCGTCATGCCAATGCCGGTATCACGCACCTCAAAGCGCAACAGGATGTGCTCGGCCGTGCTGTCCTGCACGCGCACGGTAATGCTGATCTCGCCCTGCTCGGTGAACTTGACGGCGTTGTTGACCAGATTGATCAAAACCTGGCCCAGGCGCAGCACGTCACCGCTCAGACTTTGCGGCACGTCGGAGCGCACATCGCAGACCAGCTCCAGGCCCTTGGCGCTGGCCTTCTCGGCCACCACATTGGCTACGTTGTTCAGCAGGTCGTCCAGCGTGAAGGGCTGGTTTTCCACCGTCAGCTTGCCGGCCTCGACCTTGGAGAAGTCCAGAATGTCGTTAATCACGCCCAACAGGTGCTGGCCGGACTGGTGGATCTTGCCCAGGTAGTCGCGCTGGCGCGGCGACAGGTCGGTCTTCAGGGCCAGGTAGGACATGCCGATGACGGCGTTCATGGGCGTACGGATTTCATGGCTCATATTGGCCAGAAAGTCGCTCTTGAAACGGTTGGTGTCCTCGGCCAGCTCTTTGGCGCGGCGCATCTCGGCTTCGGCGTGTTTGCGCTCGCTGATGTCATCCAGCAGCCAGATTACCGCCTCCACATAGGCCGCCACGGCAACCCGCAAGCCGACCAGACGCCCCTCGAAAGTACTGCCATCGGCCCGGCAGAAGCTGCGCTCCAACTCCACCCGCTCGCCATTGGCCAGCGGCAGCCCCACCTCGGCCTCAAACTCGGCAAAAGCCTGCGGCGTGTCAAACAGCATGGCCAGGCTGCGCTCGCCCAGGTCCACGCCGGGCAGGCCGACGATGCTGGCAAAACCGGCGTTGTACTGGCGAATCAGGCCGTCAGCGGCGAACACTACGCCCGAGGGAATGTTGTCAAAAATGACTTGCTGCTGCTCGGTCACCTCGCGCAGGCGGTTTTCACGCTCCTTGATGGCGTCCACCACCTGCAGATAGCCGGTGAACAGCACCGAGCCATCAGGCAAGGCCCGGGGTACCGAGGCGCAGTGCACCCAGTGCGTGTTGCCATTCGGATGCCAGATGCGCAGGTCCTGCGCGGCGGGCTGCATATGCAGCAGGGCCTCGGCTTCCAGCCGCACCCGATCAGCCCGGTCGGCGGCATGCACCACGCGGTCCAGTTCCGCAGGATCGCGCAACACCGCGTCCACCGAGATACCCAGAATCTCCTGCGCCCGATCGCTCATATAGGTATAGCGGCGGCGGCCGTCGGGAAAGCACTGCAGGCGGTACACCACCAGGGGCAGCGCGGCCGTGATCTCCTGCAGATCGGCCTGGGCAGCGCGTTGCACGGCCTCGGTCTCCAACCGGGCTCCCGCCTCCAGCACTTGCAGGCGCTGCGTCTGCGCCTGTTGACGGGCCGCCTCACGCTGGCGGTACTGAAGATAGAACGCCAGCACCAGGCCAAAGGTCAGCAATGCCTGGAACAGCGTCAACAGCCGGGTGGTGGTGGTCTGGCGATGCACCTCCACCGTACGCCGGTCCACCACCTCGGATGCGGACTGCGCGGCCTCCAGCGACAGATTGCGTATGGGCTCGCGCAACGTGGCCACATGGCTTTGCAATGCCAGCAGCTGCTCCCGGGTTGGAGGCCTGGCCGCCGGGTCCAATACCGCATCGGCCTGCGCGACAAACTGCTGTACCGAAGAGCGCACCTCCTGCATCAGTTTCTGGTTCCTCAGCAAGGCCGCCGACTCGCCGGTATAGAGCGAGGCCACGCGGCTCACAAACAGGTCGTAGCGCAGCTGCAGTTCATCCTGGGCGGCATCCTGGGGACTGAAGATGCGGTGGTCCAGCGCAGCAGAGAAACGGAAATACTCAACCTCCAGCTGCACCACGCTCCACACCACGTCCCGGTCACCGCGCCGGCTGACCTGGCTCAAACCATCCTGCTGCTTCAGCTGGACGACCGCAATAGCCGCGTAAACGGCCAACAGTACGGCGATCAACAGGGCCAGGATTTTGCTGCTACGAGCCATAGAAAGAGATCAAACAGGCCCACGCGGGCGAATCCACACATTGTGGCGTACGGTGCCACCCCATAGCGATTGTCAAATTACTAATGCCTATTTGCAACAATGTGCAAGAGCGCAATCGCGCTTGTAATTCATGCACGGCGCTTGTACAAAGCAACACCTTCTACGCTACAAGGACCCCGCCATGGCAGTCTCCAGTTCCAACCTCTCCATCACCAAGCGCCTGGGTTTGGGATTCGCGTTCATTCTGCTGCTTTCGCTGATCTCCATGCTGGTAGGTATCAGCAAGCTCAACAGCTCGGCGGACTCGACCCAATACATGCTGAACAACCCGATCCAGACAGAGCGCATCATCAGCGACTGGTACCGGGACATCCACACCAGCGTGCGCCGCACCATGGCGATAGCCAAGAGTAGCGATCCCTCCTTGGTAACCTATTTCGCACAAGACATTGCCGAGGCGACTGAACGCTCCAGCAAGGCCCAGAAGGCGGTGGAAGCACTGATGCGCACCGACGAAGAAAAGAAGCTGTTTGCCGCCATTCTCGAGGCACGCAAGACCTATGTCGCGAACCGCGACGCGGTATCCGCGCTGAAGAAAGAAGACAAATCGGACGAAGCCAACCAGTTGCTGGCGCAAAAAGTCACTCCAGCGGGCAAGGCGTATATGGACACGCTGGACGCCCTGATGCAGGCCCAGCGTAAGGAAATCGACCGACACGCTCAAGGCCTAGCCGACAGCAGCACCCAGGGCCGCAACCTGCTGATCGGGCTGGGCCTGTTCGGCGTGGTGTTCGGCGTGGGCTGCGCCTGGTGGCTGTCGCGCTCCATCATCCTCCCACTGGCCCAGGCCAATGGTGCGGCGCGCCAGGTAGCCACCGGCGACCTGACCGGGCATATCGAGAAAAGTGGTAACGACGAAGTCGGCCAGCTGCTGTCCAGCCTGCAGGACATGCAGGCCAACCTGGTCAAGGTGGTGTCCAGCGTACGCCAGGGGGCAGACGGCGTATCCACCGCCAGCGCCGAAATCGCCCAGGGCAATAACGACCTGAGCGCGCGCACCGAGAACCAGGCCAGCGCACTGGAGCAGACCGCCGCGTCCATGGAAGAGTTGAACTCCACCGTCAAGCAAAACGCCGACAACGCGCGCCAGGCCAACCAGTTGGCCATGCAGGCCTCCACCGTGGCCATACAGGGCGGCGAGGTCGTGGGCCAGGTGGTGCAGACCATGAAGGGCATCAACGAAAGCTCGCAGAAGATCGCCGACATCATCAGCGTGATCGACGGCATCGCCTTCCAGACCAACATCCTGGCGCTCAATGCCGCCGTGGAAGCCGCCCGGGCCGGCGAGCAAGGCCGTGGTTTCGCCGTGGTGGCCAGCGAGGTGCGCAGCCTGGCCGGGCGCAGCGCCGAGGCCGCCAAGGAGATCAAACAACTCATCAATGCCAGCGTGGAACGGGTGGCCCAGGGCACGGTACTGGTGGACCAGGCCGGCACCACCATGACCGAGGTGGTCAGCTCCATCCGCCGCGTGACCGACATCGTGGGAGAAATCAGCGCAGCCAGCAGTGAGCAAAGCCAGGGTGTGTCCCAGGTGGGCGAGGCTATCAACCAGATCGACCAGGTCACGCAACAAAACGCCGCCCTGGTGGAACAGATGGCCGCTGCGGCAGGCAGCCTGCAAACCCAGGCCGCCGACTTGGTACAGGTGGTGTCGCTGTTCAAGCTGGAAGACAGCCACAGGGTGTCTGCGCCCTCGCGGCCCGCAGTGGCGGCACCGCACCGCCCGGCCATGCCCAAGCCACCAGCGGCACCCAAGGCATTGGCCAAAAAGCCTGCAGGCCCGCCACTAGCCGCCCCGCGCGCCGCGGCACCGGTGGCCAAGCCCAACGATGACGACTGGGCTGCGTTTTAAGAAGTAGTCTGCTGCGCCTGCGTTTGCGTTTGTGTCTGCATCGGAGCCGGCGCATCCGCCGGCCCTGGCTGGCGCGCCTGCAGCACCACGCAGTGGATGAACTGCAGCTTGGCCACCACGGCCGGCGTTAGCACAAAGGGGTAGAAGTCTGGCTCGCCCATGCTGCGCGACATCTCGTTGAGCACGCCGGTCAACTCCACCCAACCATTGACGATCTGTAGAAAACCCTCGGCATCCGGGTTTTGCGGGCGCCACAGCGCATCGACCGTGAACGGCGCGTAGGGCAGCTCCACATCTTTCGCGTCCAGGCCAAAGCGCATGGCCGTGCCCAGGGTATCCACCATGTGCAGGTAGTGCGCCCAGGTCTCGGCCCAGTCTTCCCAAGGGTGGGTGCTGGCATAGCTGCTGACAAAATGCTGCGCCCAGTCGGGCGGCGGGCCCTGGGTGTAGTTGCGCTGCAGGGCCTCGGCATAGTTGGCCCGCTCGTCGCCAAACAGGCTGCGGTAGTCGTCCAGCCAGGTGCTGTTCAGCACCAGCCGGTCCCAGTAGTAGTGGCCCACCTCGTGCCGAAAATGCCCTAGCAGCGTACGGTAGGACTCGCCCATCTGCGTGCGCACCTGCTCGCGACGGGCGTCGTCGGCCTCGTCCATATTCAGCGTGATCAGGCCGTGGTCGTGGCCGGTCAGCACCGGCTGCTCAGGCGTGGGCCGCAGGAAGTCGAATGCCAGGCCCAAAACCTCCGGCGCTTGCGCGTTGCGTGGCTCCACCGGCAAGCCCATGGCCAACAGCTGCGCCACCAGATGGCGCTTGGCCATCTCCAACGCACGCCAGGCGGCCAGGTTCATGGGGTCCGACGGGTTGGACACTGTGCGGTTCAAGCTGCAGGCCAGGCACACCGTGCCGGGCGCTGCATCGCCCGACACCAACCAGTTGCAGCCCACCATGTCCAGATTGGCACAACGCCGAAAACGCGGCCCGTCAGGGGTACTCCACAGCGTCCATTGGCCCGGCGCATCGGCCACTTGCGCCAATGGCTCCAGGCGCGAGCTTTCAACCACAAAACCCAGCGGCGTGCCGCAGGACAGGCAGGCACTGTTGCGAAAGAAGACCGGCCGCCCGCATTGGCACAGATAGGCACGCGAGGCACGGATGGCGCCGTAGTCCTCCGTGCGCTGGGTCCAGAAGCTGTCATGGGGGGCGAAGGGGCGGAAGACGGTGGTGAAGAAGTCCATGGCCGCAGTCTAGGGGTAATTAGGCGGCAGCTTTGCGTTCTGCGACATAGCCCCAAAGCAGCTCAGTAGATTCCCTATGCGCCTGGCATGGCTTTTGCAATATCGTCGGCACTTCTTGACCATTTGGTCAGGATTTGGACGCCCCCAGCCAATTCCGGGCATGGCGTGCTGCAGATTGGTGCAGTACGCCCCACCTGGGAACCACAGCCACAGGAGTTACCGTGCCAGAACTATCCACACCGGCCGCACCGGACATCCGCGCCGGCCGCCTCAGCGCCGCGCAGTACGCGCAGCACTTTGCCGACGCCACGCCCCCCATGAACGCATCCCAGGCCATGCTCGAATCCGAGCGCTGCCTGTACTGCTTCGACGCGCCCTGCCAAACGGCCTGCCCTACCGACATCGACGTGCCCAGCTTCATCAAAAGCATCTCCGATGGCAACCTGCGCGGCGCGGCGCGCACCATCCTGGAAGCCAACCCGCTGGGCGGCATGTGCGCCCGGGTCTGCCCCACCGAGGTGCTGTGCGAACAATCTTGTGTGCGCAACACCCAAACCGACACGCCCATCCAGATCGGCCGCCTGCAGCGCCACGCCGTCGATGCGCTGATGGCCAGCCCCCAGCCACAGCTGTTTACCCGCGCAGCCCCCACCGGCAAGCGCATCGCCGTGGTCGGCTCCGGCCCGGCCGGTCTGGCCTGCGCACACCGCCTGGCGCGGTTGGGCAACGATGTGGTCATCTTCGACGCCAAGCCCAAGGCCGGAGGCCTGAACGAATACGGCCTGGCCAGCTACAAAACCACCGACGACTTCGCACAGAAGGAAGTGCAGTGGCTGCTGGACATCGGCGGCATCAGCATCCAAAACGACTGGCGCTTTGACGGCGCCGCCTCGCTCGACAAGCTGCAGACCGAATACGACGCCGTGTTTCTGGGCCTGGGCCTGTCCAAGGTGCAAGCCCTGGGCGTGCCCGGTGAGGCGCTGGCGAACGTGCGCAACGCGGTGGACTTTATCGCCGAGCTGCGCCAGATCGAACACGTGAACCAACTGCCCGTGGGCCGCCGCGTAGTGGTGATCGGCGGCGGCATGACCGCTGTGGACGCCGCCGTGCAGGCCAAGCTGCTGGGCGCTGAAGAGGTGCACATGGTCTACCGCCGCGGCGTGGAAACCATGGGTGCGTCGGCGGCCGAGCAAGAGTGGGCGCAAACCAACGGCGTGGTGCTGCACCACTGGCTGGCCCCGGTGGAAGTGCTGGGCAGCAGCCACGCCACCGGCGTGCGCTTTGCCGAGCAAGCCCTGGTGGACGGCAAGCTGCAGGCCACCGGCAAAGAGCTGGTCCTAGGCGCCGACATGGTGTTCAAAGCCATCGGCCAGAAGCTGGACGACAGCCCGCTGCAAGCCACAGGCCTGACCCTGCAAGGCGGCCGCATCGTGACCGCCGAAGACGGCAAGACCAACCTAAATGGCGTATGGGCCGGTGGCGACTGCCGCGCCGGCGGCCGCGACCTGACTGTAGAAGCCGTAGAGCACGGCAAACGCGCCGCTGAAAGCATGCACAAGGAATTGAACCATGGCTGATCTGTCCACCACCTTCGCCGGCGTGAAGACGCCCAACCCCTTCTGGCTGGCCTCCGCGCCGCCCACCGACAAGGCCTACAACGTGAACCGCGCTTTCGAAGCCGGCTGGGGCGGCGTGGTCTGGAAGACGCTGGGCGAAGCCGGCCCGCCGGTGGTCAACGTCAACGGCCCGCGCTACGGCGCGCTGCTGTCGAATGACCGCCGCATGCTGGGCTTCAACAACATCGAGTTGATCACCGACCGCGACCTGGAACTGAACCTGCGCGAGATCACCGAGGTGAAGCGCAACTGGGCCGACCGCGCGATGATCGTCTCGCTGATGGTGCCCTGCGTCGAAGAATCCTGGAAGGCCATCCTGCCGCGCGTCGAAGACACCGGCGCCGACGCCATCGAGCTGAACTTCGGCTGCCCGCACGGCATGAGCGAGCGCGGCATGGGCGCTGCCGTGGGCCAGGTGCCCGAATACATCGAGATGGTCACCGCCTGGTGCAAGCAGTACAGCAAGCTGCCGGTCATCGTGAAGCTCACGCCCAATATCACCGACATCCGCATGCCGGCCCGCGCCGCCAAGCGCGGCGGAGCCGACGCGGTGTCTCTCATCAACACCATCAACTCCATCATCGGCGTGGACCCGGACACGCTGATGATGTCGCCCACCACCGGTGGCCTGGGCTCGCACGGCGGCTACTGCGGCCCGGCAGTAAAACCCATCGCGCTGAACATGGTGGCCGAGATCGGCCGCGACGCCGAAACCCGCGGCCTGCCTATCAGCGGCATCGGCGGCGTGGGCAACTGGCGCGATGCGCTGGACTTCATCGCCCTGGGCGCCGGCACGGTGCAGGTGTGTACCGCGGCCATGGTGTTTGGCTTCAAGATCGTGCAGGAGATGGCATCCGGCCTGTCGGACTACATGGACAGCAAGGGCTTCAAGAGCCTGGACGACTTCCGTGGCGCGGCCCTGCCGACGGTGAAGGAATGGAAGAACCTGAACCTGAACCACGTCAGCAAGGCCGTGATCAACCAGGACTCGTGCATCTCCTGCGGCCGCTGCCACATCGCCTGCGAAGACACCTCGCACCAGGCCATCACCAAGATGAAAGACGGCGTGCGCCACTTCGAGGTGATGGAAGACGAATGCGTGGGCTGCAACCTGTGCGTCACCGTCTGCCCCGTGCCGAACACCATCAGCCTGCGCGATTTGCAGCCCGGCGAAAAAGACTTGCGCACCGGCCTCATCGTGAGCGATAAACATGCGGATTGGACGACGCATAGAAACAATCCGATGCGAGCGTCCATTTAGGACAACTACTCACCAACCAACGACGGACATGACGGTTTTCAATCCGGGAACCCGTGGAACCGGCTTTGCCGGGCCACTGGGTTCGCCCCCTGCAAGGGGGTTGGCGGAAACACGAAGTGTGGAGCCTGGGGGTGAGTCGTTATTCAGGCATTAAATATGCTTGTAGCGCAGACAATAACTGCGCCACCAGCTACTAATTTAGGAGCAACCATGACCAGTGTTTTGATCCGAGGCGGCACGGTAGTTAACGCCGACCGCGCATTCCGCGCCGATGTCTTGTGTATCGACGGCAAGATCGCCGAAGTCGGCGACAACCTGGCAGCACCTGCGGGCGCCCAGGTGGTGGATGCCGGCGGCCAGTATGTGATGCCCGGCGGCATCGACCCGCACACGCATATGCAACTGCCGTTCATGGGCACGGTGACCATGGACGACTTCTACAGCGGCACGGCGGCCGGCCTGGCCGGCGGCACCACCAGCATCATTGACTTCGTGATCCCATCGCCGAAGCAGCCGCTGATGGACGCCTACCGCACCTGGCGCGAATGGGCTGAAAAGTCCGCCGCCGACTACAGCTTCCACGTTGCCGTGACCTGGTGGGACGAAACCGTGCACCGCGACATGGGCACCCTGGTGCAAGACGAAGGCGTGAACAGCTTCAAGCACTTCATGGCCTATAAAAACGCCATCATGTGCGACGACGAAACCCTGGTGAACAGCTTCAAGCGCGCGCTGGAACTGGGCGCCATGCCCACGGTGCACGCCGAGAACGGCGAACTGGTGTATCTGCTGCAAGCCGACATGAAGGCCAAGGGCATCCTCGGCCCCGAAGGCCACCCGCTGTCGCGCCCACCCGCGGTAGAGGCCGAGGCCGCGCAGCGCGCCATCGCCATCGCCAATGTGCTGAACGTGCCGATCTACGTGGTGCATGTGTCGTGTGCCGAATCGGCCGAGGCCATTGCCCGCGCCCGCGCCGCCGGCCAGCGCGTGTACGGCGAGGTGCTGGCCGGGCATTTGACGGTGGACGACAGCGTGTACCGCAACCCCGATTTCGCCTACGCCGCCGGTCACGTGATGAGCCCGCCGTTCCGCAACAAGACCAACCAGGACGCGCTGTGGCACGGCCTGCAGGCCGGCCATCTGCACACCACGGCCACCGACCACTGCACCTTCTGCGCCGCGCAAAAGGCCGCCGGCAAAGACGACTTCAGCAAGATCCCCAACGGCTGCGGTGGCGTGGAAGAACGCCTGGCCGTGATCTGGGACGAAGGTGTGAACAGCGGCCGGCTCACGCCCAGCGAGTTCGTCGCCATTACCTCGGCCAACGCCGCCAAGCTGTTCAACATCTACCCGCGCAAAGGCTGCGTGGTGGCCGGCGCCGATGCCGACCTGGTGGTGTGGGACCCGGCGGGCACCAAGACCTTGTCCGTCAAGACGCAAAAGTCGCTGGGCGACTTCAACATCTTCGAAGGCCGCACCGTCACCGGCGTGCCCAGCCACACACTGAGCCAGGGCAAGGTGGTCTACGCCAACGGCGACCTGCGCGCCGAGCGCGGCGTCGGCAAGTACGTGAAGCGCCCACCATTCGGCCCGCAGTTTGACGCGCTGGCCAAGAAGACCGCACTACATGCGCCCCACCCCGTCGCCCGCTAATCTGGAGTTCCATATGGACACCGCACTCGCCCCTCTTTCCGAAAAAATCCAGGCCTTGCGCATCAACGGCGACCGCTTGTGGTCCTCGCTGATGGAGCTGGCCCAGATCGGCGCCACGCCCAAGGGCGGCGTCTGCCGCCTGGCCCTGACCGAGCTGGACAAACAAGGCCGCGACCTGGTCACCCGCTGGGCCACAGAGGCCGGCATGACCGTCACCATCGACAAGATCGGCAACGGCTTCATGCGCCGCCCTGGCCGCAACAACAGCCTGCCACCCATCATGACCGGCAGCCACATCGACACCCAGCCGACAGGCGGCAAGTTCGACGGCAACTACGGCGTGCTGGCCGGTATCGAGGTGGTACGCACGCTGAACGACCACGGCATCGAGACCGAGGCGCCGATTGAAGTCGCGTTCTGGACCAACGAAGAGGGCTCGCGTTTTGTGCCGGTGATGATGGGCTCGGGCGTGTTCGCCAAGGCCTTCACGCTGGAGCATGCCTACGCTGCGGTGGACACCGAGGGCAAGAGCGTGCAAAGCGAGCTGCAGAGCATCGGCTACATCGGCGACCAGGAGCCCGGCGACCACCCGATTGGCGCGTACTTTGAAACCCACATCGAGCAAGGCCCGGTGCTGGAAGACAACGACGTGACCATCGGCGTGGTGCAGGGCGTGCTGGGCATCCGCTGGTTCGACTGCACCGTCACCGGCATGGAAGCCCACGCCGGCCCCACGCCCATGGCGCTGCGCAAAGACGCCATGCTGGCCGCCACCCGCATCATGCAAGACGTAGTGGCCGCAGCCCACCGCCACCCGCCGCACGGCCGTGGCACCGTGGGCATGGTCCAGGTGTTCCCGAACAGCCGCAACGTGATTCCCGGCCGCGTGAAGTTCAGCATCGACCTGCGCAACAGCACCGACGCACTGGTAGACCAGATGGTCGAAGAAGTCAAAGCCTTTGCCGCTACCGTGGCCACAGAGCACGGCGTGGACGTGAAGATCGAGATGGTCTCCAGCTACAACGCGATCGCCTTCCACGACAACTGCGTGGACGCCGTGGCCCGCGCCGCCAAAAGCCTGGGTTACTCCAACATGCCCGTCGTATCCGGCGCCGGCCACGACGCCGTCTACATGGCCAAGCTGACCTCCAGCGGCATGATCTTCATCCCCTGCAAAGACGGCATCAGCCACAACGAGATCGAGGATGCCAAGCCGGAGCACATTACCGCTGGGTGCAATGTGCTGTTGCATGCGATGTTGGAGCGGGCGGGGACTTGAATTGCTGTATTTAAGCGGAATTGGCCTCTTGTGCTGGTGGAATCAGCGTAAGCAGCTCCTTATTTGGTAGCAAATTGGGGCCACTTTTTTGAGACTGTTATTTGCTAGATTCTGGTTAAATCAACCATATTAGATAAACCCAGGAATCAAAGACTCAGAGCCATTCTCAAGAGAAATTCATGACTAGCAAGTCCCGTGGATCCCAGATTTGCTCGCGGGCATTACGACGTAGTCAGGCTAGCTACTCATAAACAATATTCCATCGACATCCATGGCTACTCAGTTTCCAAAGCGCCCAAGAGCGCATCAATTAGAGACTGAGTCAAATCAGTTCTTCCGCAACAACTTAGAAGTCGGGTGGACATGCGACGAACCAAATAATGACTACGGTGTTGATCTACGCATTGGCTTAGCTAACAAAGACTATCTCAACGGCCAAGCATTCGTGGTTCAGCTCAAGGCAAGTGATAACGCACCTAAAGGCCCCACAGTAACCGTCCGACTTAAAGTTACGACGTTCAACTATCTACGTCAGCTCCTTGAGGTGGCGGTAATCGTCAAGTATGTCTCGTCCGAGCAAGAGGCCTATTGGCTTTTGTTGAAAGATGTACCCCAACCCAAAAGGGACCAAACTACGATTACTGTTCGCATTCCCCGAACGAACGCGCTATCCCTGCGACCTTGGGAACAGATTGGTGAGTATGTCGGTATGGTTCACCACAAAAAGCTTGGTGCCATGCACCTGCCGAACGCCGCTTCCTAGCGACGGCCTCCAGCATCCACTCCGACAAGCTCACCCCACCCACCGCTTCGCATCCTTCAAC
The DNA here is from genome assembly GCF_059418745.1 of Rhodoferax sp. GW821-FHT07F03. Lineage (NCBI taxonomy): Bacteria > Pseudomonadati > Pseudomonadota > Betaproteobacteria > Burkholderiales > Comamonadaceae > Rhodoferax > Rhodoferax sp. GW821-FHT07F03. The sequence continues at coordinate 105,095 of NZ_JBWKQM010000007.1, forward strand.
AGCAGCAGCAACTGCTGTGGCCGCAAATCCGAACCCTCGAACCCAAACCGGACATAGAACTGAGCGGCCTGTTCGTCAATGGGGTGCGTAAGCATGGCACGGATACCGGCCTGCTCGGCCACCAACACGGTGCGACGGATGGCATCTTGCAGCAGGCCGACACCCAGGCCTTGTTTTTGGTGGCGCAAGGACACTGCCAAGCGCGCCAAAATCACCACAGGAATCGGGTACTGGCCCATGCCTTTGCGCACCCGCTCAGGCGCGTCCACGGGTTCGACCTGGCCGACTGTCAGGCTGTAGTAGGCGGCGATGCTCTCGCCATCCAACACCACGTAGGTCTTGGCGGAACCGCTGGCCTGGGCTTGCCGGGCATGCCGCAACAACCATTCGTTGAGCGCGGGCTTGCCGCAATCAAACGGCTCCAGAACGTGTTGTGCGGTCAGCGGCTGCGGGCCGCTCAAGCTCACAGCGTAGCCCAGGGAGCAGGCCGAGAAAACAGGTCACGCAAGCCCGCGTTGTCTTGCGCCGGGCGGTCCAACAAAGCCAGGAAATCCTCGTACTGCAGGCCCGAAACGGTGAACAGACGCTGGTCTATCAAGGTCTGTTCGGCAGCGCGGCAAGCGCTGTCGAGGATGTAGTCGGTCAAGGATTTATGCGCCACGTCCGCCGCGCGGCGCAACACTGCCTCCTGGGCCGGCGTGGCACGCAGACCCAAGCGTGCAGAACGGGGGTTGGGGGCGAAAGGATCGACAGTGACAGCGCTCATGGCTTTAACTCGGGGAAGCAAATGGAGATACCGATGTTAGTACAAACGGCGTACATTGTCGAATAACCCTAAATCCGGCAGTTACCCCGGTACGAATCGATCCGGTCGGTGCCTCGGCGGTAGCGGGCGGGTGATTTTGGCTGCAACGTAGTCCAGCAACGTCCTCTATCGATCCGTCTGATTTTGCCAAAATCCATAGGATTACTGGTATGAGCACCATGAATATTTCCCTGTCCGACAGCCTCAAGGATTTCGTGGACACGCAAGTCAATTCGCGAGGCTATGAAACCAGCAGCGAGTACGTGCGCGAGCTGATCCGCAAGGACCAAGACCGGCAACAGTTGCGCGGTCTGTTGCTGGCAGGTGCCCAGTCAGCACCTGCAACGCCTGCAGATACCGCCTACTTCGACGCCCTGCGCCAGCGCATCAGCAACAAGAAATCCAAGTGAAGCCCAAGGCGCTGGACGACGTGGACCAGGCCATCACGCATTACCTGGAACAAGACGCCGGGGCAGCGGTGCTGGGTTTTGTGGATGCGTTGGAGCGTGCCTATATCCATATCGGCAAGCACCCCGCCACAAGGTCCCCACGCTACGCGCATGCCTTAGTCTCAGCAAGTATCCCTACCTGGTTTTCTATGTTGAGCGCACTGACCATATCGACGTATGGCGCGTGCTCCATGTGCAGCGCGACATCCCAGCCTGGATGGCCGATGGCTCGGAAGACGAGTAGGCGCCAATCGCCCCCAAAGTACCCCCACAATTCCTTGAGGTTAAATCGTGCTCCAGCGCACATAAAACCTGCGCAAGCAGCTCTCAAATTAAGAGCAACCGGATTCTTCCAAAGTAGCAAGGAGTCTGGGCGATGGAACCCCTATCGCACACACCTCGCTGCTGGGCAGCAAGGTGTCGCCATGGTCAATACATGCCGACTTTGGATTCGGCCATGCTAATGAAGATGTTTTTGCACTGAGAGTAGTGGTCCAGCATCATCTTGTGGTTCTCGCGGCCAATGCCGGATTTTTTGTAGCCGCCAAACGGCGCGTGCGCGGGAAGTTGGTTGTAGGTGTTGACCCACATACGCCCGGTCTCTACGCCCATGGCCACGCGCAATGCGCGGTTGAGGTCGCGGGTCCAGACGGCGCCTGCCAGTCCGTATTCGCTGTCGTTGGCCATGGCGATGACTTCATCCACCTCGGTGAATTTGACCACCGTGGCCACGGGGCCAAAGATTTCCTCTTGCGAGAGCCGGGCCTGGTTGTTGCGCACCGCGATGAGCGTCGGGCGCATGAAGCATCCATTTGCCAGCTCGCCCTCGGTGACGGCCGAGCCGCCGGCCAGCACCTCACCTTCTTTGCGGCCAATGTCCACATATTCCAGGATGCCGTTGAGCTGCTTGCGGTTGACTTGCGGGCCCATTTGCGTACCGCTGAGCCAGGGCAGATTGACGTTGACCTTGTTGAACGCCTTGACGGTTTCGTCCACAAACTTGTTGTAGATGTCGGCGTGCACAAACAGGCGCGAGCCGGCGCAGCAGACCTGTCCCTGGTTAAAAAGAATGCCCAGTTGTACGCCTTCCAGGGCCTTGTCCCAAGGTGCATCGGGGAAGATGATGTTGGCCGATTTGCCGCCCAACTCCAGCGTGGCGGGGATGAGCTTTTTGGCGGCGGCCTCGGCCACGGTGTAGCCCACATCGGTAGAGCCGGTAAACGCCAGCTTGCGGAAACCCTCGTGTTGCAGCATGTAGTCGCCAGTGGTGGAGCCCTTGCCGGTGACCACGTTGACCACGCCTTTGGGCAAGATGTCGGCCAAGATCTTGGCCAGCTCCAGCAGGCTCAAAGGTGTGTCGGACGAGGGCTTTATCACGATGCAATTGCCTGCGGCCAGCGCGGGCGAAATCTTCCACGCCGCCATCAGCAGCGGGAAGTTCCACGGAATGATTTGCCCAATCACGCCCAGCGGTTCGCGCATCACCAGGCTCAGCGTGTCTTTGTCCAGCAGCGTGGAGCTACCTTCTTCGGTGCGGATCGCAGCGGCAAAGTATCGGAAATGGTCAATCGACAAGGGCACATCCGCGCCGGTGGTTTCGCGCAGCGGTTTGCCGTTGTCCAGCGTCTCCACCATGGCCAGGTGCTGGGCCTTGGCCTCCATTGCATCGGCGATTCTGGTGAGATAGGCAGCGCGCTCGGTGGGGCTGGTGTGCTTCCAGGTGGCAAATGCATCCCAGGCGGCTTTGACGGCGGCGTCCACGTCTTCTTTGTCAGCCGCAGCACAGGTGGCCAAGCGCTCGCCGGTGGAGGGGCTGAAGGTTTCGAAGGTCTTGCCCGAGGCGCCATCCACCCATTCTCCGTTGATGAAAAGCTGGTAATTGCTATCGATATGGTCAGAAACTTTCACTACATTCTCCAGACCTGCACGTTATAAAAAAACACGCCCATCGACTTGTGCAGGAAAGCAATGACGGGCGCCTTTAACTCTTAGGCGACCAGCGCTACCTTGAAGATGTCCACGACCTGCGCCAGCGTGGCGGTGCGCGGGTTGGTCAGTTGGCAGGCATCCTTCTTGGCGTTGACGGCCATGACTTCCAGGTCTTTTTCCAGCACGCCCAAGGCGGTAAGGTTTGGGGGAATGCCCACATCCCGCGCCAGGCGGCGGATGGCGCTGATGGCCTTCTCGGCTGCGGCGATGGTGGACAGGCCGCGGGTGTTTTCTCCCAAGGCCTGCGCAATGTCGGCAAAGCGCTGCGGGCACGCAATCAGGTTGAAGGTGCACACCTCGGGCAGCAATACGGCATTGCACACCCCATGCGGCAGGTTGTAGAAGCCACCCAACTGGTGCGCCATGGCGTGCACATAGCCCAGGCTGGCACTGTTGAAGGCCATGCCCGCCAGGTACTCGGCGTAAGCCATCTTGTCGCGCGCCTGTACGTTGGTGCCGCAAGCCACAGCCGGGCGCAGCCATTCGGAAATCAGGCGGATGGCCTGCAACGCACACGCATCGGTAATAGGTGTGGCAATGGTGGACACATAGGCTTCAATGGCGTGTGTCAAAGCGTCCATGCCGGTGGCGGCGGTCAGGCCGGGGGGCATGTCCACCATCAACAGCGGGTCGTTGATGGCGATATTGGGTGTGCAGCGCCAGTCCACCAGCGCCATCTTCACATGCGTGTCGGTGTTGGTGATGATGCAAAACCGCGTCATCTCTGCGGCGGTACCAGCTGTGGTGTTGACCGCCAGAAACGGCGGCATGGGCTTGGTCGTTTTGTCCAGACCTTCGTAGTCCCGAATGTGGCCGCCATTGCCAATCACCATGCCAATGCCCTTGCCACAGTCATGTGCGCTACCACCGCCCAGCGTGACGATGGAGTCACAGCCTTTAGCCTGGTACAGCTTCACACCGTCATGCACATTGCGGTCCGTGGGATTGGGCTCGGCCCCGCCAAATACAGTAACCTGGATGTCCGCCGCTTCCAGCATCTGCGTGACCTTGGCCGCCAGGCCCAGCTTCACCATGCCGGCGTCGGTGCACAGAAAGGTATGGCGGGCCCCCAGGGACTTGGCCTGCGGCCCAATCTCCTTGGCGCAACCCACACCCATCAAAGCTACCGTGGGCGTAAAAAAACCAAATGTTTGTTCAACAACTGACATATTCATCTCCAGTGACACACCGTTAAATCCCTTAGCTGGCCTGCGATCACTGTGGTTTTAAAGAGGCAACCAACGACTGCAGGCTGACCAGCCCGTAACGCGCGCTTGGCAGCGCGCACCATGTCACTCTAGGCCTGCCACCAGCCGGCTTCAGTGACCTAGATCAACAAACGACGGTTCTGTGGAAATGGGGCAAGCGGGCCGGGTTTGTGTCCGCAGGATATAGGTCGAAATGGCCTCTGGCGCAGTATTTACCTACGGTAGTAGCTATCTATTTGGTAGCAATCGCGAAGACGAACCTCACTCGGCCACCCTGCAAACCTTTGGGCCAGGGGCAAGTAAAGATGGGGAGCGGAATGTCCGCACGGCGCTGGATGGGGAGGGGGAAGCATGCTCCCCGGGCCTGGATACGCCCGGGGATTCGGCTTGGTGGTCGCGACCTTTGTGGGGTCGGTGGGTGCGCTGCTGGCTTGTGACCAGGGTGGCGGGGGTCTGTGTGTTGCAGAGACTTCAGTGTAGGCCAAGGCCAGGGGCAGAATATTGCGTTATTGGCTCTAAATTCTTTATTCTTGGCATAATCTGCCAAAATTCTTAAGATTCAAGGCATACACATGGATTTAGACCGGTATGACAGGCAAATTCTGGATATTCTGCAGGTCGATGGCCGGGTCAACAACCAGGACCTGGCGGACCGCATTGGCTTGTCGCCCTCGCCCTGCCTGCGGCGGGTGCGGGCGCTGGAAGAGTCCGGCCTGATTCTGGGCTACCGCGCCCTGCTGGATGCGAAGAAGCTGGGGCTGTCGCTGATGGCGCTGGTGCACATCTCCATGGACCGGCACACGCCGGAACGCTTCGCCAACTTCGAGGCCTCGGTAAACGTATTGCCCGAGGTGCTGGAGTGCTTGCTGATCACCGGCCAGTCTGCCGACTACCAGATCAAGGTGGCGGTGCGCGACATGGACCACTACCAGGACTTGCTGCTGAACAAGCTGACGCGCATTGAGGGCGTGACCGGTGTGCATTCCAGCTTTGTGCTGCGTAGGGTGGTGGACAGGACGGCGCTGGCGCTGGCCTGAGCCCGCCCCCGGCAAGCCGGCGGGTTCAACCAGGGTCGCGCTCTACCGTATTCGTCAGCACGCCCACCTGGCTGACCTCCACCTCGACGCGGTCGCCCGGTTGCATCCACACGGGGGGATTGCGCTTTGCGCCCACACCACCGGGGGTGCCGGTGACGATCACATCCCCGGGCTGCAGCGTGGTGAAGGTGGAGATGTAGTGGATCAGCACCGGAATGGGGAAGATCATCGACGCGGTGGTGGTGCGCTGCATGGTCTCGCCGTTGAGGCGCGTCTCCAGCGTCAGTTCGGCGCCGTCGGCGATCTCGCCGCGCGTCACCAGCCAGGGGCCAAAGGCGCCAGTACCTGTGAAGTTCTTGCCAGCGGTGAACTGCAGGGTATGGCGCTGCCAATCACGGATGGAGCCGTCGTTGTAAGCGCTGTAGCCGGCCACATGCTCCCATGCGTCTTCCTCGCGGATACGGCGCCCGGCCTTGCCGATAACGATGGCGATCTCGCCCTCATAGTCCAACTGGGTGGATTCAGGCGGCAGCAAGATAGCCTGGCCATGGGCCGTCTGCGATTCAGCCACCCGCATAAACAGCAGGGGGAACTGGGTCTTGTCGCGTGCGGTCTCGATGCGGTGTTCCTCGTAGTTGTGGCCTACGCAAAAAATCTTGCCCGGTGCGGGAATCACCGGCAGGAACACGATGTCGGCCAGCGGCAACACGGCCGCACTGGCCTCGGCGGCGATGGCATCCAGCTGGCCCGCTTGCAGCGCGCTCAGCAAGCTCGGGTAGCGGGCACTGCCCAAGGGCTGCACGCCGGCATCGGTGACCATACCCCAGCCGGGTTGGTCTTGGTAGAGATAACTGATCAGTTTCATGCTGCGCTTTCTAAAGTAACGGTAGGTCGATTGAAATAAGGGGCCAGTTGCTGTAGGCGCTGTTGGTCCGGTGTGCCAGCGCAGCCAAGGTAGGCCAGCACATAGCGGTCGGGCCGCAGCAGCAGGGCGCGGGCACTGGCGCTGCGCAGGATGTTTTCCAGCACGCCCTCCACGTCGCGCAGCACGGCGTCCACGCCGTCAACGGCGGGCAGAAAGTCGTCCTGCTGCGCCACCACGCGCAAGGTGCGGCAGGGCAGGTGAAAACCAGTAGGCAACGGGGCATCGGCCAGGCCCAGCCATACAAAGCCGTGGCCCAGCAGGTCGTCCAGCGGCACGTGGGCGCCACCGGGCAGCTCCACCTGCGGCTGGGGTAGCAGTTGGCCCGCGGGCACCAGTGCATCGGCATGTTCGCCAGACACAAAGAAGCCTTCAAAAAAGCGCGGCTTGGGTTTGAACTTGAGGTGCAGCACATAGTCGCGCACCGGCCTATACAGGCTGCACAACTTCAGCGCGCCCTGCGTCAGCATGGCCGCCAGTACCGACTTGGGCTGCATGAAGGTACCAATGCGCACCGCCATACGGATCAGGGACCAGGCATGGGGCTTGCGCTCCTGCGCGTAGGTAGACAGCAGGCTGGGTGCCATGTCGCCGCGCACCACGGCGGCCAGCTTCCAGGCCAGGTTGGCGGCATCGCGCACGCCGCTGTTCATACCCTGGCCGGCAAACGGTGGCGTGAGGTGGGCCGCATCGCCCGCCAGGAACACCCGGCCCGTTTGCCAACGCTCGGCCACCCGCGCGTGGAAGGCGTAGACCACCTTGCGGGCAATGGCCAGTTCCGCATCGGCCGGGTTGCGTGCGCGTATCCAGGCCCGCACGTTCGACTCGTCCAGCACCTGGTCCGGGTCTTCGCCTGCATGCAGCATGAACTCGTAGCGCAGCGTACCCTGCGGCCCGGGCAGACGGATCGCAGGCCGTGCCGGGTCGCAATAGGTGCGAGTGTGGCGAAAAGCCGAGTCGCGTTCCAGCAGGTCGACGATCAGCCATTTCTCGTCATAGGTGCTGCCCGTGAGCTGGATGCCCAGCTGCTCACGCACCGGACTGCGGCCGCCGTCGCAGGCCACCAGCCATTGGCAGCTGATGTGCTTGGTCTCGCCGCCGTGGTTGAGCTGCAGGTGCACGGCCTGGCCATCTTCGCCCTCGTCGCGGAACTGCACCAGCTCGTGGCCAAACCAGATGGCAGTGTGCGCAAAGCGCTGCAGACCATCGCGCAGCTGGCCCACCAGCAGCTGCTGGCGAAACGCATTGCGCTTGGGAAATCCGTACTCCTGGCTCTGTGGCTCGATGCGGGCGAATTCCTTGTCGCGCCACGAGTAGTAGTGCACGCCATAGCCCTGCACTACTTGCGGTAGCACCTCCCCGATCAATCCGGCGGCCTGCACAGTGCGCAAGCTCTCGTCATCGATGGTGACGGCGCGCGGCTCGCCGACCGTATTGGTGCTGCGTTCGATCACCAGCGTACGGATGCCCTGCTGGCCGAGCAGGTTGGCCAGCACCAGCCCGGTGGGGCCGGCACCGACGATGACCACGGGGAAAGATGTCTCGTCGGGCGTCTCGTCAGCCATACCAGGGGGAATAGCCGACATAGGCAGGGCTGCGTTCATGGGGTCTCCGTTTTGCTTTTGTGGGCACGCGCCTTGTCGCGCTGGTCTTGCAGCCGGCCTTCAATGCGGCCTGCCGCGCTTTGCAGGCGACTCAGCGTGGATTGACGCAATACAGCAGTCATCCGGGCGGCGGGCATCACCACGCTGAGGCTGCCCAGCAGTTGCTCACCGTCACGCAGCGCCACGGCGAAACCCACGGCGTCGGGGTCCACCTCGCCCTGGGTTATGCAGTAGCCGGTCTGGCGCAACGCGGCCAGCACTTCAAGCAGCTGGGCATAGTCATCGGGCAGACCGGCCGCTACCAGGGTTTGGCGTTCGCTGGCCCACAGCTGCTTCAGCTGGGCGGCCGGCAGACAGGCAAGAATGATCTTGGACGTGGCGCCGCGGTACAGCGGCATGGCGCGGCCGCGCTCGTAGCTCACCGACAAGGCCGGGTTCTGACCATTGACCTGGTGGATGCACATCACCTTGTTGCCGTGGAAGCGGCACAACAAAATAGTGCCACCGGTCTCATGGGCCAGCTTGCCGGGCAGTTCCTGCGCGGCTTCCAGCAGCGGATCGGTCAGGCGTATCTGCCGGTCCAGCTCGACCACCATGGGGCCGAGTACATAGCCCCGGTCGGCCACGCGTTCCAGCATGCCGGCACGGGTCAGCTGACCCAGGTCGCGGTACACGCTGGCGCGTGATACGCCGAGTTCTTCGATCAGCCATTCGGGCGATATCACAGGGCGGTCCAGGCCAAACAGGCCAAGGATGCGCAACATACGGTTGGTACTGGGCATGGTGTGCTCAGCTTCGCAAAATGGCCTTGCCCCAGAGGTTGAGCGTGCGCTCCTCGTGGGTCCACTCCCCCGCTGGGCGGCCGGGTTCGCAGTGCTCGATCTCAGCGGAAATTTCGGCCAGGTTGCCGTCCGGGTCGCGCACCATGAAGAACACGTCGTTGCCGGGCCCATGGCGGCCTATGCCCCAGACGATGGGCTCGCGTAGGCTGGCCATATGGTCGCCCCAGGCCTTCATGCTGGCCCAGTCGGGCGCTTCAAACGATTGGTGGTCGAAACAGGAGACCGGCGCAAAGAACAGCGCCAGCGCATGGTGCAGATGGTCGCTGCGCAGAAAGCAGGCCCGCAGCTGGCCTTCGGCATCGCGCACCGCGTCGGACAGCACAAAGCCCAGCTGCTCGGTATAGAAGGCCAGCATCTCCGGCAGCTGCTGCGTGCGCAAGGCGAAATGCTGCAGCGTAGCGGCCGGCAGTTCGGCATGGCCGCCGGCCAAAGGGGCGTCGTGCGGCGCAATAAAGACGATCCGGTTGCCATCGGGGTCACGCACGGCGACGGCCCCGACGGGGCAATTGGCAGGCACGGCCTGGGCTTCCATGGCCTGGATGCGTTGGCGCAGATGCTGCCAGGCAGCCGGCGTGTGCAGGGCGAACTGGGCATAGCCCAGCTGGTTGGCCGGGCCGGTGGTGATCTGCACCTGGCGGCCCGGGCCGCGGCACGCATAACCACCCTCCACCGCCTCCAGCGACATGCCATACGCAGCGCTGTAGAAGCGGGCCATGGCCAGCGGATCGGGCGAATACAAGCTGATGGTGTACAGGGCGGCCTGCAGGTCTGTCGTGTTGTGCATAGCGGCAATCAAGGTGATGAAGCAGTGCAGCGACTGTCGCCGCCATTCCCAAGACCGTCAACGCAAAGTCTCAACAGGTGAGATTTGAAAGCACATTCTCCACATCGGACCTGGCCTTGAAATACGCAGCCATGGGCCGGCTACATGGCGCCAGGGAAATCCCTGAGATGGCGCTGACACGCTCAGTCAATCCCGGCGCGCTGATGCCAGATGCATGCAGCCGTATTTCCTATTCTTGCCGGACCCTATCTACGGAGACAGTGCTATGCACGCAATGACAAAAATCGACAGCAAGACCACCATGTTCGCGCTGGCCCTTTGCATGGTGACCGCCATGGGAACCATACAGATGCAGCCCGTGCTGGGCGGCGCCCTGGTGGACCGCATGGGCATCAGCCTGCAGCAAATGGGCATGCTTTTCGGCATCGAATTGGTGTCCATGGCGTTGGCCTGCACCATCACGGCCTTTGGCGCGCACCGGCAGAACCGGCAGCATCTGATGCGCATCGCCCTGGTGGTTCTGTTGGCCTCCAACGCCTGGAGCATGGTGGCCGATAGCTTCACCCTGTTTTGCGCGGCCCGTTTGCTGTCGGGCGCTGCAGGCGGCGTGGCGCAGGCCGTGGTCTACGCCAGCACCACCTTGCGTACCCACAAAGACAAAACCTTTGCCACGCTCAACATCTGCGTCCTGCTGTGGGGTGCGATCTCACTGGGCATATTGCCGCCGGTAATTGCGGCGCACGGCATTCCCGCCGTGTTTGCTGGCTTCGCTGTGATGTGTGTGGTGAGCCTGCTGGTGTGCGGACGCATTCCTGCCCATGCGCCAGCGGCGGTAAACAGCGGTGCGGGCGCTATCGCATCCAGCCCCCTGCAGCTGAACCACATACTGCTGCTGGTGCTGGTGGTGCTGCTCTTCGCCGGACATGGTGCCCTGTGGATCTACCAGGAGCGCATCGGCAAAGCCATCGGCATCGCGCCCGATCACATCGGCATGATCCTCGGACTCAGCGTTCTGTCAGGTGCGGCGGGCGCAGCGGTGGCAGGCATGCTGGGGCAACGCATTAGCCACCGTAGCGCCCAACTGCTGGGGTTTGCGGGCTCCCTGGTGGCGACGCTGCTCATGGTCTACGGCAACAACGTGGCGGTGTATGCGCTTACCGCCTGCGTCATCATGCTGGTGTGGTTCTTCGGACTGACCTATCTGCTGACCCTGTCGGCCGATATGGACCCCACGGGCCGCTTGCCCGGCCTGGCCAATGCGGCGATCTTCATGGGCCAGGCACTGGGCCCCGCAATCGGCGCCTTCGCCGTCGGGGCCGGCAGCTTCCGCAACGTGGGCTGGGCAGCCGCCCTGGTCTACGCCATCGCGCTGGCCTTGTCTGTGGTGGTGACCTCGCGCCATGCGCACGGCAGCCATCGCCGCAGCGCTTTGCCGCTCAGCCCCACATGAAGTTGCAAGCACCCACTGTCTCTTTCCACTTAACCATCCTTAGCCATGCCTACCGATTCAAGCCCTAGCCGTAACTTCCCAGCCCTGCCGCAATTCAGCGGAATGAATGCGCCCTCGCGCATCGAATGCCACATCAAAGACCTGGAAGTCGTGGGCGAGCTGCCCCAGGCACTGCAAGGCACCTGGTACCGGTGTGGCCCCGACCCCAAATACCCACCCATGCTGGGCGACGATATCTACATCAATGGCGACGGTGCAGTGAGCGCATTCAGCTTCGCCAATGGCCGGGTGGATTTCACGATGCGCTACGTGCGCACGCAGCGTTTTGAAGCCGAGCGTGCGGCCCACCGATCCCTGTTCGGCTTGTACCGCAACCCGTTTACCGACCATGCTTCGGTGCGCGGGCTGGACCGTGGTACGGCCAACACCACGGCCTTCGTGCATGCAGGGCGCTTGTTCGCACTCAAGGAAGATAGCCTGCCCTACGAGCTGGACCCGGTGACACTGGAGACCAAGGGTAGGCACGACTTCGACGGCCAACTGCGTTCGCGCACCGTCACCGCCCACCCCAAGCGCGACCCGGAGACCGGCGAATGGCTGTTCTTTGGCTACGAGGCAGCCGGCGATGCCAGCAAGGACGTGGCCTTCTGCGTTGCCGACAAACACGGCGCACTGGTGCGCGAAGAGTGGTTCGAAGCGCCCTACGCCGCCATGCAGCACGATTTCGCGGTAACGCGCGACTACGTCATCTTCTCCGTCTTCCCCACGGTCTGCGATCTGGACCGCATGAAAGCCGGCGGCACGCACTGGATGTGGGACGGCGCTCTGGACACCTGGATAGGCGTGATGCGCCGAGACGGCTCGGTCAAAGACATGCGCTGGTTCCGCCGGCCGGCCTGCTATTCCTACCACGTGGCCAACGCCTTCAATACCGGCAGCCAGATCACCATCGACCTGTGCGTCTCGGCGCGCAATGTCTTTCCCTATGTGCCGGCGCGGGACGGCAGCGCGCACGACCCGGAGGCCAATGCGCCCTACCTCACGCGCTGGAGCTTCGACGCGGACAGCCCGGAATCCTCGTTCACCTCCCGCGTATTGAGCCCGATACCGGGAGAGCTACCGCGGATCGACGACCGCGTGTCCATGCACCCGCACCGCTTCATCTACTACGGCGGCATCGACCCCAGCAAAAGCCAGCTCGTGGCGGGCCCCATCGGCCTGGGCTCGAACCACCTGGTGCGTGTTGACACAAAAACGGGTGGCGTCACCGCCCTGTTTCTATCGGACACCACCACCTTCCAGGAGCCACAGCTGGTGCCGGTTCCCGGCGCGGAAGGCCTGCTGCTGGCCGTGGTGGACCACCACGACACGGGGCTGGCCTCCGTGGTGGTGTTGAACGCCGCCGACATCACAGCCGGCCCCATCGCGCAGATCAAGCTACCCATGCGGTTGCGCGATGCCTTTCACGGCGACTGGGCGCCCTCGCACCCCCAAACCATTTAGGAGATCCCCATGAACACTGTCCAGCTTTTGATCCAAGGCGAATCTGCCGATGCCCGCTCGGGCGCCACATTCGAGCGCCGCAACCCGGTCTCCCATGAGGTGGTTACCACGGCTGCGGCGGCCAGCCCGGCCGACGCCGTGGCGGCCGTAGTCGCGGCACAGCAGGCCTTTGCGGCGTGGTCGCAAACCGGTCCTGCCGAGAGGCGCTCGATGCTGACCAAAGCGGCTGACGAATTGGAACGCCACCAAGCGTCGCTTATTGCGACCATGGTGAGCGAAACCGGTGCCAGCGAACTCTGGGCTGGCTTCAACGCCGTCACCGCCGTGGGCATACTGCGTGAAGCGGCCGCACTCACCACCCAGATCAACGGCGAAGTCATCCCCTCCGACGTACCCGGCAACCTGGCGCTGGCCGTGCGCCAGCCGGCCGGCGTGTCACTCGGCATCGCCCCCTGGAATGCGCCGCTGATTCTGGGCGTGCGCGCCATCGCCGTGCCCCTGGCCTGCGGGAACACCGTGGTTTTCAAGGCATCGGAATCCTGCCCGGCGACCCACCGGGCCATCGCCGATGCGTTCACCCGCGCCGGCGTGCCTGCGGGCGTGGTGAACTTCATCAGCAACGCGCCTGCCGATGCGGGCGCCGTGGTGGCCGCCATGGTTGCCCACCCCGCCGTACGCCGCGTCAACTTCACGGGCTCCACCAAGGTGGGCAAGATCATCGCCGCCCAATGCGCCGAACACCTGAAGCCCGTGGTGCTGGAGCTGGGTGGCAAGGCACCGCTGGTCGTGCTCGACGATGCCGACCTGGACCAGGCCGTGGACGGCGCCATCTTTGGCGCATTCCTCAACTCGGGGCAGATCTGCATGTCCACCGAGCGCATCATCGTGGACGAGCGCATCGCGGACGAATTTGTGGCGCGGCTCGCCCGCAAGGCCCGTACGCTGACGCCCGGCGCAGCAGGCTCGGGCGCAGCCCTGGGCTCCGTCATCGACCAGACCACGGTGGACCGCTGCAATCTGCTGCTGGACGACGCGCTGCAGGCCGGTGGCCAACTGCTGTGCGGTGGCCGCGCAGACAGCACACTCATGCTGCCAACGCTGATCGACCACGTCACACCCGCCATGAAGATCTACAGCGAAGAATCCTTTGGCCCGGTCAAAGGCATCGTTCGGGTCCGTGGCATGGAAGAAGCCGTGCGCTGCGCCAATGACAACGCCTACGGCTTGTCGGCCGCCGTCTATGGCCGCGATATTGCCCGCGCGCTGCAGGTGGCGCAGCGCATTGAATCCGGCATCTGCCACATCAACGGCCCTACGGTGCACGACGAGCCGCAGATGCCGTTCGGCGGCGTCAAGGCCAGCGGCGTCGGCCGGTTTGGTGGGCGCGCCGGTATCGACGCGTTTACCGACCTGCGCTGGCTCAGCGTGCAAACCACGCCGCGGCACTATCCGATCTGAAATTACGGCGCCGCGCGGTAAGCCTTGGGGGAGACCCCCAGGCTGCTGCGGAACACCCGGCTGAAATGCGAGGAGCTGGAAAAACCCCACTGCATGGCAATGTCCGTCAACGAACGGGAGGCATGGCGCGGGTTCTTCAGGTCGCTGGCGCATTGGGCCACCCGCTGCTGCCAGATGTATTCGGAGGCGGAGCCCAGGGCATCGTCGGCAAAGGCGCGGTGCACCGTGCGCACGGAGCAGCCGCAGCCCTGCGCCACCATCTCTACGCAGAGACCGGGCTCGGCCAGATGCTTGTCGATAAAGGCCTTGAACTTGTTGCGTTGCGTGTCGCGCACCGTGTCCTTGTCCGGGGCCGCAAAGCGTTCCTGCACCGCATGCCAGGCCAGCGCCGTGATCGCATCGGCCAGGGTTTTGGCGGTGCTGGCCGGCAGCCGGTCAAACTGCCCATAGGCCTCACGGACCATGGTTTGCACCAGGCGCGAGGAACCGGTGCGCCCGTCACAGCGCGATGCGCGGGTGCGCGCAATCAGGTCCACCAGTGCAGGGTCGGAGGGGCGGGGCGGCGTCAGAATGATCTGGTCGCATCCATAGGGGTGGTCCACCACAAAGGGCTGGGCGGCGTCCAGGATGCACCAGTCGCCCGGCTCCAGCATCGCACTACGCCCGTCCTGCTCCAGCAGCGCGCAGCCTTTTTGCTGCATCAACAGCATCAGCGGACTGGGGATGTCTTCTTGCCGGGCACCCATGGCCCGGCTGAAGCGGTGTGGCGTTGCGGTCAGTCGGCAAAAGCCCGCGCCGCCCAGCATGCCGTACTCCAGGCTGCCGGAAAATGTTTGGCCCACCAGGGGCTCCCAATGGCTGGCATCGCGCAGGCGAAACGACTCTGGCGTACGCCCTACATGGGTGCTGATCAAGGCGTGCCAGGCCGGTAGCCGCTGGGACGGACTGACGGCATCTACCGAAACATGGGTGCGACTCGCCATATATGTCTCCTTCTTCTGCTCCAGCATATTCGGTATGCCGCTGGTGCGCGTCAAACCGCAGTCTCAGCATATGAGAATGCGACCCCAAATCCTGCGCCCGGGTTAACCACGACGACAGCGCGGCATGCCTGGGCAAGTGTGTCACCCACAAGCAAGCTGCATCGGCTCTCGATTTTTATCCTTCAGGCATCGGAGCACCCCGCTTCGAACTACCGCGTTCTGGAGGAGACAATTGATGAAAAACAAACATACCCACGCCACCTGGTTGATCGCTGCGGCAAGCGCCCTGGCGGCCACCGGCGTAACCGCACAAGTGCCCACCGTGAGCCAGCCCGCCGGCCTGAACCTGGGCGGCACCAGCTTCTACGACGGTTTCTCCGGCGCGCCGGGATGGACCTGGCTGAGCTGGCTACGCAACGCATCGGCGAACGCCATCAAGGACAACAGCGGCAACAACGTGGCGGCGTTCAACAGCCCCAAGATCAGCAGCACCTCGTGGGCCAACCAGCTCAGCTACTCCTCACCCACCAGCTTTGGAGGCTGGCACCCTGGCGTTACCGCCATCCTGCCGCTGGTGTCCCTCCACAGCAGCTTTGGCCCGGGAGCGTCGATGACGGATGGCGGCACCGATCTGGGCGACATCACCGTGGGCGCGTTCTTGCAAAGCGACCCGGTGATGGGGGCGCAAGGCCAGCCCGTCTTCGTCCAGCGCTTGTCCCTAGACACCATCCTGCCCACGGGCAAGTACGACCAGCACACCGACATCAACCAGAGCGCGGGCTTCGCCTCGTTGAATCCGTACTGGGCGGCCACGCTGTTCCCGGCCGACCGCTGGGAGATCAGCTGGCGGCTGCACTACCTGTACAACTTCAAGAACGACAAGCCGGCCTCCAGCAACCCGCAGCAAAGCTTCAACGGTGCCCCGCTCACCAGCACGCAGGCCGGACAGGCCAGCTGGGTGAATTTCACCGCCTCCTATGCGGTGACACCCGAAGTCAGCCTGGGCATCAACGGCTACCTGTTCCAGCAGCTGAGCGATAGCAAGGCCAACGGCAGCACGCTTGCCGACGCGAAAGAACGCGTGCTCGGCATCGGCCCCGGGCTAATGTGGCGCATCAGCCGCGACACCTCGCTCTGGGTCAACACCTACCACGAGACCCTGGTGCGCAACCGCAGCAGCGCCCCGCTCACCGCCCAGGTACGGCTGGCGATGCACTTCTAGAGATTCAAGGAAAAAAGGCCTGTAGCGCAGGTATTACCTGCGCAAGCAGCTCCTTATTTAGGAGCAAACCGGGAGCTGCCAGTTACCCCCGCAGCGCGGCGTTCTCCGCCTCCAGCTGCGCGATGCGCTGCTCGGCCGCCTGCAGCGCCTGCGTCAAGCGTTGAACCTCCGCCGCCAGGCCATCCGCCACTTCGGTGACCCGCTCGCGCGTGCCGTCGCGGGTCTGGGCCAGCTGGGCGCTGACCCCATCCAGCCAAGCCATGATCTCCACCCGCGTCGTGTCCTTGTGCACCGGGTTTTGCAGGGTGGCCTTTTTCACGTCGGCGCGGCGGCACAGTTCGGACTGGGTCACGCGACCAAAGTTGAAGGGGTAGATGCCCTGGTGCGCCGCGATCTCGGCCTCGATGTCGCGCATGGCCTTGTGCAGGCGGGCCAGCGCGGCTTCGGTGCGGGCATTGGGTTTGTCGATGGAAGGAGTCGAGTCGGTGGTCATGGCAAAAGTTTAAGCGCCCTGGCCGACCCGCGTCGCATCAGGCCGGTGGGGTTTCGCCCGCGATCTGGTCCAGCCGCGCCACAGTGCTGGACGGCAGCACCAGTTGGGCCGCGGCCAGGTTTTCGCGCAGATGCACGACCGACGAGGTTCCGGGAATCAGCAGGATATTGGGCGAGCGCTGGAGCAGCCAGGCCAGTGCGACCTGCATGGGTGTAGCGCCCAGCTCTTCGGCCACGGCGGAGAGGCCCGCCGACTGCAAGGGGCTGAAGCCACCCAGCGGGAAGAACGGCACGTAGGCCGTGCCGGCGCGGGCCAGGTCGGCGATCAGGCCGTCGTCGGCACGCTGCGCCAGGTTGTACAGGTTCTGCACGCACACAATGCGGCAGATGCTGCGCCCTTGGGCGATTTGCGTGGGCGTGGCATTGCTTAAACCGATGTGGCGCACCAGGCCCTGCTGCTGCAATTCGGCCAGCACGCTGAGCGGTTCTTCCAGCGAGCCTTCGGCCGGCCCGTAGATGCCGAACATGCAGCGCAGGTTGACTACATCGAGCACATCCAGGCTCAGATTGCGCAGATTGTCGTGTACCGCCTGAGTCAGTTCTTCGCGCGCGAAAGCCGGGTTCCAGGAGGCGTCCGCGCCGCGCCGGGCGCCGATTTTGGTGACGATGGTGAGGCCATCGCGGTAAGGCTGCAACGCCTCGCGGAGGATCTGGTTGGTGATGTGCGGGCCGTAAAAGTCGCTGGTGTCGATGTGGTTGACGCCGCTTTCCACGGCCTCGCGCAGCACGGCGATGGCCGCGTTGCGGTCCTTCGGCGGCCCGAATACGCCCGGGCCGGCGAGCTGCATGGCGCCGTATCCCAGACGCTGCACGCTGCGGTCGCCGAGTATGTAAGTTCCTGCCTGGCCAATGTCGATCATGTTCGTTCTCCTGTGGTGAGCCACGAATGTAGGGAAGAACACCGCGTACGATAAGGGGATTGAATCAGCACAGCTTGTGCGGAAAGGCGAACAATGACCGCAAACCTGGCCGACCTGACGGCCTTCGTGGCGGTGGCGCGCGCAGGCGGCTTTCGGGGCGCGGCCATGGCCAATGGCGGCAGCGCCTCCAGCCTCAGCGAAGCCGTGCGCCGGCTCGAAACCCGGCTCGGCGTACGGCTGCTCAACCGCAGCACGCGCAGCGTCGCGCTGACCGAGGCCGGCACCCGTCTGCTGGAGCGGCTGGGCCCGGCGCTGGTCGAGGTAGAGGCCGCACTGGATGTGGCCAACAGCTTTCGGGACCGGCCCGCCGGTACGCTACGGCTGAATGTGCCGCTCAGCGCGGCCCGCCTGGTGCTGCCGCGCATCGTGCCGCCATTTCTGGCCGCCTATCCCGACATCGTGCTGGAGGTGATCGCCGAAGAAAGCTTTGTCGACATGCTGGCCGAGGGCTGCGATGCGGGCATACGCTACGAGGAGCGACTGGAGCAGGACATGGTCGCCATCCCCATCGGCCCGCGTGTGCAGCGCTTTGCCGCCGCCGCCGCGCCCGCCTACCTGGACCAGCGCGGCCGCCCCGAACATCCGCGCGACCTGCTGGGCCACGCCTGCCTGCGCGGCAAGTTCGCCAGCGGCGCCATGCCGGCCTGGGAATTCGAGCGGAATGGCGAAACCATCAAGGTAGACACCAGCGGCCCGCTGATCGTCAGGATCGGCGGCGCCGTGGAACTGGCGGTGGACGCCGCCGTGGCCGGTAGCGGCGTCATCTACCTATTCGAAGACTGGTTGCGCCCCCATCTCGACAGTGGCGCCCTGGAGCCGGTGCTGCAAGCCTGGTGGCCCAGCTTCTCCGGCCCCTATCTGTACTACCCCAGCCGCCGCCAGCTGCCCGCGCCGCTGCGTGCGTTTGTCGATTTCGTCCAGGCATTGCGCCCCTAGGCGCCTGGGCCGCAGATGTACGCAAGAAATCTGCCACTAGCGCAATATCCATCTGCGCCAGCAGCTACCAATTCAATAGCAATCAGCCCTTGCGGATGAACTTGAAGACCAGTATCCAGAAGCTCAGGATCAGCGAGGCCACGGGGAACTGCAGCGCGGTGGGCATGAGGTAGATGGCCACCACACCGGGTATCCACACGCACCACAAGGCGACCAGCAGCGGCAGGTAACGGCTGCTTAAAAAGTCGGCCGAGAAGATACGCTGCCAGGCGCTGGCGCGAAAGCCGTCTTCGCGCCAGGCGAACATGGCGATCACGGCGAAGTTGGTCATCGGCGAATAGACGAACTGGTCGACCAGCATCTTCTTGGCGATGGTGAGGCCGTCATTGCCTTCGCCAAACAGGCTGACCTGCAGCGCATAAAACAGGTCCACGGTGATGCCGATGCAGCCGAACACCAGGGTGGCGTAGGCCATATCGGCCCACAGCGTGCGGCGCAGCGGCTGGCGCAGCAGCGCAATGCCCAGCAGCTCGGGCACCAGCACGGCAAACGCCGCATAGGTGGCAAACGCCATCGGGTAGCCCCCGGCCTGCTTGACCGCCCCCCACTGCGCCAGCCCCGCCTGCACCGCCGGGCTCCAGGCGTAGGCCAGGGTCAGCGCCACCAGGCCGGCCCAGAGCACCATGCCAGGCAGCAGATTGGCTTTGACCGCCGCACGGACTTGCTGCAGCGGTGTGGGCCTAGCCGGGGCTTCCATCAGACGGGTTCGGCCAGCGCCAGCTCCGCCAGCTTCACCGCCCCCTCAAAACTCCGGGCCCCGCCGATGAACAGGTTCAGGTGGCAGAACACGCTGTCGGGCACACCGGTGACGGCGGCCAGTTCCTGGTCGCGCAGGCCGGCCCAGCTGGCGGGCAGGTCCATGCGGGTGTCGAAGGAGCCGACTTCCAGCGGCACGGTCTTGATCTGGTACTGGTTGCCATCGGAATCCGGGTAGATCACAAACATCACCTCGGGCATTTCGTCCACCACCACGCGGGTCCAGGGCATGCCGCCCTCGCGCAGATGCAGCAGCTTGCCGCCCAGCAGGCGGGGCGCCTGGCGCACGATGTCCATAGCGCGGATCTGCGCCACCTTCTTGCTGATCGCGTGGTCCAGAAACTTGCGCGTGATGGCAATGGCCTCGCGGAAGCGGGTTTCCAGCAGCTGGGCCTTGGCGGCCAGGTCCAGGCCCTGCTCTTCCAGCCAGTGCGTGTTCAGCTGCGCGACCAGGCTGGACAGGCCGAAGATGCCGGGCGCCACATCGCCCTGGCCGGTGTCGACGATGTCCAGGTACTGCACCAGCGAATGGTCTATGGTCTGCACCACGCTGGCCACGGCGGCCTCGTCCAAGCTGTGGCCATGGGTCTGGGCCCAGGCCTGCACATAGGCGGCGCCAAATGCCGACCAGACCAGGCCGGCACTGGCATAGCCCACGCCGGGCACGCTTTGGCCGTCTACCAGCCGCGCTGGGCGCGCGCCTTCAAAGCCACGCTGGTGGTGGTCGAAGCGGCCGGTCGCCGCGTCCCAGGTGCCGCCCACGTCGACCACAAAGTCGGCTGTGGCGATCAAGGCCTTATCGCGGGTGCGCAGCAGGGAATGGGATGGGAACACACCCATCAAAACGCCGACGCCAAAAACGTCGTCAGCATGGAAAGTGCCACTGTGGGTGGCAATCGTGGTGGTTTTTGTCATCTGCCGATTTTAATGACTCTGCCGCCGAGGCTTGCCCCCGGCGCCTACAGAGTCATTACACCGAACAGGCCGCTAGCGCAGTATTTACCTGCGCTAGCAGCTATTTTTTCGATAGCAAAAGTGGCTGACTTAGAAGTTGTAGCGAAGGGTGTAGATGAAAGCGTCCTGGAGCGTAGCCGAACCCAGCTTGTTCTTGGCGTAGCGGTAGGACAGGCCGGTCGTGATATGGGGGGTGGCGTTCCACCACAGCGACAGGGCACCGTTTTGCGCGGTCTTGTTGGCGGTGACTACGCCGCCGTCGCGGGCCATGACCAAGTAGCTGTCTTTGCGGCCCATCTCGGTTTCATGCCAGCTGGAAACCATGAAGGACTGGTCCCAGGCCTTGAAGTTGTAGCCGAATACCCAGCCCGCCATCGTGCCGTTGAACTGGGTGCCGAGATCGGTCTTGGTCTCGTAGTGCGCGCCAAAGAAGGGCTTGATCCAGAAGCCGCCGTTGTAGTACGCGGTACTCAGGCCCAGCACATTGTTCTGATCGCGGAAGCCGTCGTCCATAAAGTTGTAGATGTGCGCGTATAGCTGCACGGGCACGCCGCCCAGCTCGGTCATGTTGATGTGGGCCACGGCCTTCATGGCGTATCGGCGGTCCATGGCGGAGTCGCCCGCGTTGTGGGCGTCCTTGTCGGGGTTTTCCACGTCGAAGAAACCGTACAGATCACCCCACTTGCCGCCCATGCCGCCTTCCAGCTCCAGGTAGGTGAAGTCCTTCTTCACACCAAACGGGCCCTTGCCGGTCTGGTTCAGCGTGTGGTCGGTCCAGGCCAGATGGTTGACGCTGACGTCCTTGAACGACCAGTCGTCGTCTGCATGTGCAGCGGGCGCGAACGCAGCGGCCAGGGCCAGTGCGGCGAGATATGGAGTAGCTTTCATCGAGGATTCCCTGTAGGTGTTGTAAGGGCAGCCTCCAACGCAAGTGTCATGCCAATAATCTGACCTAATGGTCAGCTTTATGCGCACGAAAATGGGGTGCAGCGCCAAGAAAAAAGGGGTGTCCGCCCCACTGGCGAACACCCCTTTTTGAATCAGCTCGAAAGCGCCCTGGTTCAGCGCTCCTTGACGTAGGGCTGGCCCAGCGCCTTGGGCACCGCCGTCTTGCCGATAAAGCCGGCCAGCAGCACCACCGTCAGCAGGTAAGGCAAGGCCTGCACGGCCTGCACCGGGACCTCACCCACGCCGGGCAGGCTGACACCTTGCAGACGGATGGCCATGGCGTCCAGAAAACCGAACAACAGGCAGGCCCACAGCGCGCGCACCGGACGCCAGTTGCCAAAGATCATGGCGGCCAGGGCCATGAAGCCTCGGCCGGCGGTCATATGCGGCACAAACGAGGCGTTCTGCCCCAACACCATGTAGCTGCCAGCCAAGCCGCATAGGACGCCGTTGAGCGTCAGTGCGGTATAGCGCAGGCGCAGCACCGAGACACCGGCGGCATCCACCATGTGCGCGTTCTCGCCCACGGCGCGCAGACGCAAACCAAAGCGCGTGCGGTACACCAGCCACCACACGGCGGCCACCAAGGCCAGTGCCAGGTAGACCATGATGTTGTGGCTGAGCAGGCCCAGGCCGATGATCTGGCCGACCAGCGGAATGCCTTGCAAGGCATCTGCCGCACCGGGCCACAGCGCATGCAGGCGCACGCCGTCGGCCACGGAAGGCGTTTGCCCGCCCTGGTGGAACCAGGCCAGGCCCAGCACCACCGTCAGTCCCGTGGCAATGATGTTCAAGGCCACGCCGGACACCACCTGGTCTCCCCGGTGGCTGACACATGCATAGCCATGCATCCAGGACAAGGCCACGGCGATACCAATGGAGGCCAGCAAGGCGATCGTGACCGAGCCAAAGGCGGCGCCGCTGGCACCGGCGATGAAGGCGGCAAACAGCATCTTGCCCTCCAGCCCCACGTCGATGACGCCGGCGCGCTCGGACAGCAGGCCAGCCAGGGCGCACAGGATCAGGGGCGTGGCCATGCGCAGCGTGGACGCCAGCAGGTCGGCAATCAGGGCTTCATCCATGCTGGGCTCCTGCGGTCTTGGGGGTCAGCAGGGCCAGGCCGCGCGACAGCATGGGCGCAAACACATAGGCCATGGCGCCCGAAAACATCACGATGAAGCCTTGCAGCATCACCACCATGTCGCGGCTGAAGCCGGGCACATCAAAACTCACCTCGGCACCGCCCTGGAACAGCGCACCAAACAGGATGCTGGCCAGCACGATGCCAAACGGGTGGTTGCGCCCCATCAAGGCCACGGCAATGCCGGTGAAGCCGGCACCGGCCACGAAGTCCAGCAGCAACTTGCCATTGACGCCAGCGATCTCGTTCATGCCGATCATGCCGGACAGCCCGCCCGACAGGGCCATGGCAAACACCACCTGGTGCTTGGCATTGATGCCCGCATAAGAGGCCGCGCCTTCGCTGGAGCCCACGGCCCGCAAGCGGTAGCCGGCCCGGCTGTGCCAAAGCAAAAAGTACACACCCAATGCCGCTGCCAGGGCCAGGAACAAGCTGACGTTGAGCGGCGACGAAGGCCAGTCAATACCTATCCAGGCCAGCGCCTCCTGCATGCCGGGCAGCTTGGCCGAATCGGCAAAGGGCGCGCTTTCCACCGACATGGTGCCTGGCGGTTTCAGCCGGTTCACCAGCAGATAGGCCAGCAGGCTGGTCGCCAAAAAATTGAACATGATGGTGGTGATCACCACATGGCTGTGGCGGTAGGCCTGCAGGTAGCCAGGTATGGCCGCCCACAGCATGCCAAACAGCGCGCCGGCCAAGAGCATCAGGGGCAGCATGACCACCGCTGGCAGGCTGTGCGACAGCCACAGCGCAATCAGGCCCGTGCCCAACCCACCCACCACGGCCTGGCCCTCCACACCGATATTGAACAGGCCGCCATGGAAGGCCACCGACACCGCCAAGCCGGCAAAGATGAAGGTGGTGGCGTAGTACAGGGTGTAGCTTAAGCCCCGCTGCGTGCCAAAGGCACCATGCACCAGCACCTCCATCACCTGGCGTGGGTTCTGCCCCACCAGGGCCACCACCACACCGGCCACCAGCAACGCAATCAGCAAATTCACTGCGGGCAGCAGGAACACATCGGCCCATCGCGGCAAGGGCTTGGCCGTATTCGTCGCGCTCATGCCTTCAATCCTTGTTCTTTGGTTTCCACCATGAGCAGGCCCAGTCGGGCCTCGCTGCAGTCTGCAATCGGCAGCTCGCCCGTAACGCAGCCCTGGTTCAGCACCAGCACACGGTCGGCCAGGGCCAAAATTTCGTCCAACTCGCTGGACACCACCAACACCGCACAGCCCGCATCGCGCATAGCGCGCAGCTGGGCGTGGATGAATTCAATCGCGCCAATGTCCACACCCCGCGTGGGCTGCCCCACCAGCAGCACCTTGGGCGCCTGGCCGATCTCACGCGCCAACACCAGCTTCTGCTGGTTGCCCCCGGAGAATTTGGAGCTGACCAAAGCCGGGTCGCGCGGGCGCACGTCAAAGCGCTCCATCATGGCCGCCGTGGCCGCGCGCATGGCGCCGTGGCGCATCCAGCCCCCCGCGCTGCTGTATTCGGGCAGAGCCTCATAGCCCAGCACCGCAGACTCCCAGGCGGCAAAATTCATCACCATGGCGCGGGCATGCCGGTCTTCGGGCACATGGGCCAAGCCCAGGCTGCGGGCCACGCCCGGGGTGAGCCACTGGCCTGGGGTGAAGCTGCGACCACCCAGCTGCAGCTCGCCCGCGCTGGGGGCCAGCAGACCGGACAATACCTCCAGCAGCTCGCTCTGGCCGTTGCCGGCCACGCCGGCCACGCCGACGATTTCGCCAGCGCGCAGGCTCAGGTCAAAGTCCTGCAAACGGGTCACCTGCAGCGCGTCACGCACCACCAGCCCGCGCGCCTGCAGCAACACCGCGCCCAATTCGACGGCCGTATCGCCCTGGCGGCCCATATTCACTTTGCGGCCCACCATGGCTTCGGCCAGTATCTCCACCGAGGCCTGGGCAATGGCGCATTCATGCACCACGCGCCCACTGCGCATGACGGTAACATGGTCGCACAAGCGCATCACTTCCTTGAGCTTGTGGGTAATCAGCAAGATGGTGGTACCCTGCGTGCGCAGACGCGCCAGCACCTCGAACAATTGTTCGGTTTCCTGTGGGGTGAGCACGGCGGTGGGCTCATCCAGGATCAGTATCTTGGCGCCACGGTACAGCGCCTTCAGAATTTCCAGGCGCTGGCGGTCGCCAACGGAGAGCTGGTCCACCGTGGCGTCCAGGTTCACGTGCAGGCCGGTAGATTGCATCAGCGCACCCAGCTTGCTGCGCACGATGCTCTCAGCTTTGCTCAGCAGTGCATGAGGCTCGGCACCCAGCATGACGTTTTCCAGCGCGGTCAGCGTGTCCACCAGCATGAAGTGCTGGTGGACCATGCCAATGCCCAGCGCTATGGCTTCATGCGCATTGCGGATGCGGGCGGGCTGGCCAAAGACTTCGATGCTGCCGCTGTCGGCACTGTAGAAGCCGTACAGGATGGACATCAGCGTGCTTTTGCCAGCGCCGTTCTCGCCCACGATGCCGTGCACCGTGCCAGAACGCACGCGCAAGTCCACGCCGTCATTGGCCCGCACAGCGCCAAAATGCTTGCTGATGCCCGCCATGTGCACAGCGGTCGCATCCACCACAGAAGATTGTTGGGTTGTCATGGAAATCCGAGGTGCCGGGTTGCGCGACGCGCCCCTCCAGAGAACCCGTGGAACCGGCTCAGCCGGGCCACTGGGTTCGCCCCCTGCAGGGGGTTGGCGGAAACGCGCAGCGTGGAGCCTGGGGGGGAGCCTATTTACAAGCGTTGGCGGTCATGTAGTCCACGACCTTGATCTTGCCGCTGATGATGTCGGCCTTGGCGGCATCGACCTTCTTCTTCATCTCGGGCGTCACCAGCTTGGCATTGAACTCGTCCATGGAGTAACCCACGCCGTCTTCCTTCAAGCCCAAGGAGGTCACACCGGCTTTGTAGTTCTTCAGGATGTTGTACACCGCCACGTCCACGCGCTTGACCATCGAGGACAGCATGGTGCCAGGCTGCACATAGTTCTGGTTGCTATCCACACCGATGGCGAGTTTGCCTGCGTCTTTGGCCGCCTGGTAAACACCGATACCGGTACCGCCCGCAGCCGCGAACACCACGTCGGCGCCCTTGGCAAACTGGGACTTGGTCAGCTCGCCACCACGGCCTGGATCGTTCCAGGCGGCACCGGTGGTGCCGGTCATGTTGGCAAAGGTTTCTACCTTGGGGTTGGCGTACTTGGCGCCTTGTTCATAGCCGCACTGGAACTTGCGGATCAGCGGAATGTCCATGCCACCCACAAAACCGACCTTGCCGGTCTTGCTGGCTTCAGCGGCCAGCATGCCGACCAGGAAGCTGCCTTCATGCTCCTTGAACACTACCGACTGCACGTTGGGCGCTTCCACCACGTCATCGATGATGGCGAATTGCAGCTTGGGGAATTCCTTGGACACCTTGGCCATGGCGGAGGCCTGGCTGAAGCTGATACCAATGATGGGGCTGGCACCGCGCTCGGCCATGCGGCGGATGGCTTGCTCGCGCTGGGTTTCGTTGGCGACTTCGAATTCCAGGTAGGGCTTGCCGGTCTCCTTCTTCCAGCGCTCCATGCCTTCGTAGGCGCTCTGGTTGAAGGATTTGTCAAACTTGCCACCCATATCAAAAATGATGGCCGGGTCGGCCCAGGCGGAGAAGGTGGAAACCAGCGCGGCGGCCAAGAAGCCCAGTTTGAGTGTGTTTTTCATGTTGGTTTAAGTTTCAGGGTGGTGGTTGACGAAGAACCCGCTGTAATTGAGTGGGCAGAATGTAGCGCCATTTCAATTCAGCAGGAATTGTGCCCGTTATAGGCAAAATATGAAAAGTGGTATGCGGGTGTAAGAGCCTATGCAGTCCTCCTTATGCCTGTGGAACCATGCCTACATAAAGCCGGTAAACGGCATGCCTTGCGGCTGTATCCAATTGCTGTCTGGATAATGCGCCCGCCCGTCCACCGCATGCAAGGTATAGGCGTGGCGTGACTGGGCCGAGCGGTTGGGCTCTGACAGGTGCGGAAACAGACCGTTGAACACTATCAAGCTGCCCTGGCGCACCTCCAGCCACTCCAGCTGCTCCATGTCCCATTGCGCGCTGGCTTGCAGCTGCTCCAGCCGCAAAGCGCCATCGGACTGGCGGCGGAATACCTCCTTCAACCCGTGGCGGTGCCCACCCGGTACGCCGCCCAGGCAACCATTGCCGCGGTGCGCATCCTCTATCGCAAACCAGAAGCCCACCACCGACTGCGGCTCGGTGTACAGATAGGTCGCGTCCTGGTGGCAGTTCACCTCACCGCCAATACCTGGCTGCTTGAAGATGTACATGGACTGCAGCAGCCGGGCATCTGCCAGGCCCAGACCATCCGCCACGGCCTGCAAACGCGGGCCACGCGAGAAGGCCTGGAACACCGGGTCCAGGTCATGCATGGCATGGCCCAGCTTGTTGATGGCGCGCTCCAGTGGCACCTGCAGCTGGCCCTGCTCATCGAACGCGCCCTCTTCAAAGAACGCGCCTATGCCGCGGGCCGAGGCGGCAAAGTACGCGTCCTTGGCATGGCGCTGGTCGCGGGCGGAAAAAACGGTGCCGGGCGCACGCGGCGCATGCTCGGCCACCAGCTCCAAAGCACGGGTCTGCAAGGCCTGGCACTGGGCCGCAGACACAAAGTCTTCCAGCACCAACACGCCGTCGCGCGCATAGGCGGCCTGGGCCTCGATGGAGAGGCCCTGCGCGTCGTCCAGCACCGTGCGGTAGACCATGGTGCTCAGGCCACCCGCTGTTGGTAGGCGACTGCGATTCCCGCCGCCAACCGGGCATTGTTCAACACCAGCTGGATGTTGGAAGCCAGGCTGTTGCCACCAGTGATCTCGCTGACGCGGGCCAGCAAAAACGGCGTGGATTGCTTGCCCGCCACGCCCTGGGCACGGGCCTCCTGCAGCGCCTGCTCGATGGCTGCGTCAATGGTCGCGCGCGGCATGGCATAGGCCTCGGGAATCGGGTTGGACACCACCATGCCACCCTGCAGCCCCATGGCCCACTGGGCCTGCATGGCGCCGGCGATGGCGTCGGGCGTGTCCAGCCGGTAGTCCACCTTGAAGCCGCTTTCGCGGGTGTAGAAAGCCGGCAGATTATTGGTCTGGTAGCCCACCACGGGCACACCATGGGTTTCCAGGTATTCCAGCGTCAGCCCCAGGTCCAGAATCGACTTGATGCCGGCGCACACCACGGCAACTGGAGTCTGGGCCAGCTCCAGCAGGTCTGCAGAAATATCAAAGCTCTGCGCCGCACCCCGGTGCACGCCGCCGATGCCGCCGGTGGCAAATACGCGGATACCGGCCATGGCCGCAATCAGCATGGTCGAGGCGACGGTGGTGGCACCGGTCTGGCCTGCGGCCACGATGAACGCCATGTCGCGGCGGCTGACCTTGACGACGTCACGGCCGCCACGCCCCAGTTGTTCAATTTCCGCCGGGCTGAGGCCGACTTTCAAACGTCCCTGCACGATGGCGATGGTGGCCGGCACGGCGCCATGGGCGCGCACCTCGGCCTCTACCTGCAGCGCCGTCGCCACATTGTTTGGGTAGGGCATGCCATGGGCAATGATGGTGGACTCCAGCGCCACCACAGGGTGCTTGGCGGCCAGGGCAGCCGCTACTTCGGGATGGATGTCGAGAAAAGGAATAGCCGTCATCAAAATCTTTCTAGGTCACATATTCAGGTCGTGCACAGCCATTGTTGCACCAGCGCCAGCGACAGCTGGGGGTGGTTGGCACCCTGTACGCCCAGCGTCAGGGCCGCACAGGCAGAGCCAAAGTCCACCGCTTCCGACAGAGTTTGACCCTGGGCATGCGCATGCATCAGCCCGGCCATGAGCGCGTCGCCCGCGCCGGTGGCATTGACCACCGCGACATGCGGCGCACTCTGCAGACCCTGGCTGCCATCCGCATCGCTCCAGAACACGCCTTGCACACCAAAGCTCAGCACCACCTGCCGCACGCCCTTGCGGTGCAGCCAGGCCGCCACGGCGGGCGCGTCGGTCAGACTGTCCAGCGGCAAGCCCGTCAGGGCCTGGGCTTCAAGCCGGTTGGGCTTAAGCAGGTGCACATACTGCAGCCAGGGGGCAATGCGCTGGCATTTGTGGGTGGATACGGTATCCACAAAAATCGGCGTACCGGCGCTGTGCGTGCATAACCAGGCCAAGGCCGCATCGGTCAGATTGCAGTCCAGCAGCAGGGCCTGGGCGGCGGCGATATCGGCGGCCAGGGGCGCCAGCCGCTCGGGCGTGATACGCGCCACGATGCGCATATCGTTCACGGCCATGGCCATATCGCCGTCCGGCCCGTGCAATGACAAATAGCTGGAGGTAGCCTCCCCCGGCAGCACCCAGCAGGCGCACAGATCCACGCCGGCAGCGGCGGTGGCATTCAGCAGGCTGCGGCCTGGCGTGTCGTCGCCCACCGCGCTGACCAGCCGCGTGCGGTTACCCAGGCGCGCCAGGTTTTCGGCCACATTGCGTGCCACGCCGCCAGGGGCCAAAGCGATATGGCCAGGATTGGAGTCGCCCAGCACCACGGCCTGACTGCTGTGGCCGGCAATGTCCATATTCGATGCGCCTACGGCCACCATATAACTCATGGCGCAGGGTCCGGGTTCAGGCCGCAACCGCGCAGTATCAAGGACAGCACATGGGTAGTGGCGCGGCTGTGGTCGTTGCGGGTCAGGGCCGGCTTACCCAGCACGGCGCTGACCTGGATATCGAAGTCGGCATAAGTCTGGGTGGCTGCCCAGATGGTGAAGAACAGGTGCGTGCTGTCCACCGGGGCCATCTTGCCCTCGGCAATCCACTGGTCGATGACGGCGGCCTTGGCGCGCACGGTGGCGCGCAGCTCGGTAGCCAGCAACTGCCGCACCACGGTGGCGCCGTGCAGCAGCTCATTGGCCCAGACCTTGGACGCATGCGGCCGCGCAGCAGACAGTGCCATCTTGCTGCGGATGTAAGCACCTATCGCCTGGCTCGGGTCAGCCTCGGGGGTGATGCCGTGGGTGGGCGCCAGCCAGTCCTCAAGGATGCGGGCCAGCACCGCGCGGTACAGCGCCTCCTTGTTGCCAAAGTAATAGTGCAAATTGGCCTTGGGCAGGCCGGATTCTTCGGCAATCTGCGCCATGGTGGCGCCGCTGAAACCCGCCCCGGCAAACACGCGTTCTGCCGCGGCGAGTATCAGCTCTTCATTGGCCTGGCGGATCTGGCCCTTGGTATCCGCCGTGCTGGTTGTCAATCGACTCATTCCCTGTCCACTTCCCTACGATATCTGGTGCGCCAGCCCAGGCCATGCTGGGCTGCGGCAAGCAAAATGGACACCATAACGGATGGAAGCAGTGGAGGTGGGCCGACAACTACTTTTTGGTGGCCGCGTCCCACACCACGTGGCTCATGGCAGCGGCGCCCGGGTCTTTCTTGATGACCGGAGCGCTGCCGCCCGACATCAGAACTTTAACGGTGCGCTCATAGGCAGCGGGTTCCAGATAGCCCATCTTCGCCGTGTTGGCGGTGGTGATCAGCTTGGCCACGTTCTCCATCTGGCGCTTTTGCACGGCCAGGGTGGCGCTACCGGACATGTCATTGGCCACCACGATCTTGGCCGCCTCCTCGGGGTTCTTCACTGCGTCGTTCCAGCCCTTGAAGGTGGCCTTCAGGAACTTGCCCATGCGGGCTACGAAGGCCGGGTCTTTGAGCTTGGATTCGAGCACATACAAGCCGTCTTCCAGCGAGGCCACACCCTGGTCTTCGTAGAAGAAGGTGACCAGGTCGCTCTCTTTCACGCCGGCGTCGATGATCTGCCAGTACTCGTTGTAAATCATGGTGGACACGCAGGCGGCCTGGTTCTGCAGCAGCGGGTCGACGTTGAAGCCTTGCTTCAGCACCTTGATGTCGGTATCGGGCTTGTAGCCCAGCTTGCCCATCCAGTTCAGGAACGGGTATTCATTGCCGCCATACCAGACGCCCAGGGTCTTGCCCTTCAGGTCTTTCGGGCTGCTGACGCCGCTGGCCTTTTTGCAGGTCAGCATCAGGCCCGAGCGGTTGAACACCTGGGCGATGTTGACCAGCGGCACACCGGCTTCGCGCGCGGCCAGCGCGTCGGGCATCCAGTTGACGATGACGTCGGCGCTATTGCCGGCAATCACCTGCACCGGCGAAATATCCGGGCCACCGGGCTTGATGGTCACGTCCAGCCCCTCGGCCTTGTAGTACCCCTTGGCGGCCGCCACGTAGTAGCCGGCAAACTGGGCTTGCGGCACCCATTTGAGCTGCACGGTGACCTTCTCTTGTGCCTGGGCGGCAAGGCTGCCAACCGCAAACGCGGCGGCCAGCAGGCATTGACTCAACTTGGACAGTTTTTGCATCAAATACTCCTAGGTGGGGAAAGTTATTTATCGAGACCGAACCGATGGATGCCAGAACGCAAAGTGCCGCTCCAGCTGCACCAACAACGCATAGGCCGCCGACCCGGTGATGGCGGCAACCACAATCGCGCCCCACACCAACGGCATATGCATCTTGGCCGCCTCGGTGGAAATGCGAAAGCCCAGGCCCGCGGTGGGCGAGCCAAAGAACTCGGCCACGATGGCACCGATCAGCGCCAAAGTGGCATTCACCTTCAGCGCGCCGAAGATGAAGGGCATTGCGCTGGGCAGACGCAGTGCCAGCAGGGTCTGGCCGTAGCCGGCGGCATAGCTGTACATCAGCTCGCGCTCCAGCTTGCCCGCGGCCTTCAGGCCGGCCAGAGTAGACACCAGCATGGGGAAGAAGGTCATCAGCACCACCACCGCTGCCTTGGACTGCCAGTCAAAGCCAAACCACATCACCGCGATCGGCGCCACACCCACCAGAGGCACGGTGCTGGTCAGCGAGGCGATGGGCAGCAAGCCGCGCTGCAGAAACGGCAGGCGGTCTATCGCCACCGCCACGGCAAAGCCCAGGGCGCAGCCCAGCAGCCAGCCCGTCAACACCGACTTCAGCACGGTCTGCACAAAGTCTGTCCACAGCACCGGCCACTGATCGGCCATAGCCTGGGCAATGAACCAGGGCGCGGGCAGCAGCACACGCGGCACCTCGAATGCCGTCACCAGCAGCTGCCAGAAGTACAACAGCCACAGACCGAACAGGCCGGCCGTCAGCATCCCGTAAATGGCCCGTCCATCCAACGCGGCACAGGCTCGCACCGTCCACACAGACAATACCAGCACCAACAAAAGTCCAGGATAAAAAAGGCCGCCAGCGCTTGATTTACCTGCGCTAGTAGCTATAAAAATAGAAGCAAGCACAGCACTAACGAGCACCAGGCCAGCCACGGCCACCGGGCTGCGCGCCTTCATGCTGCAGCCCCCGTCCGCACACCGTGGCGGCGCAACACCAGGCGCTCCACGCCCAGCACGGCAGCAGTCAAACCCAGGCCGAGCAAGGCCGACATCAACAGGGCCGACCAGATGGCCACCGTGTTGCCGTAGTAGGAGCCCAGCAGCAGCTTGGCCCCCAGGCCGGCCTGCGCCCCGGTAGGCAGCTCGGCGACCATGGCACCCACCAGACCTGCAGCGATGCCCACGCGCAGCGCGGGAAACAAGAACGGCAAAGCCGCAGGCACGCGCAGCAGCCAGAAGGCCTGCCAGGGCGAAGCCGCATAGGTATACAGCAGCTCGGTGTCGATCTTCTGCGGCGAGCGCAGGCCCTGCACCATGGCCACCGTGACCGGGAAGAAGCACAGGTACATGGCAATCACCGCCTTGGGCCAGACGCCGGAGAAACCCAGGCTGCCCAGAATGATCAGCACGATGGGCGCAATCGCCAGCACCGGAATGGTTTGCGAAGCCACGATCCAGGGCATCAGGGCCTTGTCCAGCGTACGCGAATGCACGATGCCAGCCGATAACAGCAAGCCAAACAACGTGCCCATCACAAAGCCCAGCAGGCTGGACTGGGCGGTGACGGCCACGTGGTACAGCAGATTGCGCGGCGAATCCACCGGCCAATCAACCAGGCTGGACCAGAAGTCCAGCGCCACCTGCTGCGGCGACGGCAGCACCGGGCGCTGCATGGACAACGTGGTCTGCACCAGATCGGTCCAGGTCCAGCTGGCGCCGGGCGCCAGGCGCGGTGTGATGACGCGCTCGATGGCACCGGGTGCGTTCAACCACACGGCGCCTGCGTACCAAAGCAAGATCACCGCCAGCAGCACGGTGGCAATGGGTATGCCGCTATCGAAAGCGGAGCGGCGTTTAATGGTGACCATCTGCCAACGACTCCCGCACGGCGTGCGCCAAGGCCATGAATTCCGGCGTGTCGCGCAAGCCCAGGTGGCGTGCATCGGGCAGGGTGGATTCGATCACCTTCACGATGCGCCCTGGCCGCGGCGACATGACCACGATGCGGGTCGACAGGTACACCGCCTCGGCAATCGAATGGGTAACGAACACCACGGTTCGGCGCTCGCGCTGCCAAAGCTGCTGCAGCTGCTCGTTGAGCCGGTCACGGGTGATTTCATCCAATGCGCCAAAGGGCTCGTCCATCATCAGGATACGTGGCTCGAAAGCCAGCGCACGGGCGATGGACACGCGCTGCTGCATACCGCCAGAGAGCTGCCAGGGGTATTTCTTCTCAAAGCCTTTCAAGCCCACGCGCTCCAGTTGCTCCAGCGCGATGCGCTGGCTCTCGGCCTTGCCGCGACCCTGGATCTGCAGCGGCAGCACCACATTGGCCAGCACCGTGCGCCATGGGAACAACGCCGGGGCCTGGAACACATAGCCATAGGAGCGGGCCAGGCGCGCATCATGCGGGCTGACGCCGTTCACCAGCATGGTGCCGGAACTGATAGGCTCCAGGTCTGCAATGGCACGCAGCAAGGTTGTCTTGCCGCAGCCGGAGGGGCCAATCAAGGAGACAAATTCCCCCTGGCGCACCGTCAGGTCGATGTCCTGCAAGGCATGCACCGGCGCATCGGCGGCGGGATAAACCACGTTCGCCTTACGCACCTCGACGGCGGGCAGGACGGCAACGCCGACGGAAGGATCAGATGGCTTCATGGATACGTGGCTAACTGATGGATGGACATGGGAACCCACTATAAAGCTAACCAAACGGTCAGCTTCTTGGGGTTTAAGCTAGTTTTGTGCCAGTTTCTAGCCATCCATTGCACCGCCCGGGTGCACGCGCCACGTAAATTAACCAGCCTCGACCCGCATCCAATGGGCCCGAATGTCCAGCAGCTCTGGGAGAACGCTCTTGAAAGCCCGCACGATCTCCGGGTCAAAGTGGCATTCGGCATCGGCATGGATGTAGTCCAGGATCTGCTCCACCGTCCAGGCTTCTTTGTAGGGACGACGCATGCACAAGGCATCGAACACGTCGGCCAGGGCAACAATGCGCGCGGACTGGGGAATTTCACGCCCGCGCAAGCCGCCGGGGTAGCCGCTGCCGTCCCATTTTTCATGGTGCCGCAATGCCACCTCGGATGCCAGCTGGAACACCGGCGCGTCGCTTTTACTGAGGATGTCGTAACCAATCTGGGGATGGGTCTTCATGACCTCCCATTCCTCGTTGCTCAGCGGTCCAGGTTTTCGCAGGATGGAATGCGGTATACCCAGCTTGCCTGTGTCGTGCATGGGCGCAGCCAATTCCAGCTGCATGCTGCTTTCGGTATCCCAGCCCACGGCCTGGGCCAAGGCACGGGCGTACGCCGCCATACGCCAGATATGGGAGCCAGTATCGGTGTCGTTGTAATGCCCGGCCTGGCCCAGCATCAATACGGCTTCGCGGTAGCTCTTTTCCAGCGCAGTAGCCCGCACCAAAGACAAATGTGCGGCCACACGGGCTCGCACAATCGGCGGCGATACCGGCTTCACGATGTAGTCCACGCCACCGGCATCAAAGCCTGCAGCCTCGTGCGCCACATCGGTATAGCCCGTAACAAAAATCACCTGCACCGCATGGGTGGGGTCGGTTTGCTTGATCTGCCGACACAGGTCGTAGCCATTGGTATCCGGCAAACCCACGTCCAGCAACACCATGGCGGGCAGGTGTTTTTGCACCGCCGCCAGGGTCTCCATTCCATTGCGTGCAAACACCAGCTTGTAGCTGCTGGCCAGGATATCGCGCATCACGGCCAAATTGCCGGGTTCGTCATCCACAACCAGAATGGTGGGTAAAAGCATGGCCTACTCCTTCAAAGGAATACCCTGTACCCGGGCCAAGGTGTAGACGGCGGCCTCGGCTCCTCGAAAATCGAATCCCTGCACGCAGGCCTGGATTTCTTCCAGCGCATGGGCTGGCATTTGTTGCGCCAATTGCGCCAGCAACGGCTCCACCGGCGTGGGGTCATCAGCATCCAGTGCCACCAATATTGCCCGGAACATATCTTTCAGATTGAGCTCGCCCGCCGCCGATGCTGCGGCCGGCGGCACGATCTTGGCCGGCACCACAGGCGGTACAAAGCGGCCAATCGCATACACCGCGTCTTTGATCGCCTCGTCCAGGCGGGCCAGCACGTGGGTGGGGTCATAGCCAGCGGACAGTACGCGCTCGGCCTCACCTGCCAGACGGGCGGTTTCGGGCAACGCCATGTTCGCCGCCGCCCCCATCAGTTTGTGCGCCAGAGCGGCGGCGGCGGAACGGTCCGCAATTGCCAGGCTGGAATTCATCACGGCAACAGCGCCACCATAGCTGTCCACAAAACGCCGCAGGTAGCCCCGGTAAATATTGACGTCAGACCAGAGCTGCAGACCCTGGGCAACATCCATCACATTCAAAATCGCAGGTGCGGGCATTTCGGTATGCACAAGCAGAGGAACTGCTGCGGCATCGGTATCAGCAGGCTTGCGCGACTGCGGGCGGCGACGCAGCCGCTGGATCAAGGCAATGGTGGACGGTACGTCAAAGGGCTTGCTGATGAACTCTGTCATACCCGCAGCAAATGCCGCTTCCTGCTGCGATTTGAAGGCTCCCGCCGTCAGCGCCACCACCGGCAAGTCCTTGAAATGGGGAACACGGCGCAGCCTGCGTGTAGCTTCGATCCCGTCCATGACGGGCATTTGCACGTCCATCAGCACCAGATCCACCTCGTCAGGGTGTGCCATGAGCCACTTCAACGCTTCCTCGCCGTCTTCGGCCAATGCCACGATGGCACCCTGGTCCGCCAGAATGCGCTGCGCGACCTCGCGGTTGATGTCACTGTCGTCCACCACCAGCACCCGCACGTCCACCAGATTGCGCCCTTCCGCCTGCTGCATCGCATGCGGTATGCCCACTGTGGCAGCCCGCCGGCGCTGCGCTTCGATGACGGCGTTGTACAGGGTCGAGGTAGTCACTGGCTTGTTCAGGATCGCATCCACCAGTTCTGCTCCCGGTTGGCTGGCCAGACTGGACAGAGAGTAGGCGGTGGCCATGATCACAATGGGGCATTCGTCGGGCGGCACGCTGGCCCGTATGGCGCGCGCAGTGGCCAGCCCGTCCAGACCCGGCATCTTCCAGTCCAAGACCACCACATGGGGAAGCTTGCCACTCTTGCGCTCCAGCACCTGCGACAGCACGGCCTCGCCAGAGTCCATCGCATCCACCTGCCAGCCAAGGCCCTGGGCAATCGCCACCACGGCCTGCAAGGCGATCTCGCTGTCATCCGCCACCAGGGCATCTATGCGCACCATGTCGGGCGACGAAAAGTCGGTATGGGGCACCTGCTGCATAGGTAATGTGAACCAGAATTCACTGCCCTCCCCTGGCGTGCTGGTCAGCCCAATCTCGCCACCCATCAAGCCCACCAGTTGGCGGCAGATGGTCAGCCCCAATCCAGTACCGCCGTAGCGGCGCGTAGTGGAGCTATCGGCCTGGGTGAAGGCAGAGAAAACGTCTTTTTGCAATGCCGGCGCAATGCCTATGCCGGTGTCCTTGACGCAAAAATGCAGGACGAGCTTGTTGTCATACATGGACAACAACTCGGTACGCACCTCGACCCTGCCCGCATGGGTGAATTTGATGGCGTTACTGGTCAGGTTGGTTAGCACCTGCTCCAGCCGCAAGGCATCGCCTTTGACGACAGATACGCCAGGAGGCAGCGGCTGAATCACCAATTCGATATTTTTGTCCCCGGCATTGATGCCCATGGTGCCGGCCAGGTTGTCCATCACGTCACCCAACCGGAATGGCGTTTGCTCAATCACCATATGGCCGGCATCGATTTTGGAGACGTCCAGGATGTCGTTGATGATGCCCAGCAGCGAGCGCCCGGAGCCGCGTATCTTGCGCACCATGTCCAGCGCGTCCCGCTCCAGCCGCCCCTGCTCCAGCAGGTAGGCCAGGCCCAGGATCGCATTCAGCGGCGACCGTATTTCATGGCTCATATTTGCCAGGAATTCAGCCTTGCTGCGGTTTGCCGCCTCTGCCACATCGCGGGCCTGCAACAGTGCTGCCTCCGCCTGTTTCTGGGCCGAAATATCCTGGGCGAACACCAGCGTGGCCGGCCCATCGGCCAGGTCAACGCGGGTTGTGGTCTTGAATACCGATACCAACCGCCCGTCCTTACCCAGGCTCATTGCCTCAAACATCTGCTCTATGGGCGAGTCCTCGTTGACGCGGGCTTCCTCGACCAGCAGGTCAGCCCGCGATTTCGGAGCAATCATGGTGCTCCACATAGAGCCGACAAGGTTGTCCGAATCCTCGTAGCCATGCAAACGGCGGTAACGCGGATTCGCGTAGATAAAGCGACCTGCCCGAAGAATCGCAATCGCCAGTGGCGCATCTTCAATCAAGGTTCGGAACCTTGCCTCGCTCTCCCGCAGGGCATTGGTCAGCCGACGTTCCGTTGTGTCGTGGCAGGTCAGTATGAGCTGGTCAATTTGCTTCGCCTCGTCCAGGATAGGCGCCGAATTCAGCTCCATGTAGATCGCTTTGTCCGAGCCTTTGCGCTGAATTTTCATCTGGAAATCCTGCACGTACTCACCATGGAGGCCGCGATGGCTGGGCCACTCTTCTGGAGAAAGTATGTCGCCGTTGGGCAGGAATACGTCAATGCTCGTAATCAGCTCTTCAAATGGCGTGTCCTCGTCAAATAGACCCCACAGCGAACGCGCCGCGCGGTTGCTGCGCACCAGTTGGTGCTGGCGATCCAAGACATACACAGCATCGGCCATGTTTTCGAACACGGCCTGTAATTCATTGCGGGTGCGCAAGACCTCTTGCTCGGCAAGCTTGGCCGCCGTGACGTCCATGTGCGTTCCCATGATGGTGATGGCCCGGCCATCACCGTCCCGTGCAATCGCCTGGGCCCGGCACATCACCCAAACCCAGTGACCCAGCTTGTGCCGGATACGGTAAGTCACCTCAAAAAAGGGCACGCTGCCGTCAATGCAGCGCTCCTTCGCAGCCATATAGGCCGGCAAATCCTCTTCACAAATGCGGCTGCGCCAAAAGTCCGGGTCCTTCTCCATGTCCTGTGGAGAGTGCCCCAACATGGCAAAGGAGTTCGCATCAAAAGTACGTGCGGAGGTAGGCACATGGAAACTCCATAGCCCCAAGTTTGCCCCGCGCAAGGCCAGCTTCAACCTATCGGCCGCCTCCAGGCGTTCACGGTCACGCTCGGCCTCCATCGTTTCTATACGCGCTCTACGCAGCTGGGTCCAATACAGCGCCATGCTGCACAAAAAAACCAGGGCAGCATAAAACACACCATAGACGATGGCCTGGCGCCTTAGCGGTTGTGCGATCACCGCCAACTCACGGCTGACGCCGACGACCAAAGGCTTGTCCATATCCAGCACCGCCGGTTGCACGGTATAGGTGGCGACCTGCCGCTCCCCGCCCCCTGGAAACAAGGCACCAGTCAACTCACTGCTGATATGGCCACTCTGCAAGTGCTGGCTGAAGAGACTGCCCGCTGAGGTGAAATTCGAGCTTTGAAAACTCTTTACAGGCGGGTAGCTGAGCAAAGGCAGGCCACCGCCGTGAATTACAAAAGACAACACATCCGGGGCATACATGATCGGCCGAAAAATGCCTGCAAAGTAAGCCGGGTCCAGGGTAGCAAAAACCACGCCCATGAACTGCCCCTCGGCATTCGGCACCATACGAGCCAGAGTGATCACCACCTCTTTCTGGACGGACACGAACGGCGCTGAGACATATAGCGTAGATACACTGGGTTGGTCGCGCACAGTCTTGAAAAAATCCCGGTGGCTGAGATCCATGCCCACGTACTCAGTGCGGTGGGCCGCAATGGACATGCCGCTGGCATCCAGTACCACCATGGATCGAACGCCCGGCATGGCGTCAACCAAGGCCCGCAAACGCATAGCAAGCTCTTGACTACGCACTGGCCCAGGCCCCGTCATGTAGTCCTTGATAACCTCTTGCAGAGCAAGGCTAGCCACCGTCAAATTGCCCTGGATGTCATTGGCGACCACATTGGCCTGCGTGCGTAAGCGCTCACGCTCCGTCGCATTGACGCGGTCTGCTTCGGCTGTATAGATATAGGCAATGAAAATGCCGACCAAGCCCAGCACCACCACCAAGGAGCGCCATTCAAAGGCCACACGTCGTGAAAGCAAGCGGGGTGTAGAAGGTGCCATTAACTTCATGCTATCGCCTCCACCACACCCGCACAATCAGGGATGTAATACCGTGCTCTGCGCTAAGTTTAAACATCCACCATTTGTGGGACAGATGCAAAAATAAACACACAAAAAAAATGCCCGTACGCTATGAGCACACGGGCGATTAAAAGTTGAGCTTGGGTGCCGCAACAGAACTGGTTAGAACGGGATATCGTCGTCCATGTCATCGAATCCGCTCGAAGAGCGCGCAGCGGGTGCTGGCGCGGGTGGACGTGACGGAGGAGCCATGGCAGGGCGGGCGGCGGGTGCCATTGGGCGACGGGCCGGAGCTGGCGGTGGGCTGTTGTCATAGCCACCGTCGTCATAGCCGCCATCATTGCCACCACCTTGGGGGCCACCCATGCCCTGGCGACTGCCCAGCATGGTCATTTCGTTGGCGATGATTTCAGTGATTGACTTCTCCATGCCAGAGGCGTCGTTGTACTTGCGGCTGCGGATAGAGCCTTCGACATACACCTGCGAACCCTTGCGCAGATATTGCTCCACGATGCCGGCCAAACCGCCACGGAACACCACACGGTGCCATTCGGTAGCCTCGCGGCGTTCGCCGGTTTGCTTGTCTTTCCAGGTTTCGGTGGTGGCAATGGTGACGTTGGCGACCCGGTCGCCACTGGGGAAGGTGCGCACTTCGGGGTCTCGACCCAAATTGCCGACGATGATGACTTTGTTGACGGATGCCATGGTGATTTCCTCTAAGGGGGTAGATTATGCTTTGCCAGGAGCCTGCATAGGCCAGGCAAGCAGCAACCAGACCAGCATAGCCACGCAGCAAACCGCAAACAAGCCCTGGGGCCCGGCGTGCTTGAGCAAGGCGCCGCCCGCCAGTCCTCCGACAAAAAAACCGAGAGATTGCAACGTGTTGTACACCCCCAATGCAGTGCCACGCACATGGGCCGGCGCCAAACGTGACGCCAGGCTGGGTTGGCTGGCCTCCAGCACATTGAAACCACAGAAAAACAGAAACAATAAAGTCGCCAGGCTGCTGACCTGCGGCGCCTGAGCCGCCCACAGCAAGCCAAGCTGTACCAACGCAATCAGGCCAATCGCCAGCAAAAACACGGCCCGCAGATAACCACGCCGTTCCAGGGGAAACAGCCCGCCCCCCATGACCACGAACGAGCCCAGCACCGCTGGCAGATATACCCACCAATGGTGCACCTTGCCCAGCCCGGCCTGCACCAGCAAAGCCGGCACCGCCATCCACATGGCCAGCTGCACCGCATGCAAGATGAATACCCCCGCATCCAAGCGCAGCAAGCCCGCATGCGACAACACTTCAGACAATCTGCCGCGCGGCTGCAATGCATGCTGCAAAGGCTCTGGCGGCACGACCCACAACACCACCGCTGTGCCGATCAGTGCCAGGCAACCCGTCAAGACAAATAGCCCACCCAAGCCAATCACCGCATCTAGCGCCGGCGCCAGCACCAAAGACAGCGCAAACACCAGCGCAATACTGCCGCCGACCAGGGCCATGGCCTTGGTGCGCACCACGTCACGGGTCTGGTCGGCCAGCAAGGCGGTTACGGCGGCCGAGATAGCCCCCGCACCCTGCAGAGCTCGGCCCAGCGTCAACGCGGTCAGGCTATCGGCCCAGGCGGCGACAAAACTACCGGCGGCAAACAGCAACAGCCCCAACACGATCACACGCTTGCGGCCAAAGCGGTCCGACGCCATGCCAAACGGCAACTGCAGCAAACCCTGGGTCAGCCCGTAAATCCCCATGGCCATGCCCACCCGGGCAGGGTCATCGCCACCGGGGAACTTGGCGGCTTCCAAGGCAAATACCGGCAGCACCAGAAACAGACCCAGCATGCGCAAGCCAAAAATGCATGCCAACGACACACTGGCACGCCGCTCCAGCGGTGTCATGGCTGCAGACGCAGCAGACGTTGAAACAGAAGGAGAAATGGAAGCAGAAGGCTGGGACACGCAAGACACCATGGACAAGAGCAAGCACGAAGTGTGCGATTCTCCCTGATCTTCACTATCATGGCGGGTTTACTCTCGCTCTCAGGCTCCATGGGCGCAAGCCCTGGCCTGCAACTGATCTCTCCCAAGGCCGGCCCACTTTGAACCCAGCTCACCCCGAAGCCTCGTCTGAAGGCACTTATTTGCGCAATGCCCTGCAACTGCAGCGCATCAGCATCCGTGGTGCCCGCACGCACAACCTGAAGAACATCGACCTGGACATCCCCCGCAACCAGCTGGTGGTGATCACCGGTCTGAGCGGCTCGGGCAAGTCCAGCCTGGCCTTCGATACGCTGTACGCCGAAGGCCAGCGCCGCTATGTGGAGAGCCTGAGCACCTACGCCCGCCAGTTCCTGCAGCTGATGGACAAGCCGGATGTGGACCTGATCGAAGGCCTGAGCCCGGCCATCTCCATTGAGCAAAAGGCCACCAGCCACAACCCGCGCTCCACCGTGGGTACGGTGACCGAGATCCACGACTACCTGCGCCTGCTGTTCGCCCGCGCCGGCACACCCTACTGCCCTGACCACGACCTGCCACTGCAGGCCCAAACGGTGAGCCAGATGGTGGACGCAGTGCTGGCGCTGCCGGTGGACACCCGGCTGATGGTGGTGGCCCCGATTGCGCGCGAGCGCAAGGGCGAATACGCCGACGTGTTTACCGAGATGCAGGCCCAGGGCTATGTGCGCTTCCGGGTGGATGGCGAAACCTTCGAGTTCGACCAGCTGCCCAAGCTGAAAAAGACCGAGAAGCACAACATCGACGTGGTGATAGACCGCGTCAAAGTGCATGGGGACAGCGAGCCCCAGGCCGTAGCCGCCCAGCGCCAGCGCCTGGCCGAAAGCTTCGAAGCCTCGCTGCGCCTGGCCGAGGGCAAGGCCATCGTGGTGGAGATGGCATCCGGCCAGGAACACCTGTTCAACGCCAAGTTCGCCTGCCCGGTGTGCAACTACTCCATCGCCGAGCTGGAGCCGCGCCTGTTCTCGTTCAACTCGCCCGTCGGAGCCTGCCCTACCTGTGACGGGCTGGGCATGCAAGAGCTGTTCGACCCGACACGGGTCGTGGCCTTCCCGTCGCTGAGCCTGGCCAGTGGCGCCATCAAGGGCTGGGACCGGCGCAACGGCTATTACTTCGCCATGCTGGAAAGCCTGGCCAAGCACTACCAATTCGACATCGAAGCGGCTTTTGAATCCCTGCCCGCACCCGTACAGCAAGCCCTGTTGTACGGCTCGGGCGAAGAGGACATCAAGTTCAGCTATGTGATGGACTCGGGCGCTTCTCAGGGCAAGAAGGTCAGCAAGAAGCACCCGTTCGAAGGCATCATCCCGAACATGCAGCGGCGCTACCGCGAGACCGACTCCAACCTGGTGCGCGAAGACCTGGCCCGCTACCGCACCAGCCAACCCTGCGCCGGCTGCAATGGCTCGCGCCTGCGCCGCGAAGCGCGCCACGTCAAAGTGGGTGAAGGCACGCAAGCACGCGCGATATTTGAGATCAGCCACACCACGCTGCGCGAAAGCTTCGAGTACTTCAAGCAACTGACCATGGGCGGCGCCAAGGGCGAGATTGCCGGCAAGATCGTGCGTGAAATCGGTCTGCGCCTGAAGTTCCTGAACGACGTAGGCCTGAACTACCTGAGCCTGGACCGCAGCGCCGAAACCCTCAGCGGCGGCGAGTCGCAGCGCATCCGCCTGGCCTCGCAGATCGGCTCGGGGCTGACAGGCGTGATGTACGTGCTGGACGAGCCCAGCATCGGCCTGCACCAGCGTGACAACGACCGTCTCATTGCCACGCTGCAGCACCTGCGCGACATCGGCAACAGCGTGCTGGTAGTCGAGCACGACGAAGACATGATGCGCGCCGCCGACCATGTGATCGACCTCGGCCCCGGTGCGGGCGTGCACGGCGGCCGCATCATGGCCCAGGGCACGTTTGACGAAGTCAAGGCCAACCCGGATTCACTGACCGGCCAGTACCTGGCGGGCACGCTGAAGATCGAGGTGCCTACCGAGCGCCACACACAGAAGCAGCCCGCCCCAGGCGAAGGCTGGCTGTCCATCGTGGGTGCCAAGGGGCACAACCTCAAGGGCGTCAACGTGGACTTCCCGGTAGGGCTGCTGACCTGCGTGACCGGTGTGTCGGGCTCGGGCAAATCCACCCTGGTCAACGACACGCTCTACACAGCGGTGGCGCGCCAGCTCTACCGCGCGCACAACGAACCCGCCGAGCACGAGGAAATCATCGGCATCGAGCAGTTCGACAAGGTCATCAACGTGGACCAGTCGCCGATTGGCCGCACCCCGCGCTCGAATCCAGCCACCTATACCGGCCTGTTCACGCCCATCCGCGAGCTGATGGCCGAAGTGCCCATGGCGCGTGAACGCGGCTACGGCGCAGGCCGCTTCAGCTTCAACGTAGCCGGCGGCCGCTGCGAAGCCTGCCAGGGCGACGGCATGGTCAAGGTGGAGATGCACTTTCTGCCCGATGTGTACGTGCCCTGCGACGTGTGCAAAGGCCAGCGTTACAACCGGGAGACCTTGGAGGTGCAGTACAAGGGCAAAAACATTGCGCAGATCCTGGAGCTGACGGTCGAGGCTGCGTACGAATTCCTGAAGGCCGTGCCCACCATCGCCCGCAAACTGCACACCCTGCTGGACGTGGGTCTAAGCTATATCAAGCTGGGCCAGTCGGCCACCACCTTATCGGGCGGCGAGGCCCAGCGCGTCAAGCTGGCGCTGGAACTCAGCAAGCGCGATACCGGCCGCACGCTGTACATCCTGGACGAACCCACCACCGGCCTGCACTTTGCCGATATCGCCCTGCTGCTGAAAGTGCTGCACCAACTGCGCAGCGCGGGCAACACCATCGTGGTGATCGAGCACAACCTGGACGTGATCAAGACTGCCGACTGGCTGATCGACATGGGGCCCGAAGGCGGTGCCGGTG
The DNA here is from genome assembly GCF_059418745.1 of Rhodoferax sp. GW821-FHT07F03. Classification (NCBI taxonomy): domain Bacteria; kingdom Pseudomonadati; phylum Pseudomonadota; class Betaproteobacteria; order Burkholderiales; family Comamonadaceae; genus Rhodoferax; species Rhodoferax sp. GW821-FHT07F03. The sequence continues at coordinate 149,200 of NZ_JBWKQM010000007.1, forward strand.
GCGGCACCGTGGTGGGCGTGGGCACGCCGGAGCAGATAGCCGCCAATCCCGCCAGCCATACTGGCAAGTACCTGGCGCGCATCTTATAGATAAAAAATGCCCCCAGCGCAAGTAACACCTGCGCTGGCAGCTATTTATTTAATAGCAAAAGAAGGTTAGATGAAGCGGCGCAGCAGCTGCAGCAAAGTGCCGGGCTGCCACTGTTGCACCACACGCCAGCCACGCCAGATGGCGAAACCGCGTTTGGCCCAACGCCAAGCCATGCGCGGCTTGAACACCAGCACGACGGCAGCGATAGCCCCCAGGGTCAATGGGTTCTGCCGCGCAAAAGACAACAACTCGGCCGCCAGCCCCGCCAGATGATCCCCCTTCTGGGCCACGCGCTGCAGCGGAGCACACTCGCGCGCCAGCAAGCTGCGCTGGTACTGGATACGTTCCAGCAAGCGCCCGCGCTCGTAAGCCAGCTCAGTGTGGGTCTTGCCCATGGCCCGCTTCGGCTTTGAGTTGGCGCAGGTCTTCCTGCAGTTCGGCCAGGCTGGCTGCAAACATATTGTCGGACACCACGGTAGAGCGGCGCAGCATGGCATAACAGGCCACCGCCAGCCCCACAAACAACACGGACAAGCAAGACAGCACGATCACCCGCTGGTCCCACAGCAAGCTCAGTACCAACACCACGGCCAACACGATGCCCAGACCCGCAAAGGCCACCATGGCCAGCACCAGACTGAGCTCACGCAATACATGGAGTTTGGCGGTCTGCAGCTCGTTGCCGAACAGCTGCAGACGCGTTCGTACTACGGTCAGCAAGGTGACCGGAATACCTTTCAAAGCGGCGTACAGCCCGCCGCCGAACACGTTACGCATGGAAATCCAGGCCCACAGCGGGCCGGGATTCAGCGGCGGCCAATGATGAGACCAACCAGCAGGCCTACACCAGCGGCCACGCCCACGGCCGTCCAGGGGGACTCATGCACGTAGTCGTCGGCGGCACGGGCCGCTACCTTGGTGTTGTGGCGCAAAGCCGCTTCAGCGTCGATCAGCCGTTCACGGGCGTCGCTCAGGCGGGCCTTGACCCGGGCACGCAGGCTGGCGAGCTTCTCACCGGTCTGGTCGGCAGTCGCGCTGAGCATGTCTTCAGCGTCTGAGATGACCGACTTGATATCACTGACCAGTTGCTCTTGGGATTCGATGCTGGTTTTAGCCATGGCGGTTCTTTCAAGTAGGTTGTACGAATAAAGGTTATCAGATTGGTAAGGGCAAATCCGACAATCACAAGCGCCTTATGACATTTTGAAACACTTTACCGTAGGCCTCAGGCAATACGTAGCGGCCTGGCGCCTTCCATAACCCTCTCGTCAGGTGCAGACACTGCTGCAGGCCGCCCGTGCACGCCATGCCCCAGCTTGAAGACCGAAACTGCCGACACCAGCTCTTCGGCCTGGGTCCGCATGCTGTTGGCTGCCGCTGCCATCTGCTCCACCAGCGCGGCGTTCTGCTGGGTCGTGTGATCCATCTGCGACACCGCCTCTCCCACCTGAGAGACTCCCTGACTCTGTTCGCTGCTGGCGGCGCTGATTTCGCCCACGATGTCGGTCACGCGGCGGATGGAACTCACCACCTCGGTCATGGTAATACCGGCCTTGTCGACTAACGCCGTGCCCTGCTCCACGCGCTCCACGCTGGTAGAAATCAGTTGCTTGATTTCCTTGGCCGCGTCGGCGCTGCGCCCGGCCAGGCTGCGCACCTCGCCCGCAACCACCGCGAAGCCCCGGCCTTGTTCGCCAGCCCGGGCGGCTTCCACGGCAGCGTTCAGCGCCAGGATATTGGTCTGGAAGGCAATGCCATCAATGACGCCGATGATGTCACTGATCTTGCGGGAGCTTTCGTTGATGCCCTTCATGGTGCTCACCACCTCGGCCACCACGTCGCCACCTTGCATAGCCACCTTGCTCGCACTCAAAGCCAGCTGATTGGCCTGCTGCGCGTTATCGGCGTTTTGCCGTACGGTGGAGCCCAGCTCGTCCATGGAGGCCGCGGTTTGCTGCAAGGCGCTGGCCTGCCGCTCGGTGCGGTCGCTCAAATCATGGTTGCCCTGGGATATTTCGGCGCTGGCGGTCGCCACCCCATCGGAGCCCTGGCGTACCGTGCTGACAACACTGGCCAAGCTTTGCTGCATGCGCTGCAACTGGGCCATCAGGCTCGTGCTATCGCCATCCCTGAGATGAATGGGCACCGTCAAATCACCCTGCGCCACAGCGCGGGCCAGGTTGGCGGCAACACCGGGCTCACCACCCAGTGCGCGGACCAGGCTGCGGGTAATGAAAAAGCCCATGCTCAGGGCGGCCGCAATCGCCAAAGCACCGGCCAGCAAGAGCAGGGTGCGTGCACGGGTATAGCCGCTGCCTTCGTCCAGGCCTCCTGTGCTGCCGCCCTGGCTGGCTTTCACCAAAGCCACTAGCAGCGGGCGGCATTCCTTGTTGATCATGGCAATCGCCTCTTCGGTCTTTCCGTCTACCGCCAACTGGGTGATTTTCAAAGCCACGGGTCCGTACAAACCTTCAATACGGGTCATTTCGGCCACCATGCGGACATCGTCAGGGTCTGGGCTTGGGTTGCTCCGGATGGCGTCATGGAGCTTGGCCATGAATTCCTGGGTGGCTTGGTGCGACTTGACCACTTCCTTGTATTCCAGGTCCTTGTCTTCCGGGGTGCTTGCCAGCACCAGGTTGCGCGCCGCGATCGCCCGGGCGCTGATGGCGGCCCGGAGCTGGTCCACCAACTTGTTTTGCGTCACCACATCGTTGTTGTAGTGCGTGAATTTGTCGTGGGCGCTATCAAGTGAACTGAGCCCTACGGCAGCCACCACCAGCACCAGGGCGACCAACAATCCAAACGCCCAGGACAGCTGGCTTTTGACCGTCATATTGTTGAAGCTCATCAAATGTCCTTTCAATATTTCCCAACGACCACGATGCCTGTTACATGGAATTTTCAAAGCATGCGCCCGCTACGCAAATGCTGTAAAGCGTGAGCCCACGGCAGCATCCTCCATATTGAGGAAGGGTTTTCCTGAAGCTTCGCGGCCTGGATAAACCAGGCTTGGCAGCCGTCTTTTCGGAGTCAATGGCGGGCAGAAAAAGGCCAGCCGTACATGGGCTGCCACCGACGACAGTACATGCTGTGTCACGCCTTGCCCCAACTTGAAAACAGACACGGCGGCCACCAGTTCGTCCGCCTGAACCTTCATGCTGCTGAGTGGCATTGTCCATCTGGGTAACGGCTTCGCCGATTTGAGACGCGCCGGCACTTTGCTCGTTGTTCGCGGCACTGATTTCGCCCATCACCTCGGTCCTGGTGGCACCGGCCTTATCGACCAGTGCCGTACCTTGCTCGCCCGCGCGCGCTGCTTCGACCGCCGCATTGAACGCCAGGAGATTGGTCTGAAAAGCGATGCTGTCGATGACACCGATGATTTCGCTGATCTTGCGGGAGGATTCGCTGATGCCCTGCATGGTGCTCACCACTTTAAAACAGCTCAGCACAAACCGCTGAAAAATTGCCGGCAGCGCACTACACTTCGCAAAAGAAGAGGCCCCCTATGCCAAACAGACCGCCGGAACGATTTTGGGAAGTAGACCTGCGCGTACTACTGCTGCAGTGGTGGAATGACATTGCCGCGTTCGCCATGACCACGCTGATGTTTTGCGCCCTGTCGCTGCCTGTGGTCATCCCCACCCTGATCCTGTGGTTCATGCTGGCCAACGACATCAGCTTCCAAGCCACACCCTGAGCTTGGAACAAAAACCGCCTCTAGCGCAGGCGTTATCTGCGCAAGAAGCTATTCTTTTTATAGTAACCGTGCGGCCTGCAACTGGTCACGGGTCTGTTGCGCGGCACTGCGTGCGGCATCGGCGAAGTCGTCGCCGGACGATGCGTACAGCACGGCACGCGAAGAGTTGACGATGAGCGGGCCGTTGGCGGTCCAGCCGGCTCGCACCGTGGCATGGGCATCGCCGCCCTGTGCACCCACGCCGGGCACCAGCAGCGGCACAGTAGGTGCCAAGGCGCGCACACGGGCGATTTCCGCCGGGTAGGTCGCTCCCACCACCAAGCCGAGCTGGCCGTTCAGGTTCCACGGGCCTTGGGCCAATTGGGCGATGTGCTCGTACAACAAGGGCTGGCCGGGCACGCTGGCCAGGCGCTGGTTTTGCAGGTCGTCACCACCGGGGTTGGAGGTGCGGCACAGCAGGAAAGCGCCCTTGCCGGGGTATTTCAAATAGGGCTGCACCGAGTCAAAGCCCATGAAAGGCGACAGGGTGACAGCGTCGGCCTGGTAGCGCTCGAAGGCTTCAACGGCGTACTGCTCGGCAGTGGAGCCAATGTCGCCGCGCTTGGCGTCCAGGATGATGGGCACATGCGGCGCGACACGGCGGATATGGGCCACCACACGTTCCAGCTGGTCTTCGGCGCGGTGCGCGGCAAAGTAGGCGATCTGCGGCTTGAAGGCGATGGCCAGGTCGGCCGTGGCGTCCACGATGCGGTTGCAAAAGTCGGCAATCTTGCTGGCGTCGCCACGCCATGCGCCCGGAAAGCGGGCCGGATCGGGGTCGAGCCCCACGCAGAGCATGGAGGCATTGCGCTGCCCAGCGTTTTGGAGCATGTCTAGAAAGGTCATGCTCCGATTTTACGGGCCGACGTTAGAACGTATTTACGCTGAAGCCGACATCGCCAGGCACAGGTCGGCCCAGGCCTTGGCCTTTTCAGCGGGATTGCGCAACAAGGTGGCCGGAGCGTAAGACACCACCACCGGCACCCCTTGGTAACGGTGCACCCGGCCGCGCAGCTGCCCCAAAGGCGTGGCGTCGCGCAGCAGCAACTGGGCTGCGAACGGGCCCAGGGCCAGAATCAACCGGGGCTGCAGCAGGCGCACATGGCGCTCCAGGTAAGGCGCATTGAAGGCCAGGGGGTCGGCATCAGGCTGCTCCGCAGGGCGCATTTTCACCACGCTGGTCAGCTGGGCCGAGCGCAGTGGCGTCTGGGCGCGGATGCCCACCGCACGCAGCATGCTGTCGAGCAGCACGCCGGCATCGCCCACAAACGGCGCGCTGGCAGGGTCGTCGCTGATGGCCAGCGCCTCGCCCAACACCAGCCAGTCGGGTGACGCGCCGACCGCAGCCCCCAGCGCGCGGCTGGCTTGGCATGCGCTCCAGGCGGCACGCAGGGCCGACATGTCGGAATCGCCCAGATCGGCGCCAGAAGATTCTGAGTCTTTTCCGGCTCCAGCACTGGTAATACCTGCGCGGGCAGCTATTAATTCAGGAGCATTCTGCATAGCCTCGGCCAGGCTGTGCATGCCGCTGCGGGCGGGTGCCGGTGCCTCCGGAGTGGGGGCGGCCACCGCTACAGGCGGCGCTGCCCGCGCCGGTGCTGCGGCAACGGGCACTTCTGCGGCCGGCCACCAGACCGGCACCTGCATTTCAGCCAGCATGGCGCGCTGGCGGGCGTCCAGGTCCAGGCTCATAGCGGCAAGCTCATCACCACCGCGTGCTCGCGCTGGCCCGGCCCGTTGGGGTAGTAGTCCTTGCGTAGGCCGACGCGGCTGAAGCCGAACTGGGTGTACACATGCAGTGCCCGCAGATTGCTGACGCGCGCCTCCAGCCACAGCCACTGCGCGCCCTGGCCGCGCGACCACAGGGCCAGCGCGTCCAGCATCAGGTGCGACCAGCCCTGGCGCAGGTAAGGGGGGGCCACGGTGATGTTCAGCAGATGCACCTCATCCACCCCTTTCATGGCCACGAAGTAACCCAGTACGGTGCGCCCGGCCAGCAAAATTTGGCATTCATAGCCGGCGGCCAACGTGTCCTTGAAATTGGTGAGTGACCAGGGGTGGGCATAGGCGGTCTGCTCTATGCGCACGATCTCGTCCAGCCACAGCTCGGTCAAAGGCTCGAAGCTGACCTCGGTCGGCTCCGGCGCTTGTGGCACTTGCAGTTGGGCGCTCATGACAGCAACGCCCCGGCCGCCGCCTTGGCGGCCATGCGCTCGTCGGTGGTCTGGGCCACTTTGTCGCGGATATAGCGTGGCAAGGCCCGGTCGGCGGCCACGGCCTGGCCGGCAGCCAGCAGCGCTGGGGCCAGGCGCAGCATGGCGCTGGCCGTGGGCAGGGCCGCACAGCGCAGGCCACTGGAGGCGGTAGCGGCAGGAATGCGGTCGGCATACACCGCCAGCGCATTGCCGGCCAGGGCCCAGCCCTCCTCCTGCACCACGGCTTCTGGCCACAGCAGCTGGAAGTCGGCACGCTGCTGCCAGCGGCCTTGCGCATAGGCATAGAAGCCGGTGTAGATCTCGTCCATGCGCGCGTCCAACAGGGCCTGCACCTGCTCCACGCCGTGCTGCACGCGGGCCTCTTCGGCCACGGCCATCAGCGTGTCTATGGGCAGCACCGGCTTGCCGGCGCCAAAAGCCAGACCTTGCGCCACCGAGCAGGCGGTACGCAGACCGGTGAACGAGCCCGGGCCGCTGCCAAAAACGATGGCATCGAGCTGGTCCAGCCGCAGCCCGGCCTGGGCCAGCAACGCCAGGATGGCCGGGATCAGCGTGGTCGATGCCTGGGCGCCGCCCGCGCCGCTGTGCAGCCACACCTGCGCGCCATCGCCCACGGCGATGGAAAGGGTGTCGGTGCTGGTGTCAAAGGCAAGAAGCGGCATGGGCAATAAGTTACACAAGAAACAGGTGTGCGGCGCAGGATTATCCTGCGCAAGCTGCTACTATTTCTATAGCTATTTTGAGAAATATCTGCAGATCGGAACCATGGCTATTTTCACCCCTATTAGAGCCGCCCTGGCGGCCTTGGCCTACAGCGCGCTGCTGGCCCTGCCCAGCCAGGCGCAGCGCCTGCCGCCCGACATCGCCACAGCCCTGGCGCGTGCCAAGGTATCGCCCGATGCCGTCAGCCTGCTGGTACAGGCCGCCGACGGCAATGCCCGGCCGCGCCTGAGCCACCGGGCCGAGGTATCCGTCAACCCGGCCTCGGTGATGAAACTGGTCACCACCTTTGCCGCACTGGACCTGCTGGGGCCCGACTACACCTGGAAGACCCGCTTCTACGCCGATGGCCCGGTGCGCGACGGCGTGCTGTACGGCAACCTCTACATCCGGGGTGGCGGCGACCCCAAGCTGGTGCTGGAACGCATCACCGCCATGTTCCAGGCCCTGCAGGCGCGCGGCGTACAGAAGGTGCGCGGCGACATCGTGCTGGACCACAGCTTTTTCGAGCCGGTGGCGCGCGACCCGGCGGCCTTTGACGGCCAGGCCCTCAGCCCCTACAACGCCACGCCGGACGGACTGCTGGTCAACTTCAAGTCGCTGATCCTGAGCTTTACGCCCGAGCCCGGCAGCCGCACGGCGCAGGTGCGCAGCGAGCCCCCGATGGCCGGCGTGAGCATAGACGCGCAGGTGCCGCTGGACAGCCAGGTCTGCGGCGACTGGCGCGGCAGTCTGCAGGCCGACTTTTCCGACCCCAACCAGGTGCGCTTTCTGGGCAGCTACCCGGTGCGCTGCGGCGAACGCAGCTGGCCCGTGGCCTACAGCGACCCGGCCAGCTTTGCGCGCCGGGTGCTGCAGGCCCTGTACCTGGGTGCCGGCGGCACGCTGGACGGCATGGTGCGCGACGGCCGCACGCCGCCCACCGCCGAGTGGCTGATGGACGCACCGTCTCAACCACTAGGCGAGCTGATCGCCGACGTCAACAAGTTCAGCAACAACGTGATGGCGCAACAGGTCTTTCTGACCCTGGGCGCGCACGACGACCAGCCCGGCAGTTTTGCAGCTTCCCGCGCGGTCATCGCCGCCTGGTGGCCGCGCGCCATCGGCCGTGAGGTGCCCGCGCCCACATTGGAGAACGGCTCCGGCCTGAGCCGCGAAGAGCGCACCAGCGCCCGCGCCCTGGGCCAGCTGCTGCGCCGCGCGGCCAGCCATCCGAATGGAGCGGTGTTGGCCCAATCCCTGTCCATCGCCGGGGTGGACGGCACCACGCTGCGCATGCGCGAGCGCGGCCTGGCCCCTGAAGCCATGGGCCGCGCCCAGCTGAAAACCGGCACGCTGGACGGCGTCGCTTCGGTAGCCGGCTATGCCACCGGACGCAGCGGGCGGCGCTATGTGGTAGTGGGCATCGTCAACCACGCCAACGCGGCCGCCGCTCGTCCGGCATTGGATGCGCTGGTCGAATGGGCAGTGAAAGAGGAATAAATCACATATGGATACCCGATTTATCCGTACTAACCCTTTGTGGAAATTCAAGCGACCCGCGTAACATCCGACACAAACGAACGACCGTTCTTTTTTACCACAGGAGCCCCCCAATGCATTGGAATCCCACAAAACTTGCCGCCCTGACCGCGGCCCTGCTCTTGTCCGCTTGCGGCGGCGGCGGCAGTGAAACCAGCACCAAAGTTACCTTCACGTCCTTGGTGTCCTTCGGCGACAGCCTGAGCGATGTGGGCACGTACAAAGTGGGCACCATTGCGGCCGTAGGCGGTGGCAAGTGGACCGTCAACGACAACACGTCCACCGCGTCGCGGAACTGGACCGAATTCCTGGCTGGCCAACTAAACCTGAGCGCGCCTTGCGCAGCAGAAACCGGCATATTGCCGAGCTCCGCTTTTGTCACAGCGGGCATTGTTTCGGTCGCCGTCACTGAACACACCAGCTGCACCAACTACGCACAAGGCAGTGCCCGGGTAACGTCCACCTTTGCCCCCAGCAGCGTCGGCCTGCAAAGCCTGGGCGTCTCCACGGTGGGCCTGCTAGCCGTACCAGTCAAGACCCAGATCGCCAACCATTTGTCGCGCGTCACCCAGTTCTCGGGCACCGAGCTGGTCACCGTGCTGGCCGGTGCGAATGACGCCTTCATGCACCTGAACGCTGTCTCGGCCGCCACCACGCTACTCACTACCGACAACACGACCACCCGTACGGCCGCCCTGGGCGCCGCGATTGCCGCGGGCTGGTCCACCACCATGCAGGCCACCATCCAAAGCGGCACCGCCGCCGCTGTCGCCTCGGCCGCACCGACCGAAGCCGTCACCGGCATGGCCACTGCCGCAGCAGAATTGGCCGGCTACATCACAACCTCGGTGGTGGGCAAGGGCGCCAAATACGTGGTGGTAGTGAATGTGCCCAACATTGTGCAAACACCCAGAGGCCAAAGCCTGACCGCTTCGGGCCAAACTCTGCTGGGCACCATGGTCACCACCTACAACAGCGCCCTCAAGGCCGCCCTGCCCAGCAGCGTGGTGCTGGCAGATGCTTACACCCAAGGTATGGACCAATACGCCAACCCAACGCAGTACGGTCTGACCAATGTCACCACCCCCACCTGCTCTGCCACCGGCAACATATTGGCCGGCTCCTCCTTGGTGTGCAATTCCAGCAACCTGACTTCAGGCGTAGACGTCAGCACCTACCAGTTTGCCGACGACGTGCACCCCACACCCGCGGGCTACAAGCTGCTGAACCGCTTCGTCGCCCTGAAATTGGCCGCCGCTGGCTGGCTGTAACCCGTCAAGATAGAAGGACAACCCCATGAAATTCCAAACCACCTGCCTAGCAGCAGCCTTGCTGCTGATGGCTGGCGCAGCCCAAGCCCAAACCGCAGGTACCTGGATGGTGCGCGGCGGCATTACCAACATCACACCGGCTGTAGACAGCGGCGATCTGTCGGCCTCCAGCCTGCCCCATACCAAGATCGACTCCAATGGCAACACCCAGCTGGGTGGTGGCATTACCTACATGGTGGACGACCACTGGGCCGTGGATCTGCCTCTGGCGACACCATTCACACACAATCTGTATGGCGCAGGCGCCATCTCCGGTGCCGGCAAGATCGGTGAGACCAAGGCGCTGCCCATGTCTTTGTTTGGCCAGTACCGCTTTGGTGAACCCAACGCCCAGTTCCGACCTTACATCGGCGGCGGCCCCACCTATGCCAAGTTCTACAAGGAAAAGGGCACGGCTGTGCTGACCGCCATCACGGGTGGTTCGTCCAGCAACCCCACGACCCTGTCGCTGGAATCCAAGCTGGGACTGACAGTGCAGGTGGGTGGCACGGTGACCTTGAATGAACGCTGGTTCATCGACGGCATGATTGCCAAGACCTTCGTGAAGACCCGCGGCACGCTGTCTACCGGCCAGACCATCGACGTGACGCTGAACCCGGTGACCGTCGCGGTCGCCGTCGGCTACAAGTTTTAAATAGCTGAGCCCAACAAAAAGCCGACCCTAGGGTCGGCTTTTTTACGTCTGGATTATCTGCAAGCTTACCAGCGTGCGTGCACCTTGCCATAGGCATACACACCGAACAGACGCTGCACGGTCGGGGTGACGTACAGGCGGTCAGCGAACATATACAGATCGTAGGTCGTGCCCGCCGAATTGGCCGTGATCGCAGCAATCGTGGAGGTGGTGCACAGGGATGAATTGACCTGGCCCGTGCCGGTGCCAATGCCAGCACCCGAATCCGTAGAGGTACACGCCAAGTCGGTGCTATTGGACAGCCCGTACGACGAGGGCGTGGCCTGCACCAGGTTGAAGTAATAGGCCGCATCCACGTACAGCACTGTTTCGCCCAGATCCACGATGGACACCAGCATGGCCTCATTGAAGGCGCTGCTAACGCTCTTCAACAAGCTATTCTGACCAATCGCCGTCGCCCAGGGGCTGACACCCAGGTTGTAAGGGCCGACCACCACCACGTGCTTGCCGCCGGCGGTCACCAGGCGCCGCACTTGCGCGCCCAGGTCTTTACCGTATTGCTTGGCGTTGGCCAGCATCGTGTCGGAGGTCTCCGTACCCGCAGTGACGGCCGCCATTTCGACCACCAGATCGCTGATGCCGCCGTTGATCACCACCACGTCGTCCGAACCCAGGCTGTTGCTGGCCAGGAAGCTGTCGATCTGCTGCGTCACCGTCAAGGTGCTGGTGCTGCCAGCCGCATCGGGTGTGGCGCTGATGCGGGCATTGCCCTGCGCATACACCAGGGAAGTGTCCAGCGTCTTGCCATAACTAGCGGCGAATTGCGCCAGCCAGGTATTGGTGGCCGAATCATTCACGGTATAGCTGGCACCGGAAGTGACCACGCTGAAAGCGTCGCCAAAGCCGATGATGCGTGATGGCGTGAGTTGCGACTCCACCGTGCTGGAACCGCAGGCGGTCAGCAGCGTTGCTGAGGCACATGCCAGCCACACAAGGGCCCGGCGCAAACTAGAAATAGCCATGAGGACTCCAAAAATCAATCGGGTAGTTTAACGAGGCACGGGTAACGGAGCGTAAAGACAGGTCAAGCCGCTGCGGCACGCTGTAAACGGTCGCGCACGCCTTCCCATTCCGGGGTATCTGGCGGGGTTTCTATCCAGATCAGCCGCACGCCTTGTGCATCGAAATTGCGCAGCGCGGCAAACAGCTCTTGCGCCGCCGCCGCCGCGTCGTCCGGCATGGAACGCAGCAGAGCCTGGCGCGAATGGTTGTGCAACGCGCTGCGCGCATACACACCGATCGAGCCGGGCACGCCATCCTGCACCTGGCCCAGCAGGTCCAGCGCGGTCTGCAGCACCTTGGTGTCCATCAGCCGCACCTTGGCGCTGGGTGCGTAATGCGCCTCCAGCGTACCCGACGCACGCGGATCGGGCGCTGCCAGGTCTTCCTTGGAGCGCAGCGGCTGGCCGCAGGCCTGCTCAATCTGGTCGCGGCTGATGCTGCCGGGGCGCAGCAATACCGGCACGCCACGGGTGCAGTCCACGATGGTGGACTCAATCCCCATGGCGCAGGGCCCGCCGTCCAGCACCAGCAGGCCGTCTTCAAACTCGGACTGCACATGGGCCGCCGTGGTCGGGCTGACGCGGCCAAACTTGTTGGCGCTGGGCGCTGCTACGCCGGCCACACCCAGGGCCGCAGCGGCGCGGAACACCGCTTGCGCCACCGGGTGCGAAGGGCAGCGCAAGCCGATCGAATCCTGCCCGCCCGCAGCTGCCGTACCCACTCCTTCACGGCGCGGCAGGATCAGCGTCAGCGGCCCGGGCCAAAACGCGTCCATCAGCTGCTGGGCAAAGGCTGGCACCTGGCTGGCGAAATGCGCCACGCCAGGGCCGTCGGGCGCGATGTGCACGATCAGCGGGTGGTCGCTAGGCCGGCCCTTGGCGGCGAATATCTTGGACACCGCAGCGTCGTTCGACGCATCGGCCGCCAGCCCATACACCGTCTCGGTGGGCAGGCCCAGCAATTCGCCATCGGCCAGCGTCTGTGCAGCTTGCTGGATGGCGGTCGGGTCGCGTCCGTCCAAAAGCATGGTCAAAACGCTTCTATGCCCAGCAGCGCCGCTGCCTGCAAGGCGGTGGCACGCACTGCTTCCACCGAAGCGCCGGTGATGGTCAGGTGGCCCATCTTGCGGCCACGCTTGGCGTCGGACTTGCCGTACAGGTGCAGATGCGCGCCGGGCAGGGCCAAAATTTCAGCCCAGGGGGGCGTGGCGGCTTTTTCAGAGCGCACAAACCACAGGTCGCCCAGCAGATTCAGCATCAGCGCCGGGCTGTGCTGGCGCGGCTGCACCAGGGGCAGGCCAGCCAGGGTGCGCACCTGCAGCTCGAACTGCGACACATCGCAGCAGTCCATGCTGGCGTGGCCGCTGTTATGTGGGCGCGGCGCGATCTCGTTGACCACCAGGCTGCCGTCGTCCAGCACGAAGAACTCCACGCACAACACGCCTACGTAGTTCAGGCCGTTTGCTATGGATTTCGCAGCTGTCAGCGCTTGTTCTGCTTGCGCTGCAGGCATGTTTTCTTCATAAACTTCGGTGACGGCCAGAATCCCGTCGCGGTGCAGGTTGCGCTGCACTGGCAAGTTGACTATCTGGCCATCGGCGCCGCGCGCCACGATGACCGAGCACTCTACGGCCAGCGGCAGCATCTTTTCTAGCACGCAGGGCACGCCCTTCAGGTCCAGCCAGGCCTGGGCCAGCTCGGCGTAGCTGGAAACGCGCACCTGGCCCTTGCCGTCGTAGCCCATGCGGGCGGTTTTCAGGATGCCGGGCAGCAGCTCGTCGGTCACGGCGGCCAGCTGGGCCGCAGTTTCAATCACCGCATAGGGTGCGCAAGGCACGCCGCAGGCCACAAAGTGGGCTTTCTCCTGCGCACGGTCCTGGGCGATGGCGACGGACGCGGCCGCGGGCGACACCGTGGTGTACACCGCCAGACGGGCCAGGGCCGGCGCTGGCACGTTCTCGAACTCGGTGGTGATGGCGTCGCAGGTCTCGGCCAACTGGCCCAGGCCGGGGGCGTCCATGTAGTCGGTGGCGATGTGGTGGTGGCTCACACGGCCGGCTGGACTGTGGGCATCGGGGTCCAGTACGGCGGTGAAATAGCCCATGCGTTGGGCCGCGTGGATGAACATGCGGCCCAACTGGCCGCCGCCCATCACGCCCAGCGTGGCACCGGGTAGTAGGACCTGGCTCATAGGGCGTGGGGCGCGGGTGGCAGGGTCATATTGCGCGCCACTTCGGTCTGGGCGGCACGGAAGGCCTCCAGCTGCGTGCGCAGCGCCGGGCTCTCGTTGGCAAGCAGGGCCACGGCGAACAGCGCCGCGTTGGCCGCACCGGCCGTGCCGATGGCAAAGGTGGCCACGGGGATGCCCTTGGGCATCTGCACGATGCTGTGCAGCGAATCCACGCCCTGCAGATGGCGGCTGGCCACCGGAACACCCAGCACCGGCACCGTGGTCTTGGCGGCCAGCATGCCGGGCAGGTGGGCGGCGCCACCGGCGCCTGCGATGATGGCTTTGAGCCCACGGCCAGCGGCGGCCTCGGCGTAGGCGAACATATCATCGGGCATGCGGTGGGCGGAAACCACCTTGGCCTCGAAGCTGATGCCAAACTGTTGGAGAATCTGCACCGCGTGCTGCATGGTGTCCCAGTCGGAGCTGGAACCCATCACCACACCAATTTGAATGGAAGTCATAGGGCTTTGTTCTAAGAGCGCCCACGATGGGCGCCAAAACCTCGATTTTACTTTTTGCCCCCAGGGACCCCACCATGATCAACGTCACCGTCGAAAACTTTGAAACCGAGGTCATTGCCGCCTCCATGACCACCCCGGTGCTGGTGGACTTTTGGGCCCCCTGGTGCGGCCCCTGCAAGGTCATAGGCCCGCTGCTGGAAAAGGTCGAGGCCGAATACGGCGGCCGCTTCAAGCTGGTCAAGATCGACTCCGACCAGGAGCAGCAGCTGGCCGCCGCCTTTGGCATCCGCAGCATCCCCACCTGCATCCTGCTGATCAACGGCCAGCCGGTGGACGGCTTCCAGGGTGCGATTCCCGAAGGCCAGATCAAGGAATTCCTGAATAAGCATGTGCCTGAAAGCGAGCCGCTGGACACAGAACCCACGGAAACCGAGCAAGCCCAGGCCCTGCTGGAATCCGGCGACACCGACGCCGCCCTGCACAAGCTGCACGAAGCCCTGGCGCTGGACCCGGCCAACGACGACGCCCGCTATGACTATGTGCGCCTGCTGGTCGAAACCGGCAACCTCGAAGAAGCCGAGGCCGCACTGCAGCCCACTCTCAAATACATCCCGCTGCAGCTGCGCTTCGAAGCCCTGTCGCAATGGATTAATGCTCTCAATTTCGCAGCTTCTGACGTAGCACAGGCCAGCGGCATCGCCGGTTTTGACACCAAAATCAGCACCAACAAACGCGACTTCGACGCGCGCTTCGCCAAGTCCCAGATCCTGATGGCACAGGGCGACTGGACCGCCGCCATGGACGAGCTGCTGGAAATCATCATGCGCGACAAGAAATGGAACGATGAAGCCCCGCGCAAGCTCTTCGTCGCCATCCTGGAACTGCTGACCCCGCCCAAGCCCAAGGCCAGCGCGGACGCCGGCACCAAGTCGGCGGGCGGCATCGAGCTGTCGGGCAATTCCGTCACCGCCCAGGACCCGCAGGCCCAGCTGATCGCCACCTACCGGCGCCGGCTGAGCATGGTGCTGAACTAGGCCCGCCTCCCATGCCCGCCCCCAAGCTCCCTCTGTTGGCCGCGCTGCTGGCCCTGGCCGCCGGCCCGGCGCTGGCGGTGGTGAAGTGCGTGGGCGCCGACGGCAAGATCAGCTACCAGCAGGCCGTGTGCCCCAACAGCGCGCAGCCGCAGCCCATGCACAACTTTCCGCGCCCGCGCATCGTCACCATCGACCCGGCCACGCTGTCGATGGAAAAAGACCCTTCGCCCGCGCTCACCCCCTCGCCAGCCGACCTGCCCGTGCCCGTCCCCATGGGCGCAGGCCGCAGCGGCCTGGAGCCAGAAGCCGATATCTGCCTGGAATACCTGAAGCCGCTGCTGAAGGACCCCGGCAGCCCCTACTACCGCAACCTGCAAAAAGAGGGCACGGTGCTGTCGATGGAGCTGTACGCCAAGAACGCGCTGGGCGGCTACACCAGCAAACCTGCGGCCTGCGAGATCAAGAACGGCCGACTCGACGATGGCTGGACCAAGATCCATCTGAAACGCCTCGGGTGGGCGGTGCAGTAGTTTTTAGATAAAAAAGGCCTGTAGCGCAGGAGATACCTTCGCTAACAGCTCTTAATTCAATAGCAGAGCGATTGTCAACTCAGGCCGCCCGCGCCAGCAGGCTGCGGTGCCCTTCTGTCGCCAGCACCTGCTGGGCATTCAGGCTGCGGATGGAGATGCTGGCGTCTTGCGGGATGCCGCCGGACAGCTGCAAAGCCAGGTAGCGGCCGCAGCTGACGCGCAGGAAAGAGGCGAAGTTGTCGACCTCGCCGCGCTCGGCCACCAGTTCGTCGTAAAGCTTGGCGCAGAGCTGGGGCACGCCCATGCCGTCGCGCTGGGCGATTTCATCCAGCACCTGCCAGAACAGGTTTTCCAGCTTGATGCTGGTCGCCACCCCATGCAGGCGCACCGAGCGGGCGCGGCTGTCGTACAAGGTAGGGTCGGCGCTGATGAAGACTTGGCACATGGTGGATTTCCTGGATGCAGCCCCACATCATCGGAGGCTGCATACCCAGCGTCAATGCCTGGTCACAAACTGATACGCGTGCCCAGCAGGGCCAGGAACTGCGCAATCCAGGCCGGGTGCGCGGGCCAGGCCGGGGCCGAGACCAGGTTGCCCTCGGTCACCGCTGCATCGATGGCGATCTCGGCATAAGTACCGCCGGCGATCTCCACTTCGGCGCGGCAGGCCGGGTAGGCCGAGCAGGTACGGCCTTTCAGCACGCCGGCGCCGGCCAGCAGCTGCGCGCCATGGCAGACGGCCGCCACCGGCTTGTTGGCCTCGAAGAAATGCTTGACCGCCGACACCACGGCCGGGTAAGTGCGCAGGTACTCGGGGCCGCGGCCGCCGGGGATCACCAGCGCATCGTAGCTGGCCACATCCAGGCCAGCAAAGGTGGCGTTCAGGGTGAAGTTGTGGCCGGGTTTTTCGCTGTAGGTCTGCGCGCCCTCGAAATCGTGGATCGCTGTCTTGATGTGGTCGCCGGCCTTCTTGTCCGGGCACACCGCGTGCACCGTGTGACCTACGGCCAGCAGCGCCTGGAACGGCACCATGGTCTCGTAGTCTTCGCAGTAGTCACCGCACAGCATGAGTATCTTTTTCGCCGCCATATTCGTCTCCTCAAGGGTGGTTGGGAGTCCATTGTTGGCCTGCGGCGCACGTGCTGGGTGTTAGCCGGCTACTACATGCGGGACGGTTAGGCTAGAACCGGGGGCACTGGGGGTTGAAGTCGGGTTGGTGCTTGCGCATTTCTTTCGCATCGTCGCGCTTGCGGATGCCGCAGTCCAGGTAGTTCTGGTGCAGTCGGGCCAGGGCCTGGCGGTCCAGGGTGACGCCCAGTCCCGGGCCTGGCGGCGGTGCCAGCACGCCGTTGCGGATAGACAGCTTGCCACCTGCAATCACTTCGTCTTCCTGCCAGGGGTAGTGGGTATCGCAGGCATAGCTGAGGTTGGGCAGCGTGACGCCGACATGGGTCATGGCGGCCAAGCTGATGCCCATATGCGAATTCGAGTGCATGGAAATGCCGATGCCGAAAGTGCGGCAGAGGGTCGCCAAGTGCTGGGTGGCCCGCAGGCCGCCCCAGTAGTGGTGGTCGGACAAGATCACCTGCACAGCATCCAGCTGAACCGTTTTGGGGATGTGGCCAAAAGCCACGGTCACCATATTGGTCGCCAGGGGCATGGGCGAGAACTGAGCCACTTCGCCCATTTCCTCCAGCGTGCTGACGGGGTCTTCCAGGTATTCCAGCAAGCCTTCGGCAGCCAGCAAGGGCATGATGCGGCGCGTGGTCGCCACCGACCAGCCTCCATTGGGGTCGATCCGCAAGGGGTAACCCGGGAAAGCGGCCCGCAAGGCCTTCAGGCCGGCAATTTCTTCTTCGGGTGGAAACACGCCGGCCTTGAGCTTTATGGAGCCAAAGCCGTAGCTGTCGATCATGCGGCGGGCTTGCTGTACCAACTGCACTGGCGTGAGTGCCTCGCCCCAGTCGTCGGCCGGGTAACCGGGGTCTTCCTTGTGCTGGGCAAACTTGTAAAACAGATAGGCGCTATAGGCTACGTGGGGGCGCACCGCTCCCCCCAGCACCTGGTACAAGGGGCGGTCCAGAATCTGGCCCTGCAGGTCGAGGAAGGGCACCTCAAATGCGGCCAGCGCACTGGCGCGCGCCTTGTCGCCTTCGGGTGCGAAGCTAGCGCCGGTATCGGGGTTGTTGCCCACCAGGCCGTAGACCACGCGGGTCAGGGCGTTGAGGTCAAAAGGGTCCAGCCCCACGAGCTGGGGCGCGATCTTTGCCAGGTGCTCCAGTGTTTCCAGATTGCCATAGCTTTCGCCCAGGCCCACGCGGCCATCGGCGGTTTCAAGCTCGATGATGCTGCGCAGTGCCCAGGGTTCATGCACGCCGGCCACATTCAGCAGCGGTGGGTCACGGAACGCGATGGGGGTCACACGGGCCGCCACGATGCGGGTGGTCGACAGGCTCATTCCAATATCCTTTCAGGGGCGATTTGGCAGGGTCGCAAAGCGTATCTCGCCGCTCAGGCTGCCGCCAGGTTCCAACAGATGCGTGCCGGTGTCTGCCACCCCGCGGGCCGCGAGGTTGAAGCCGTCTGCCACATGGCTGACAGGCTCCAGGCACAGATAAGCAGGCGGGTCTGGCCGGTGCACCACCAGGTGGCCAAACAAGGGGTCGGCCTGCATGCTGATTAGCGCACCCTGTGGCAGTTCGACCAGCGCCGTTCCGTCCCATCCCCCCAAGTAGGCGTTTACAGCCCCCTGCGGCAGATGGCGTGGCACTGCATACTGTTCATCGGCCCGCAGCGGCCGCGCGGTACCGGCCAGGTAGTCCGGCGTCACCGGCCATAGCGTAGTGGCGCGGTAGCTGAGCCGCACTGCAGTATCGTGCCGAAAGAAGGGGTGCAGGCCCATGCCGGCCGGCATGGTGCACTGGTCTGCATTGCGCAGCGTCAGGCCGACACGCAGCTGCGAAGGCGTCAGTTCGAAGTGCAGGCTGGCGGTGTAGTGCCAGGGCCAGGCCGGACCAGCTGGGCTGTCCAGGGTCAGCGTGGCGGTGTCGGGGCCTGATTGCGCGGCCTGCCAGGGCTGCGCGTGGGCGTTACCGTGCAAGCTATGGGGCATGGCACCGGGGTGCGGGCGCAGGGCATGGGTTTCACCCTGGACATGCAACAGCGCGTTGGCAATCCGGTTGGAATACGGCATCAGCGGATAAATGCCGCCTTTGGCCCACGCTATGGGGTCGAAAAAGTCTTCGGGGTACGGGTGGAGAACGTCCACCGCCTCGCCCCCGCCGCTTTCCAGGCGCAGTGCGGACACCCGTCCGCCCGCATGCGGAACAAGGCGGGCGGAGGCGCCGCCTGCATGCAAGGTGATGACGGGGTGCAGGACGGCTTCAGGCATAACCGGTCGAGCCGTCCGGCTTGACCGGCACCTTGCGTTCCCAGTGGATGTATTCCTCGGTACCCAGCAGTTCCTCGTTCATCTCGACCCCCCAACCCGGGCGATCCGGGCGCAATTCGAGGTAGCCGTCCTTGGGCAGATACGGATCTTTTACGTACCAGGCGCCTTCATCGCGACTTTCTGCGCTGACGGCGGCCTCGGTGCCGTACACATAGCCGGCACCCTGCGGCAGGCGGTACTCCAGAATGCGGAAGTTGGTCTGGGCAGCGCTGAAATGCACATTGATGGCGGTGGCCAGCGGACCCATAGGGTTATGCGGCGCAATGGTCACAAAATGGGCTTCGGCCAGCGCGGCAATCTTGCACATCTCCAGCAGACCGCCCACCACGCACACATCGGGCTGGATGATGTCGCACCCGCGGACCTGCAGCAGCCGCAGAAACTCAAAGCGGCTGTACAGCGACTCACCGGTAGCCAATGTGCACTGCAGACCACGCTTGAGCTCGCCCCAGGCCTCAAAGTTCTCGGGCCGGATCGGCTCTTCAAAAAACAGCGGGTCGTAGGGCGCGAGTGCGTTGCCGAGCTGCATGGCCTGGGCCGGCTCAAAGATCTTGGCATGTGCATCAAAGGCGATTTCATACTCGGACTTGACCGTTTCGCGCAGCGTGCGGAAGTAGTCTGCCGAGGTCTTAACCACCTCGCCCCAGCGGTGGCGGTGCATGTCAATGCGGTAAGGGCTGAGCTTGAATGCCTTGAGCCCCCATTGCTCGTTGAGCGCGTCCATTTCGTCGCGCGCCTGGGCCGCGTCGGGCGCGGTGTACATGCCTGCGTAGACCTGCACCCGGTCCCGCACGTGGCCGCCCAGCAGCATGTACACAGGCACCCCGAGGGCCTTGGCCGATATGTCCCACAGGCAGTGGTCAATCGCCGCGATCGCGGCCAGGCCCAATGCACCCGGCGGAAAGCGCGTCTGCTGCATCAGATAGTGCACCAGAAACTCGATTCGGCGCGGGTCCTGGCCCTTGAGAAAGGTGACCAGGTAGTCAAACAGCGGAAACAGCGCCTTGTCTGGCCCGTGGTTGTAGCACTCGCCCCAGCCCGTGATGCCCTCGTCGGTGTCCATTGCCAGAATGACACGCGGCCGGTTCTTGTCGCGCGACATGAACACGCGCAGTCTGTCGATTTTCATGCTGTATCTCCGTAATGAAAAAGGCACCGGTGTTGAGGGCTAGGCTCCTGTGTAGCGAAACCGCATGTGCATGCTGCGCGCACGTGGGTCAGGTTTCGGTATGGCCGATAGCAGGGCTTGCGTGTAGGCGTGGGTAGGGGCATCGCACACCTGCTCGGTAGGGCCGGTTTCCACCACCTTGCCCCGGTACATCACGGCAACCCGGTCGCAGAAGTAACGGATCACCGCGATGTCGTGGCTGATGAAGATAAAAGACAGGCCCAGCTTGTCCTGCAGGTTCAGCAGCAGATCCAGCATCTGGGAACGCAAGGACACGTCCAACGCCGCGGTGGCCTCGTCGGCCACGATGATGCGCGGATTGAGCGCAATGGCACGTGCAATGCCGATGCGCTGGCGCTGGCCGCCCGAGAAGGCATGGGGATAACGCTCGCGCCAGGCCGGCTCCAGCCCCACGCTCTGCAGCAGGTCGGCCACGCGCTCATCCAGCTCCTTGCCAGTGGCCAAGCCATTGACCAGCAGTGGTTCACCCACAATTTGTGCGACCGTCATGCGCGGGTTGAGGGAGCTCACCGGGTCCTGGAAAATCATCCGCATCTCACGCCGGCACTGCTTGAGCATATGTTTGTCTGCCGTCACCAGATCGATCACGGTGCCGTCGGGCTGGCGGTAGTTGATGGCGCCCGCCGTAGGGTCGTAGACCCGCAGCAGGCAGCGGCCCATGGTGGTTTTGCCGGAGCCAGACTCTCCCACAATACCCAGGGACTCCCCCGGCATGAGGCTCAGCGACACCCCGTCCACGGCCTTGGTGGAAGATTTGGGGCCACCGAAATGCATGCTCAGATCGTTCACCTCCAAAATGGGCTGCTGTGCAGGATCTGGTGCCTTGCGCCGCACCCGGATATCGGCCTTGCGCCCCAGTTTGAGCACGGAACCGATCAGCATGCGGGTGTAGTCGT
The DNA here is from genome assembly GCF_059418745.1 of Rhodoferax sp. GW821-FHT07F03. Classification (NCBI taxonomy): domain Bacteria; kingdom Pseudomonadati; phylum Pseudomonadota; class Betaproteobacteria; order Burkholderiales; family Comamonadaceae; genus Rhodoferax; species Rhodoferax sp. GW821-FHT07F03. Next base: position 170,306 of record NZ_JBWKQM010000007.1, read on the forward strand.
GCTGCGGCGCATGGAAGATCTGGTCCACCGGGCCGGTTTCCACGATCCTGCCGTTGTGCATCACGATGACCTGGTCGGCAATCTCGGCCACCACGCCCATATCGTGGGTGATGAACATCACCGCCATACCGTGGCTTTTCTGCAGGCGCTTGATCAGGTCCAGAATCTCGGCCTGCGTGGTCACGTCGAGCGCAGTGGTTGGCTCATCTGCTATCAAAAGTGATGGATTGCAAGCCAGGGCCATGGCAATCATCACACGCTGGCGCATACCGCCCGAAAACTCAAAGGTGTAGCGGTCCACGGCCTTGTCGGGGTGGGGAATCTCCACCTGCGCCAGCAGCTCAATGCAGCGGGCCCGTGCCTCGAGCTTGCCCATCTTGATGTGCAGCCGCAGCACCTCGATGATCTGGTTGCCCACGGTATGTACCGGCGACAGCGATGACATGGGCTCCTGAAAAATCATGGCGATCTCGGCACCCCGCACGGCTCGGATTTCTTTGCCGCGTGGATGGAGTTTGGCCAGGTCCACACTGGAACCGTCGGCCCGGTTCAGCACCATGGAGCCGCCAGCAATGCGCCCGGGCTCGTCGACGATCTGGAGGATGGAGCGGGCGGTGACACTTTTGCCACTGCCGCTTTCGCCCACCACACACAGCGTACGGCCGCGTTCCACATTGAACGAGATGCCGTCCACAGCCTTGATGCTGCCGTTGCGCACGGCGAAGTGCGTACTCAGGTTACTGACCTGCAGCAGAATGGGCGACACCTGGGTCGTGCTTGGGGTGGAAGTTCCTGGGGTCATGGTCATTTGTTGTACGGGTCGGAGGCGTCACGCAAACCGTCCCCCAGGAAGTTGAGGGCAATCACTGCCAACACCACGGCAGCACCGGGTGCAAACAGCCAGGGCGCTGTGGCGATGGAGCGGATGTTCTGGGCTTCACGCAACAGCACGCCCCAGGAAATGGTGGGCGGCTGCAGGCCCAGGCCCAGGAAGCTGAGCGAGGTTTCAGCCAGGATCATGGCCGGAATGGCCAGGCTCACCGAGGCAATGATGTGGCTCGAAAAGCTGGGCAGCATATGGCGGAAAATGATGCGGCCTTCAGACGCGCCATCCAGCCGTGCTGCAGTCACAAATTCTTCGGTGCGCAAGCTCAGGAAACGCCCGCGTACCACACGGGCCAGCTGCGCCCACCCGGTGAGCGACAAGATCAGGGTGATCATCATGTAGTTCAGGGTGGCGGGCCAATCCTGCGGCAAAGCCGCCGCCAGGGCCAACCAGATCGGGATGGTGGGCAGAGACAGCACCAGCTCGATAACGCGCTGGATCGCAAAGTCGATGCGCCCGCCGTAGTAGCCCGAAATTCCGCCCAGAATAATCCCCAGCGTGAGGGACAGAATCACGCCCAGCAAACCGACCGACAGAGAAATCTGGGTTCCCACCATGATGCGGCTGAACACACAGCGCCCCAACCGGTCGGCGCCAAACAAGAACAGCGGTTGGTCGGCATCCTGTGTGGCAAACAGATGGATGCGCGAGCTGAACAGGCCGAACACCGAATACTCGTAGCCCTTACCAAACATGCGCAGGGGCACCTTGCGCTCCTTGTCCTCCTGGTACACCGATGCCAGCGTGACCGGGTCCCGCTTGAGTACGTAAGGATGGATGTAGGGATGGATCGACCAGCCATCCGCACCGGTATCGATGAAGTGCACGGTCTGCGGCGGATAGAACACGGCACGCCGGTTCTGTTGCGATGGGTCGTTGACCGCAAAGAAGCCGGGCACCACGGCAATCACGTACAGCCCGATAGTGACAAACAAGCCCACCATGGCCAGCCGGTGGCGCTTGAAGGCCCACCAGACCAGTTGCCATTGGGATGCAACGGCAAGTCGGCTGGCCGTCTGTCCGACTATGCCGTCGATGACGGGGGAAGATGCAGCAGGGGTGTTCAAGATGCGTTACTCAAGACGGATGCGCGGGTCCACCAGCGCCAGAAGAATGTCACTGATCAACGAGCCCGTCACGGTCAGCACGCAGATCAGCAGGATGAAGGCTCCGGCCAGGTACATGTCCTGGCTCATCAGCGATTGCAGCAGCAGAGGGCCGGCCGTGGGCAGGCTCAGCACGATGGCCACGATGATGGAGCCCGAAACCAGGTTGGGCAGCAGCCAGGCGATGGTGGAGATAAAGGGGTTGAGCGCCATGCGCATCGGGTACTTGACCAGCAGCGTGAACTCCGACAAGCCCTTGGCGCGGGCCGTGGTCACATAGGGTCGGTTCAGCTCGTCGAGCATATTGGCGCGCATCACGCGGATCAGGCTGGCCGTACCCGACACGGCCAGGATGATCACCGGGATCCACAGATGCTGCATCAGGTCCACCACCTTGGCCATGCTCCAGGGCGCCGTCAGGTACTGGTCTGAAAACAGGCCACCCACGTTCTGCCCGAATTCGACCGCTGCGACATACATCAGCACCAGGGCCAGTAAAAAGCTCGGCACGGCCAGGCCGAGAAACGAAAGAAAGGTCACCACATAGTCGCCAATCGAATATTTCTTTACCGCAGAGAACACGCCTATGGGCAAGGCAATGCCCCAAGTCACCAGCAGCGTCGAGAAGGTGAGCAACAGCGTCAGGGCCATGCGCTCCCAGATCAGGTCACCTACCGGCTGCTGCCACTCGAAACTCAGGCCAAAGTCACCGTGCAAAACGATGTTGGAGATCCACTTCCAGTACTGGATGATCATGGGCTGGTCCAGGCCAAACCGGTTGCGCAGATCTGCAGCCGTGGCCTGGTCCACCACCTCGTTGGAGGCCGCCAGCGTGGCGATGTAGGTGGTGACGTAGTCGCCGGGTGGCAGCTGGATCAACACGAACGATAGAAAGCTGATGGCCAGCAGAAACGGCAGCATCCACAGCATCCGCTTGACGATGAAAACGAACATATCGGTATCCCTTGAAAGCGGCGCACAACCCCACTGGTGGCGTCAACCACCAGCCGGTTTGCGGCCTGTGCACGTCCTGGGTGTCGGCTGCAAACTCGGTGTACGGGTCAAGTCCGGGTGAAGAAGAACTGCTGTGGCAGCGCAGGCCCCGGGTTGGGCCAGGTCCACGAATTGGGATACTTCTTGGGCACGTTTTGCAGATTGTTCTTGACGATGCCGAAGGTGTTGACGGCAAGGCAAACACCAATGGTTTCATAGGCATCCGCACACAGGTCGAACACTTTTTTCATGGCCTCGCCGCGTTTCTTCAGGTCGGCGGTGGCCAGCGCTTCGTCAAACAGCTTCTTGCGCTGCTTCTGGCTTTCGGGCGGCTCCTGGCCGTCTTTGCCATTGGAGGCAAACCAGATGGTCCAGGGAATCGCATAGCGCGAGCCCTGCGGGTGCTGGGCAAAATAATCACGGGGGTCCAGCATCGGGTCCAGTCCACCCGGGCCGGGCCACGTGGCGCCGTCATGGTCGTTGTTGTCGCCACGTGTGTAGAACAAGGCGCGCTCAATGGTATTGACCTTCATGTCTACACCGATGTCGGCCCAGTGCCGCTTCACCAGCTCCAGCGTGTCCACAGCGTCTGGGTAGAGCGTGGGGATCACGTCAATCGAGAAGAAAACCCGCTGGCCGTCCGGACGCAGGCGGAACTTCTGCGCGTCACGCTTGGCATAGCCAATCTTGTCCAGAATATCGTTGGCCTGTTTGGGGTCAAAGTTGGTGAACTGGCGGGACAGCTTCTCGTTGTACCAGGGGTGGCCGGGGCGAGGACCGGTCTGGAAAGGTTCGGACTGGCCGAGGTACACCAGATCAATGATTTCCTTGCGGTTGATGCCCAGCGACAGCGCCTGGCGGAACTGTTTGTTGCTGAACATCTCGCGCATCTTCGGGTCTTTGTGCGTCAGGTTCAGGTAGATCTGCACCTGCTGGGCGCTGGTTGCCTCCAACTCCACCAGACGGTAGCCGCCTTTTTGCTGGTTTTGCGACAGCGTGGGCTTGTTCTGCAGCGAGTCGATATGGCGTTCCTGGATGTCCAGCTTGCCCGACAGGGCGTCCAGCATCAGCGACTCCACATCTTGCGCAATGCTGAAACTAAGCTTGTCGATGTAGGGAAGTTGCTGGCCGCTTTGGTCCACCTGCCAGAAGTAGGCGTTGCGGTCCATCACCACACGCGTCACGCCGCCGGTATAGGCTTCGGTCACAACCCAGGGATCCAGCGTAGGCTTGTCCACATTGCCCCAGCGCGCCGGGATTTCGATGTCGCCACATTTGCTGCGGAACAGGGCCGTCCAGTCCGACAGGTTGGCCGCTTTGGCTTGTGCCGCCACGTTGCTGTTGTACTTAGGATGAAACTGGCTGGCGTAGTGTTTGGCGTACAGCGTGGGGTATTGGCCCAGTGGCGTGGCCAGCTGCTCCAGAAACATGGCGTAAGAAGCGGGGAACGTGAACTTCACCGTGGTCTCGTCGATTTTGCTAGCCACCACAGGCTTGCCCGAAATCACTAGCGTGCCCGGAGGCGTCTTGAACAACTCGGTGTTTTTGGCGCAATCCTCAATCGAAAAAACGACATCGTCGGCCGTGAAGGGCTTGCCGTCCGACCACTTCATGCCTTTGCGTAAATAGAAAATGAACTCGGTGGAAGTGGCATTGACCTCCCATTTTTCGGCCACGTTGGGCAAGACTTCGGTAAAGGCCAGGTTCCAACGCACCAGCCCCTGGTTGCCTACCAGCCGCAGAATGCCGTTGTGGTCGGCACTGCCGCGCAACCCCCGGCGCAGGGCGCCGCCGTAAACGCCCACTTTCTCAGCCTGAATGACCAGTGGTGTGGCGGGCAGACGCTGGGCCAGCGCAGGCAATTTGCCGTCCGTCACCAGCTTGGCCAGTGCGGGTGCTTCCTTGGCTTGCTGGGCAAGCGCTGACTGCCCCATGCCCGCCAGGGCCGCGGCGCCAGCGAAGCCCTTGAGCACGGTGCGTCGGCCTGCACGCATGCCATCCAAGCTTGTTCTTGTCTCTTGTTTCATGGCTTGTCTCCGAATAAATGTTCGAACCCTGACCAACACCACTTTGTCAGACGAATTTTTGCTTGTCAATCCTGCTTTACTCGGGTAAATGTGAAGACAAGGCCAGCAGCAGAAACCAATAAAAACAAATTTGCCTGACAAATTCTGAAGACTCCATACAATCTAAAGCGCTTTTGACCATCCCCATGGGACGCTTACCCGTCCTGGAACCACCACATCCCGAGGTATCCATGAACATCGCCCCCTTGCATGTTGACGAGTTTTCCTCCTCCGTTCTGGCCGTGCCACCGCTGGCCCGGCGTGCCGACTTGTCGATTGACGAGGCGCAAAACCGCCAGCTCATCCGCCACATCGAGGCCGGTGGCATCCGCACTCTGCTCTACGGTGGCAACGCCAACCTGTACCACACCTCGATGGGTGACTACGCCTTGCTGCTGGAGCAACTGGCCGATAGCGCGTCCGACACCACGCGGGTGATCCCGGCCATTGGCCCCGACTTTGGAAAAATGATGGACCAGGCCCAACTGCTGCGTGGCAGCCGCTACCGCACGGCCATGGTCCTGCCCATGCAGGGCTTCACCACGCCCGAAGGTGTGGCCGAAGGCATCTCGCGTTTTGTCGACACCGCGGGCATCCCCGTCACGCTCTACATCAAGAGCGAGCAGTACCTGGATGTGGCCACCTTGGGCCGGCTGGTGGACAGTGGGCGGATTCTGGCCGTCAAGTACGCCATCGTGCGCGACGACCCGGTCAACGACCCCTACCTGCGGGCCTTGGTGGAACGCATCACACCGGCCCGCATCGTCAGTGGCATGGGGGAACGGCCTGCGCCTGCACATGTGAGCCAGTTTGGCCTGGCCTCCTTCACCACGGGTTCGGGCTGCATTGCGCCCAAGGCCTGCATGGCCTTGCTGCAGGCGCTCAAACACGCTGACACGGCACGCGCGCAGACCTTGTACGACGCCTTCATGCCTCTGGAAACCCTGCGTGACTCGATCTCGCTGATCCGCGTGCTGCACGATGCGGTCACTCTCAGCGGCGTAGCCGACATGGGTGCGCACCTGCCGCTACTCAGCGCCTCGCCCGCAGACCGGATGGCCGAGATCAGGACCGTCGCGGCCGCTCTTTTGGCCAGCGACCAACGGCTTTGAAAACTTTGCCTGCCTACTCCCGCCATGACTGACCGCCCGACTACCAGCCTCGTCGATCGCGTTTACCGCGAAATTCTGGGCAGCATCATGCGCGGCGAGTTGACCGAGGGGGGCCAGCCTCCTGCCGACCAGGCATTGGGCGAAAGTCGCTCGACGCGGCCCACCACCAGCCGGCACAACCGGCTACCCACCGAGCAAGCGCTGACCGAGCGTTTTACGGCATCGCGCCCCACCATCCGCGAGGCCCTGTCGCGCTTGCGAGCCGATGGCATCATCACCAGCCGCCAGGGTTCGGGCACCTTTGTCACCCGGTTGCCCGACCCGAACATCCCCCGTTTTGCGCCGCTCGAATCCATCTCCGACCTGCGGCGCTGCTTTGACTTCCGCATTGTTGTGGAGTCGGGTGCGGCCGCGTTGGCCGCCAAACAAGTCGACGACGCCAGCCTGGCGGAGATCGAGCACGCCTACGCCCAACTCAACACCGTGGTGGCAGAGCAGGCGCTGGGGGCGAATGAGGACTTCGAGTTTCACCTCGCCGTGGCCAGGGCCTCGAAGAACCAGTTCTTCGTCTCGGCCATTGCATCCATGCAGGAGCAGTTGCTGTTCAGCATGAACATGATGCGCAATCTCTCGCTGCTCAAGAGCAGGGACCGCCAGAAAACGGTGCAGGCAGAACATGAAGCCATCCTGCATGCTCTGCAGCGCCACGACAGCGGAGCGGCAGAATTGGCCATGCGCCAGCACCTGACGAACGCTTGCGACCGTATGTTCGGCAAGTGAGCCGATTTACGGATGAGGCTAAGAGCGCATATAGCCAGGACTGGCGTATGGACAGGTACTCGCTGCCCCACTTGCAATACCACCTGCTCGTCCGATAAGTAACAAGAAAGACATTGTGTCTACTTTGTGCTGGCAAGCTGCGCAGTCCCCAGCAGGTCGGGTTGTCGGCCCACTGCCAGCAGCGCCTGGAATGGCACCATAATTTCGTAGTCTTCGCAGCAATCGCCGCAAATCATCAGAATCTTTTCGCTGCCATGGATGTCTCCTCAAGGGTGGTTGGGAGTTCATTGTTGGGCGATGTGCGCAGCGGCGGGCGTTAGCCGGCTACTACATGGGTGACGGGGTGTAACGGGATGGGGCTGGCCCAACTGCAGGCTCTCGAAGACTTCTCTATTCTGGGTACGGCAGGTCTCCGTACGGCAGCCAACTTTCTCAAGCTCTGAACGGGAGAGGTTGGTGCACCACATGGGAAAAATGTGCCTGCCAAGTAGTGCGATACACAGTGGCCTTTATGCAGACCTTGCCTTTCCATGGGGTGATTTGCAAAGCAAAAATATTGGCGTTAAAAGGCTTGTGCCCTTTTATGATTTAAGACGTTCGGCTTATGCTGTTCACCGGATTGGATACGTCGATGGCTGCGTCCAGCATGAAGCATAGAGACGGCCTAACGCTTTAAAGGGCAACTAGCCGTTCAATAGAGAAACCGTTGATAGTCCACACATGCCGTTTGTTGGTTTGTTGGATGCCACATCTACTGGATGACATAGGGGCAAATCTATGCAAAACGCTGCATTCAGGATACAAAGACTACTGATTGGCCTTGCTGCCGCAATAGCAATCTGGTCTGTCGCAGTTTTTGCATATGGCTTGGCCCATTTTCCCGCCTATCCGTACAAGCCATGCGAACAGAACCAATACTGCGATAAGGTTGGCAAACATCACTCTAAGGCAGAGTTTGAAGCGTTTTCTCGCTGGAACCACATACTTCTTTTGTCTTGGCCACTCGGTGTCATAGCGGTCATCACCATTTTGCGGATGCGGTCCAGCAACGAAAAACCATAGCGCAACGGTAGCGAATACTTCGGGTTTAGGCCAAACGCAATGGCTCTTAAATCTTCACCCCCAACGCCACCAGCCCCCGATAGGCCGGATTCGCCACCCACTGCACCGCCTCTGCACCCAGGCGCAAACCCGGAAAGCGCTGCAACAGCAGTCGGAAAGTAATCTCCGCCTCCACCCGCGTCAGCATGGCGCCGATGCAGACGTGCGGGCCCGAGCCGAAGGACACCGAGCCGCCATCGCGCCCCGCCACCTCCAGCCGGTCCGGCTCGGGATGGCGCGCCGGGTCGCGGTTGGCGGCGCCTATCAGGGGGACGACCAGGTCGCCACGGCGCAGCTGCTGGCCGTGCAGCTCCATGTCAGCGGCGACGCGGCGGCCGGTGTATTGCACCGGGCTGTCGAAGCGCAGCAGCTCACGCACGGCGCCGGGTAGCAAGGCAGGCTCTTGTTGCAGGCGCTGCCATTGATCCGGGTTGCTCAGCAGCGCATACAGGCCATTTCCCAGCAGATTGCGCGTGGTTTCATGGCCGGCGAACAGCAGCATGGCGCACTGGGCCAGCAGCTCGGCGTGGCTGTGGATATCACCGGCGTCTTCGGCCTGCAGCAGGCGGCTGACCAGATCGTCGCTCGGGCTCTGGCGGCGCTGTGCCACCAGGGTTTCGAAGTAACGGCCCATGGCCAGCAAGCTGGCCTGGGCGCGGCGCGCCTGGGCGTGGGTGGCCAGCGGGGCGCCGATGAATACCGCCAGGTCGTCGGACCAGATGACGAAGTCGACGTTGGCCGCGTCGTCTATGCCCATCATCTTGGCGATCACGCGCACCGGCAGCGGCCGGGCCACGACCTGCATGAAGTCGAAGCTGGGCTGGTCGGCCACCGCATCCAGCAGCTCGGTCACCATCTGCTCGATATGCGGCAGCAGCGCCTGGATCGCCTCAGGTTTGAAGCCGGCGTTCAACACCTTGCGGATGCGGGTATGGTCGGGCGCGTCCAGGAACAGCATGGCGCGGGCGAACAGCTGCTGGAAGCCGGCCAGCTCGCCCTTCTCTTGCTCGCGGTCTGTGACCCAACCGCCTGTGCGCTGGGCGGAAAAGCGCGGGTCGCGCAGCACCTGCTCCACATCGGCGTGGCGGGTCAGCAGCCAGGCACCGCCGAAAAACTCGGTGCTCCAGTGGATGGGGCCGGCCTCGCGCAGGGCCTGGTAGGCCGGGTAGGGGTTGGCGTAAAAGGCTGCGTCCACGAAGGGCGCGCAGGGCTCCAGGGTCGGTGCCAGGCTCATAGGGCGAACACGGCGCGCAGGGCTTCGGCGTCCAGATAGGCGGCCACGGCAGCCGGGCTGGGGGCGGCTAGGCGCGGCACCAGCCCCAGGCAGGGCGCTTGGTAACGGCGCATGAACTCGTGGCGCAGCGTGTCCAGGTTGCCCGATATATGTTCCATGCCGGGGTCCAGCGTGTTGGCCACCCAGCCAGCCAGTGGCAAGCCGCGCGCGCGGATGGCCTCGGCCGTCAGCAGCGCGTGGTTGATGCAGCCCAGCCGCAGGCCCACCACCAGCACCACGGGCAGATGCAGGGCCTGGGCCAGGTCGGCGGTATCGAAGTCCGGCCCCAGGGGCACGCAGAAGCCGCCCACGCCCTCCACCACCAGCACGTCGGCGCGCTCGGCCAAGGACTGCGCATGCTCCACCAAGGTTTGCGAATCGATGGTGTGACCCTCCAGCGCGGCGGCGATCTGCGGCGCACAGGCGGCGCGGAACTGCAGCGGGCCGACCTCGGCATGGCTGAGCAGCAACGAGCTGGCGTCGCGCAGAGCGCGCACGTCTTCGTTCACGCCCCGGCTGTCCACGCCGGCGGCCACGGGCTTCAGGCCGGCGCTGCGCCAGCCCTGCTGGGTACACCAGTGCAGCAGAGCCGCGCTAATGCTGGTCTTGCCGATTTCGGTGTCGGTACCAGTGACAAAGCAGCCGCGCATGGTGTGGCCCTGGCGGTCGCGCAGAAATACGGGCTCAGTGGCGGCCACGGGTGCGGGAATGGATTCAGGCAGGGGTTCTGTCATACAAGTCTTTGGCAGCCAGCGCCAGGCCGTCCAGCAGGCGCTGTACGTCGGCGGCGCTGTGGGCGGTGCTGAGGGTGATACGCAGGCGGGCTGTGCCTACCGGTACGGTCGGCGGGCGGATGGCGGGCACCCACAGGCCTTGCGCATCCAGCGCAGCGGACAAGGCCATGGCTGCGGCGTTGTCGCCCACCACCAGGGGTTGGATGCCTGTGGCCGAATCGGCCAGCTGCCAGCCCGCGGCCGGGTAGGCCGCCATCAAGGCCGCCAGGCCCGCACGCAGCTGGGCCACGCGCTGCCGCAGCTGGGCGCGGCGCTGCTCGCCCTCTGCGCTGGCGATCAAGGCCAGGCTGGCGCTAACGGCGTGGGCAATGGCGGGTGGCGCGGCGGTGGTGTAAATGTAGGGGCGTGCGGTTTGCACCAGCCACTCGACGATGGTGGGGTGGGCGGCCACAAAAGCGCCACCCGCGCCCACGGCCTTGCCCAGCGTGCCCATGTAGATCAAGCGCTCGCTGCACAGGCCGAAGTGGGCCAGGCTGCCCCGGCCCTGGGCCCCGAGCACACCAAAGCCATGGGCGTCGTCCACCACCAGCCAGGCGTCATATTGCTCGGCCAGGGCCAGCATGGCGGGCAGGTCGGCCAAGTCGCCGTCCATGCTGAACACGGCATCGGTCATGATCAGCTTGATAGGCGTCTCGCATGCCGCCAACTGGCGCTCCAGCACCGTGAGGTTGCGGTGGGCGTAGCGTTGGAACGGGGCCTTGGACAGCAGCGCGCCGTCCACCAGCGAGGCGTGGTTCAGCTTGTCTGCAAAAATCGTAGCACTCTGCGCAGATAGTGCCTGCACCAGAGCCACATTTGCCATATAGCCGGTGCAGAAGTACAGGGCACTCGCGTTGGGGATATGCGGGGCCAGCCAGGTGGACAGCTCAGCTTCCAGCTGGGCATGCGCGTGGGAATGGCCGCTGACCAGGTGCGAGGCCCCGCTGCCCACGCCATAGCGGCGGGCGCCTTCGGCCAGGGCGTCGATCAGCACCGGGTGCTGGGCCAGGCCCAGGTAGTCGTTGCTGGCAAAGGCCAGCATGTCGCGGCCGTTTACCCGCTGCTGCGGCGCGCAGGGCGTCTCGGCGCTGCGGCGCGTACGCGTCAGGCTCTGGGCTGCGCGTTCACGCAGTTGGCGGTTCAGGTGGTCTAGCAGCATCTTCAGGGGTTTGGTTCAGCACATCGTCCAGCGTGGCCATGACTTGCCCGGCCAGCCAAGGCGACAGCGTGTCGTCCAGCAAGTACGGCGGCAGCAGGTAAACGGTGCGGCCTATGGGGCGTATCAGCAGCTCGCGGGCGCGGCCGGCCAGATGGAAGCGCTCGGGAAAGCGCGCGCCCACCAGCGGCTCCTTCACGTCGAAGGCCCAGATCATGCCGAGGTGGCGGAAGTTCTCCACACGCGGGTCGTCCTGCAGAGGTGCCAGCGCGGCGCTAAGGCCTGCGGCCTGCTGGCGGTTGCGGGCCAGCACATCGTCGTGTTCAAAGCGGTCCAGCACGGCCAGCGCGGCGCGGCAAGCCAGGGCGTTGCCGGTGTAGGAATGCGAATGCAGAAAGCCGCGCGCCACGTCGTCGTCCAGAAAGGCCTCATAGACGCTGTCGCGCGACAGCACCAGCGACAAGGGCAGGTAGCCGCCGCTGATGCCTTTGGACAGGCACAGCAGGTCGGGCAAGATAGCTGCGTGTTCACAGGCGAAGAAGCTGCCGGTACGGCCGCAGCCGACAGCGATCTCGTCGGCAATCAGCAGCACCCGGTGCTGGTCGCACAGCGCGCGTGCTGCCTGCAGATAGGCCGGGTGGTACATGGCCATGCCGGCGGCGCCCTGCACCAGCGGCTCCAGAATTAGCGCGGCGATGTGGCCGCTGCGCGCTTCCAGCAAGGCCTGCAGCTCGGCGGCGGCGCGGCGGGCCACGTCGGCAGCGGATTCGCCGGGCAAGGCCTGGCGCGCGTCGGGCGACATCACCTGGTGTGACTGCATCAGCAGCGGGTCGTAGGCGTCGCGGAAGATTTGCACGTCGGTCACGGCCAGCGCCCCCAGCGTTTCGCCGTGGTAGCCCTGGCGCAGGCAGACGAATTCACGCTTGTCGCCCAGCCCCCGGTTGCGCCAGTGGTGGAAGGCCATCTTCAGCGCGATTTCCACGGCAGACGCGCCATCGCTGGCAAAAAAGCAATGGCCCAGCACGCCGCCAGTGAGGGCGGACAGGCGCTCGGCCAGCTCCACCGCCGGGGCGTGGGTACAGCCAGCCAGCATCACGTGCGGCAGGCGGTCCAGCTGGTCTTTCAGGGCGGCGTTGATACGCGCATCGGCGTGGCCAAACAGATTGACCCACCAGGAGCTGACGGCATCAAAGTAGCGCTTGCCGTCTTCGTCGTACAGCCACACGCCCTGGCCGTGGCTGATGGCCAGCGGCGGCACCTGGGCCGCGCGCTGCATCTGGGTACAGGGGTGCCAGATATGCGCCAGGCTGCGCGCCGCAAGGGTGGCCATAGGGGGCGGGCGCTCAGGCCGTGAGGCGTTGCAGCGCTTCCTGGTACTTGGCGGCGGTCTTGGCGATGACCTCTTGCGGCACGCGGGGGGCGGGCGGGGTCTTGTTCCAGGGCTTGCCGTCGATCTGCACCTGCTCCAGCCAGTCGCGCACGAACTGCTTGTCGTAGCTGGGCGGGTTGGTGCCTTCCACATAGCCTTCGACGGGCCAGAAGCGCGAGGAATCGGGCGTCAGCACCTCGTCCATCAGCACCAGCGTGCCGTCGGGATCCAGGCCGAACTCGAACTTGGTGTCGGCAATGATCACGCCCTTGGCCAAGGCAATCTCGGCGGCGGCGCTGTAGATCTGGATGCTCAGGTCGCGGATGCGGGTGGCCAGGTCCAGGCCGATCATTTCCACGGTCTTGTCGAAGGTGATGTTCTCGTCATGGTCGCCCACCGCGGCCTTGGCTGCCGGGGTGTAGATGGGCACGGGCAGCTTGGAGGCGTTTTGCAGACCGGCTGGCAGCACGACGCCGCAGACGGCGCTGTTCTCCTGGTATTCCTTCCAGCCGCTGCCGGCCAGATAGCCACGCACCACGGCTTCGACCGGAATCGGCTGCAGACGCTTGACCAGCATGGAGCGGCCCGCCACCTGGGCGATTTCGTCAGGCTGGACCACGCTCTCGGGGGCATCGCCGGTCAGGTGATTCGGGCAGATATGGCCCAACCGCTCGAACCAGAACAAGGCCATTTGCGTCAGCAAAATGCCTTTGCCAGGGATGGGCTCGCCCATGATCACGTCAAAAGCGCTCAAGCGGTCGCTGGCGACCATCAGGATGCGGTCCTTGCCTACGGCGTAGTTGTCGCGCACTTTGCCGCGCGCCAGCAGGGGCAGGCTATGGATGGAAGAGGTGTGAACGGTGGTCATCGGGGCAACAATCTAAGGGGCAGAAAAATAAGGCCGGAGCCCGCAAGTGTAAAACTCCTGCGACGTGGGACCGAAAACCAGGTTTTCAGCCCGCCGTCAGCCCGCAGGCGTATGCTGAACTTTTGCCTATCCAAGGGGACACCATGAAAGTGCTGCTAGCCATCGACGGTTCAAAATCGGCCCTGCATGCCGTCAAATATGCGCGCAAGCTATTCGCCCAGCTGGCACCGGCCAAGCACTCCATCACCTTGATCAACGTGCACGACGACGTGTCGCTGCGCCACGCCAAAATCTATGTGGGGTCTGAGGTGGTGGCCGACTACCTGCGTGAACTCAGCGAAAAAGACCTCAAGCCCGCCCAAAAGCTGCTGGACGCCACCGGTATACGGCACGACATGGTGGTACGCACCGGCCACGTGGCGCAGGAAATCGTGGCCTGCGCCAAAGCCGGCAAGTACGACATGGTGGTGATGGGCTCCAAGGGGCGCACAGCCATCAGCGATCTGCTTCTAGGCTCGGTAGCCCAGCGCGTGCTGGCCACGTCAGACGTTCCGGTTCTGCTCATCAAATAAGCCAAGCATGGGCAACGACCTGGGCTTATTTTCCGCAAAAAAATGGCTACAGCGCAGGGAATACCAGCGCAAGCAGCTACTAATTAGATAGCAAGCTCTTGCCAGCCCCGCACTGCCGTCCACACAGCCCCCAATACCAACACCCCGCCCACCAAGCGCCCCACCGCCACTGCGGCCTGGGGGCGGCGCTCCAGCCAGTCCCGCGAGCTGCCCGCCGCCAAGCCTAGAAAGCCGTACACCGCGGTTTGCGTCAAGGCGATGATGCCGCCCAGCGCCACCGCCTGTATCCACACCGGCCCGTACTCCCGACGCAAAAACTGCGGGAAGATGGCCAACATGAACAAATAGGCCTTGGGATTCATCAGGCAGGTCAGCGCCGCGCGGCGGAAGATGATCCAAGGTGGTGGCGTGCCCACGGCGGGCAAGGCACCCAGGGCCGACTGGCTGCGCAGCACGGCCACGCCAATCCAGGCGATGTAGACAGCCCCGCCCAGCAGCATGGCCTGCATCAGCCCTGGCACCAGGCGCAGCAGCAAGCCTATGCCCAGCGCACCGGCCACCACGTGGCAAATGCCTCCGGCGACGATGCCCGCCACGGCAAACAGGCCGGCCCTGCGCCCTCCCACCAGGGCGTTGGACAGCACAAAAGCCATGTCCATGCCTGGCAAGGCGATGATGCCTAAAACCATCAAGAAAAATAGCCAGAGGTGGGCGTAATGGGTCATGGTGCGAACGTTCCGTAGCTGAAAACCCAGACTCTAAAACTCCATCAGGGCGAAATCGGTCCTGATAAAACCCTAAACTTGCCGCCATGTACTCACCCACCACCCGCGTGCTGACCGTGCTGGAGTTGCTGCAAAGCCACGGCCGGCTGAGCGGCCCCGACCTGGCGCAGCGCCTGGGTGTGGACGGGCGCACGCTGCGCCGCTACATCGGCAAACTGGAAGACCTGGGCATTCCCATACTGGCCGAGCGCGGGCGCCATGGCTGCTACCGCCTGATGCCCGGCTTCAAGCTGCCACCCATGGTGTTTACCGACGACGAAGCGCTGGCGGTGTCCCTGGGCTTGCTGGCCGCGCGCGGACTGGGCCTGGCAGAGGCCACACCGGCGGTTGAGAGTGCCCAGGCCAAGCTGGAGCGGGTGATGCCCAGCGCCTTGCAACAGCGCGTGCGGGCCTTGGGCGAAACCGTGGCACTGGACCAGCCACGCGCCGTGCCGGTGCCTGACAACCAGGCTCTGCTGGCCCTGAGCCTGGCCGCCTACCGGCACCAGCAAGTGCATCTGGACTACCGTGCAGCCGACCAGACCACCAGCGCGCGGGACTTTGACCCCTACGGCCTGGCGCACCGGGGCGGGCGCTGGTACGTGGTGGGCCACTGCCATCTACGGCACGCGCTGCGCTCGTTCCGGCTGGACCGGGTGCAGGCCGTGGCGTTCAACGAGCGCCACTTTGTGACGCCGGAGGACTTTGATGCGGTACGCCACTTGGCCCTGGGCGTGGCAAGCCTACCGCGCGCCATACAGGTGGAGGTGTTGTTGAAAACCGATCTGGACACCGCCCGCAAAGCCTTATTTGACAGCATGGGTTTGCTGCAACCGCTGGCAGATGGCGTGCTGCTGCACAGCCAGGTCGACGATGTGCACTGGCTGGCCCGTGAGCTGGCGCGACTGCCATTTGATTTTGAAGTGCAGCAGCCGCCAGCCTTGCGAGAGGCATTGCTCACACTGGCCACCCGTTTGCACGGGCTGGCGAATCTCAGCCCCGCTGGAACTTGAACACGGCCGTACCGGCCAGCGCATTTGGCCAGAAGCGTACCTCGCGGCCTTCCTGCAGGCCAAAGGCGTCCAGGATATGCAGGTCGTTCTTCTCGGCCAGCACCTCGAAGTCCTTGAAGGTGCCGACGCGGATGTTCGGCGTGTCGTACCACTGGTAGGGCAGGCGCTTGGTCACCGGCATGCGGCCGCGCAGAATGCTCATGCGGTTCGGCCAGTGCGCGAAGTTGGGGAAGGCCAGCACGCCCATGCGGCCCACACGGGCCGTCTCGCGCAGCATGACCTCGGCATTGCGCAGATGCTGCAGGGTGTCGATCTGCAGCACCACGTCGAACGAGGCGTCGTCGAACATGGCCAGGCCCTCGTCCAGGTTCAGCTGGATCACGTTCACACCGCGCTGCACGCAGGTCAGCAGCTTGGCGTCGTCGATTTCAATGCCATAGCCCGAACAGCCGCGCGTGGCCTGCAGATGGGCCAGCAGGGCGCCGTCGCCGCAGCCCAGGTCGAGCACGCGAGAACCCTGGGGCACCAGGCGGGCAATGGATTCCATCATGCTGTGCGCGCTCATGCCGCCACCTCTTGAGCAATACGGTCAAAGTAGGCCCGCACGGTCGCCATATAGCGCGCATCGTCGAGCAAGAAGGCATCGTGGCCGTGGGGTGCGTCGATCTCGGCGTAGCTCACGGTGCGGCGGTTGTCCAGCAGGGCCTTGACCATCTCGCGGCTGCGCTGGGGCGAAAAGCGCCAGTCGGTCGTAAAGCTGACCAGCAGGTACTTGGCCTGCACCTGGGCAAAAGCCCCCGTCAGGCTGCCGCCAAAATGCCGCGCCGGATCGAAGTAGTCCAGTGCGCGGGTGATCAGCAGATAGGTATTGGCGTCGAAGTAATCGCTGAACTTGTCGCCCTGGTAGCGCAGATAGCTTTCGATCTGGAACTCAGCGTCTTGCGTGGTGTAGCGGTAGCCATCACCAATCAGCTGGCGGCCGAACTTGGTGTTCATCACATCATCACTCAGGTAGGTGATGTGGCCGATCATGCGGGCGATACGCAGGCCGCGCTGCGGCACCACGCCATGCTGGTAAAAATGGCCACCGTGGAAGTCCGGGTCGGTGACGATGGCGCGGCGCGCCACCTCGTTGAAGGCGATGTTCTCGGCCGTCAGATTGGGCGCGCTGGCGATCACCACCGCATGCGCCACACGCTCTGGATACTGTAGCGTCCAGCCCAAGGCTTGCATGCCGCCCAGGCTGCCGCCCATCACAGCAGCGAGCTTGCGGATGCCCAGCTGATCGAGCAGCAGTGCCTGGGCATTGACCCAGTCTTCCACCGTCACCACGGGGAAATCTGCGCCATAGACCTGGCCCGTATCGGGGTTCACATGCATGGGCCCGGTGGAACCAAAGCAGGAGCCCAGGTTGTTCACGCCGATGACGAAAAAGCGGTCGGTGTCCAACGGCTTGCCCGGGCCCACCATGTTGTCCCACCAGCCGGCCGACTTGGGCTGGTTGGCGTACACGCCGGCCACGTGGTGCGAGGCGTTCAGCGCGTGGCACACCAGCACGGCATTCGACTTGTCGGCGTTCAGCGTGCCATAGGTTTCAAAAGCCAGATCGTAGGCACGGATGGACCCACCGCCCTGCAAACGCAGGCTGTCTGGAAAGTGTGCGGACTGAGGTGTAGCGATCAAGCGCGCTCCCATACGAAAAGATACGGAAATAAAAAACCCGGCAACGCTAAAAACGAGGCCGGGCTGGTACAGGAGCGGTCCGTCTTTAGCTGTATTTATAAAGCGCCCGCAAGCTGGAGCAAATTGGCGCTGGTGAGAAGTATAGCAACCGGGGCTGCTACCGGACAAGCTGCGCGGACTACTGCGGCTTGGTATCCACAAAGCTCTGGCGCTGCGCCAGCTTTTCCTGCAGCTTGGCCAGATTGGGGTGATTGGAGCGCCAGGCCAAGTCCGGGAAACGGAAATCCAGCCAACCCAGGGCGCAACCCACCGCGATATCCGACAGGCTGAAATGGATGCCGCTGCAGAAGGCCTTGTCACCCAGGCCGCGGGCCATAGCCTTGAGGCCGGACTCCACCTTGGCCATTTGGCGGTCTATCCAGGCTTGGCTGCGCTGCTCGTTCGAGCGCTCCACCCAGGTGGATTCCATGCGGGCCAGCACGCCGGCGTCGCAGACGCCATCGGCCAGGGCCTCCCAGGTCTTGACCTCTACCCGTTCGCGGCTTTGCGCGGGGATCAGCTTGCCCACGGGTGACAGCGTGTCCAGATATTCCACGATGACGCGCGAGTCAAAAATGGCCTCGCCGGCCTCCATTACCAGGCATGGCACCTTGCCCAGGGGGTTGGACTCCCCCACCTGGCTACCGGCAGTCCAGACGTCGTCCAGCACAAACTGGTAATCAAGTTTTTTTTCAGCCATCACCACGCGCACTTTGCGCACGTAGGGGCTGCTGAGGGATCCAATGAGTTTCATGGGCAATAGAACAGAGACATGGCCTGGAACAGGCGGCTTGGTTGAGGCCCATTCTATCGATTCACCCCCGCGCAACAGCGTTCTGACGACCGGGCGTGGCGTGGCACCTACAATTCGCTTATGACTTTATCCACCATTTCGGCTCTGTCGCCACTGGATGGCCGCTACGCCGCCAAACTCGCCGCCCTGCGCCCTTTAATGAGCGAACTGGGCTATATGCAACGCCGCGTCCAGGTCGAAGTGGCCTGGTTCATTTCCCTGAGCGATGCCGGGTTCGCCGAATTCAAGCCGCTGACACCCGGTGCACGTACTTATTTGCTGAATCTGGTGAAGAACTTCAGCGAAGCCGATGGCAAGGCCATCAAAGAGATCGAAAAAACCACCAACCACGACGTCAAGGCGGTGGAATACTGGATCAAGTCCAAGTTCGAGGCCCGGCCCGAGCTGGAGCACGCCAGCGAGTTCGTGCACTTTGCCTGCACCAGCGAAGACATCAACAACACCAGCCACGCGCTGCAGCTCAAGGGCGCACGCAGCCAGGTACTGTTGCCCGGCCTGGACGCGCTGATCACCAAGCTGCGCGAAATGGCCCACGCCTTCGCCGACGTGCCCATGCTCAGTCGCACCCATGGCCAGACCGCCAGCCCCACCACCGTGGGCAAGGAAGTCGCCAACGTGCTGGTGCGCCTGAGCAAGGCCCGCGACAAGATCGCCGATGTGCCGCTGATGGCCAAGATGAACGGCGCCGTGGGCAACTACAACGCCCACCTGTCCGCCTGGCCCGACTTCGACTGGGAAGCCTTCAGCCGCAAGGTCATCGAAACCCCAGAGCACGGCCCCGACACCGGCATCAACCCCTGGGGCCTGGGCCTGACCTTCCAGCCCTACAGCATCCAGATCGAGCCGCACGACTACATGGCTGAACTGTTCGACGCCATCGCCCGCGCCAACACCATCTTGATCGACTGGTCGCGCGACGTGTGGAGCTATGTGAGCCTGGGCTACTTCAAGCAGCGCCTGAAGGCCGGCGAAATCGGCTCCAGCACCATGCCGCACAAAGTCAACCCGATCGACTTCGAAAACGCCGAAGGCAATCTGGGCCTGGCCAACGCCATGCTGCGCCACCTGAGCGAAAAGCTACCCATCAGCCGCATGCAGCGCGACCTGACCGACTCCACCGTGCTGCGCAATATGGGCGTGGCCGTGGGCTATGCCGCGCTGGCGTACCAATCGCTGATGACCGGCCTGAACAAGCTGGAACTCAACGAGGAAGCCCTGGCCGAAGATCTCGACAGCTCATGGGAAGTGCTGGCCGAGCCGATCCAGACGGTGATGCGCCGCTTTGGCGTGCAAGGTGCCTACGAAAAGCTCAAGGAAGTCACGCGTGGCAAGACCGTGACCGCCGAGGCGCTGCACGGCCTGATCGCCTCACTGGAGATTCCAGAGGCTGAGAAACAACGCCTGCTGGCAATGACGCCGGGTTCATACATCGGCATCGCTGCCGATCTAGCCCGTCGCGCATAATTTAATAAAAAGAAGGCTCTAGCGCAGGTATTGCCTGCGCTAGCAGCTACAAAAAGAATAGTAATCAGCATGGCTCTCAAGTCCACGATCTTTAAAGCCAATCTGCAGATTGCCGACATCGACCACAACTACTACGCCGACCACGCGCTGACCCTGGCGCGCCACCCCAGCGAGACCGATGAACGCATGATGGTGCGCCTGGTGGCGCTGGCGCTGAATGCCTACCAGCTCAACAGCGTGTGCAAGGGCGATGGCGTGCTGGCATTTGGCGCCGGTTTGAGCAACCCGGACGACCCGGATGTCAGCCTGCGCGATTTCACCGGCCAGACGCGGCTGTGGATTGAAGTGGGCCAACCCGAAGACAAACCCCTGATCAAGGCCTGCGGCAAGTCCGACCAGGTGTTGCTGTACCCGTTCAGCTCCTCGGCGGACATCTGGTGGCGCGGCATGGAATCCAAGCTGTCGCGCCCGCAGAACCTGCAGGTCTGGCGCGTGCCCACCGAAGCCTCTCAGGCCCTGGCCAGCCTGGCGGAACGCAGCATGCAGTTGCAAGCGACCATCCAGGAAGGCGCGCTGACGTTGAGCAGCAATTTAGGCAGTGTGGATGTCGAATGCATCCGCTGGAAGTAAATAGAGGCACACCCCCAGGCTACACGCTACGCGTTTTCGCCACCCCCTTGCAGGGGGCGATACCAGTGGCCCGGCAGAGCCGGTTCCACGGTATCCCTGGAAGGAGTAGCTATCCGTTGGGTTCTTGAACTTTTAGGCCCCTAGCGCTTATTTTGTCTGCGCCAGCAGCTATTTAATCAATAGCAGGCATGCGCCCTTCGGCGGCGCGCTCGGCGTAGCGGTTGAAACGCCAGGAGTCGCCTTCCAGAGTGATGCGGCGCCAGGTCACACGCTTTTCTGCCGGGCCCATGGCGGGCCAGAGCTGAACCTCTTCAAACGTGCGGCCACAACCCTTGCACAAGGCGTCGCCCTGGAAGGTGGAGCAGATGGCGATGCAGGGCGTATCGGGCGTAGTCTGGTACCAACCCAGCCAGGCGTCATAGGCCTTGGGCGGCATCGAGGCTTCGTCCGCCTCGTCCTCGTGGTGATACACCATCAACGCATACACCTCGGCCAGCGCGCGCAGTTCGGCACACAGGGTCACACCATCGGTTGACGGCTTGCGGGCACGCCAATAATTGATGGCAGCTTCGATGTCAGTGATGTGGATTCCGGCCATGGGGGCG
The DNA here is from genome assembly GCF_059418745.1 of Rhodoferax sp. GW821-FHT07F03. Taxonomy (NCBI): domain Bacteria; kingdom Pseudomonadati; phylum Pseudomonadota; class Betaproteobacteria; order Burkholderiales; family Comamonadaceae; genus Rhodoferax; species Rhodoferax sp. GW821-FHT07F03. The sequence goes on from NZ_JBWKQM010000007.1 coordinate 191,373, forward strand.
TGAAAGGCTGCTGCGGGTGTCGCGTGAGTCGCAACGGAGGGGGATGGATCATAGCCCCGTTTTCCACCCCTATGCCCTTGCCTGAATCTCAAGAAATACATCTGCCAGTTACATCTTTGCTATGGTCTAATTGGGGGTTGAAGGGGAGTAGCTCCCGCCCATGGCACAGCCTGTGGGTATCCACCCGTCGTCAACACGTTGCCCTAGCGGCATCCGGCGCGTGGGGCATGGTCCCAGGACCCGTGCCGAGCAAGACCTTCGAGACCCACCGGCAATGGCGGGGATCGAAGCGTGCTTGGCGGCCATTTACTCCATCCACTCCCGATCTTCCCGTTTGCGCTTACCCAACGTGACAGTTACGGCAATGGAGTGTTTTATGGAATTTTTATCAGCCCCTTGGTGGTCCGCCCTGCTGGCCATCATCCTGATTGACCTGGTGCTGGCGGGGGACAACGCCATCGTGATCGCGCTGGCCGCACGCAGCCTACCCCAGCATCTGCAAAAAAAGGCAATTGTCTGGGGCACGGTCGGCGCCATCATCGTGCGCTCGGCCATGACCATCGGCGTGGTCTGGCTGTTGAAGATTCCCGGCCTGATGCTGGTCGGCGGCCTGGGCCTGCTGTGGATTGCCTACAAACTGCTGGCCGACCAGGGCAGCGACGACGCCCATGACGGCCCGGCAGTCACCACCTTTTGGGGCGCCATGAAGACCATTCTGATCGCCGACGCGCTGATGGGCATTGACAACGTGCTGGGCGTGGCCGGCGCCGCGCATGGGGCGTTTGACCTGGTGATCATCGGCCTGCTGGTCAGCGTGCCTATCGTGGTACTGGGCAGCACGGTGGTGCTGAAACTGGTGGAACGCTTTCCCATCATCATCCAGCTGGGTGCTGCCGTACTGGCCTTCACCGCGGCCAAGATGATCGTGGGCGAGTCCCTGCTGGCATCGGTGTTCGGCCCGACGGCGCCCTGGAGTACCGCTGCGCATTGGGGCCTGTATGCCATCGCCATCGCCGGCGTGCTGGCCACGGGCAGTTGGAGCGCCCGGCGTAAAGCCCAGCCGTCGGCTTAAAGCAGGCACGCTAATCGGCGTATCCTTGGGGCCATGAAACTCCTACTCAAATGGCTGCTGAGCGCAGCCGCGTTACTTCTGGTGGCCCATTTGTACAGCGGCGTGCAAGTGCAAAGCTTCACGGCCGCGCTGATCGCCTCCCTGGTGATCGGCCTGCTGAACACGGTATTGCGCCCGGTGCTGGTGGTACTGACCCTGCCGGTCACCATCCTCACGCTGGGGCTGTTCCTGTTCGTGGTGAACGCGCTGATGTTCTGGTCGGCGTCCGGCCTGCTGGTGGGTTTTCACGTAACCGGGTTCACAGCAGCCTTAATCGGCTCCTTGCTGTACTCGGCGCTGGGCATCGTGATCGACGCCGCAATCTCCTAAGCATCCGAACCACACCGCCGCGCAGGCTTATTTTTCCTGCGCCAGTTCTTTCAGGTGCGCCTGGACCTGGCGGGTGCGGGTGTCAATGATGGACGCTTCGATGTCATCCACGGGCCCGCTACCCGGCGGCGGATGACGCACCATGTCCTGCGCCGCACGGAAGCGGTCCAGCGCGCCGTTGTAGTCCAGCCGGGCCACCTGCATCTCGGCCTCGGCGCGGATCGCGCGCAGGGTCTGGCCCTGGGCGTTGTAAGCTGACGCCAGCAGCTGCCAGGCCGTGCCATCGCGCGGATGCAAGGCCACCCAGGGCTGCAGCCGGGCAATGGCCTCGGGCGCCTGGCCCAGGCGGGTGCGCACCTGGGAGCCCAGCAGCAGTTCAGGCCGGCCCGGTGCCTGCAGGTCCAGCAAGGCCGCCGTGGCCGCCGTATCCCCCGCGTTCCATTCAATTTCAGCTGCCAGCAAGCGCGCCAGGCGCGCGGCTGCGGGTTCGGGTGCCACCAGGGCTTGCAGCCGTTCCACCAGGCTGCGTGCCTGCACAAAGTCGCGCTGGCGCATGGCAGCCAAAGTACCCGCATACAGCACGGCAGCGGCACGGGTGTCCATGGCCGGGCCGATGGGACGCAGCATTTTTGCTTCACCAACCCAAGCGCGTAGCAAATCCACGCCGGGACTGCCCAGCACCCGGGCGCGGGCGGCCATCATGGGATGGACTGCACTGGGCGGACGCGGCGCCGGGCGCGCATCCAGGGCCTGGCGCGACTGCATGTCGGCAATGCGCTCGGTAGTCAACGGGTGGGTGCGCAGGTAGGGAAAAGAGCCGTTGTCACTCAGGCGCGAGGCCTGCTGCAGCTTTTCGAACATGCTGACAAAGCCCAGCGGGTCGAAGCCGGCCTGGGTCATCACGCCGTAGCCTATGCGGTCGGCCTCGCGCTCCATGTCGCGCGAGAAGTTCAGCTGGTTCTGCACCGCGGCCGCCTGCCCGCCGACGATCACGGCATTGGCCGCATCCGGGCTTTTGCTGGCCGCCAGGGCGCCCAGAATCATCGCACCGATCAGCCAGGGCGTGGTCCGACCCTGGGATTCCATCATGCGGGAGATATGCCGCTGGGTAACGTGGCTAAGCTCATGCCCCAGCACCGAGGCCAGCTCGTCCGGGCTTGTGACAACCCCCACCAGACCCAGGTGCAGGCCCAGGTAGCCGCCAGGCAGGGCAAAAGCATTGATGGTGCGGTCGGCGCCCATCAGCACCTCCCAGGCGAAGCGCTGGTCCATCTCATCTGTGAGTTCGCCGCGCTGGCGGGCCGCATCCAGCAGAGGCTGCCAGATGCTTTGCACATATTCGACCAGCACCGGGTCGTCGATGTAGTCCGGGTCACGGTACAACTCTCGGGCGATGCGCTCACCCAGGCGCCGCTCGGCACTGGTGCTCATGCTGCTGCCGTCGCCCAGGCTAGGCAATTGGGAGCCCCCAGCGCCTTGCGCCTGGGCCACAGCAGGCCAGGCCATCATCACATTGGACGCTATCAAAAGATGAGCTATTGGTGCACGTAATACCTGCGCCAACGGCCTATTTTGTCTGTATTTTTTCAAAATGAATCCAGCGGCAGAAAGGCCACCACCTGGGCGGTACGGGCATCGACAAACACGGTCCAGAAACTTTTGCGCCCCACCATCTGCAGGTAGAGCGTATTCTGCGCAGTATGCCCGGCGGCGGCCCTGAAACGATCTTTCCAATAAAGCATGGCCGTATGATCCGCGAAATGAGTGAACACTTTGTAAATCGTAGCGAAGGCCGGCCATGCCCTCTTTGACGCATTTTGATGCGCACGGCCAGGCCCATATGGTCGACGTGGCCGCCAAGGCCCATACCCATCGCACGGCAGTGGCCAACGGGCGCATCGCCATGCAGGCCGCCACGCTGGCGCTGATCGAGAGCGGCAACGCCAAAAAGGGTGATGTGCTGGGTATCGCCCGCATCGCCGGCATCCAGGCCGCCAAGAAGACCAGCGATCTGGTGCCGCTGTGCCATCCGCTGGCGCTGACCCGGGTGGCCGTGGACTTCGTCTGCCATGCCCAACCACCGGCGGTGGAGTGCCGTGCCACCGTGGAAACCGTGGGCCCTACCGGCGTGGAAATGGAGGCGCTATGCGCTGTCCAGGTCGCGCTGCTGACCATCTACGACATGTGCAAGGCGGTTGACCGCGGCATGGTGATCGAGGCGGTGCGGGTCCTGCAAAAAGACGGCGGCCAGTCCGGCAGCTACCGGGCGGATGCGCCCACCGCATAGGATTGAATGGCACGGCTTGGTTCTGCTATTCTGGTCTGTCGCTGAACTGCGGGAGTCACCATGTGGCACGTCGATCGGAAACAACTTGCCGCCAGATTGGTCGAAATATTCGACCCCGGCAATCCCCAATCTCCACAAGGTGATGCAGCCCGCCTGCAGGCCGTCAACGAGGCGATTAACCGTGCTGCGGCCCACGCCATAGACAGCGAAACCCGGCAGGTAACGATTCTGCTGTCCGACCTGCGTGGCTTCACCGCCATGGCGGAAGCCTGTAGCGCCATGGACATGGTGACCGCCCTGAACCGCTACCTGGAACGCATGACCCAAATCATCCTGCACCACGGCGGCAGCATCGACAAATTCATGGGCGACGGCATCATGGTGCTGTTTGGCGCGCCCAAGGCGCTGGACAACCCGATTGAGGCGGCGCTGGCCTGCGCCATCGAGATGCAGCTGGCCATGGACGACATCAACGCGCAAAACCAGCACCTGGGCATGAGTCCGCTGTACATGGGCATAGGCATCAACACCGGCGACGTGGTGGTGGGCCACCTGGGATCAAAGCTGTACACCGAATACACCGTCATCGGCGACCAGGTCAACCTGGCGTCCCGGGTCGAGTCGCACAGTCTGCGCGGGCAAATCCTGCTCAGCGAAAGCACTTACCAGCTGGCCAAGGATTACATCGACGTCGGCGACATCAATGAAGTACAGGTCAAAGGCAAAAAAGGCAGCGTGCGCATGGTCGAGCTGCTGGCCCTGCGCGGCAACCACCCGATGACCACACCGCGGCGCGAGGTACGTACCAGCCCGCGGGTTGAGGTGGATATGCCCCTGGCCTTCCAGGTGCTGGATGGCAAGTCCGTCATTCCCCAGCAGTACGCGGGCCGCATCGTGGACCTGGGCTATGGCGGGATGTTTGTCCTCAGCCCGGTGCCCCTGCTGCCGTTCGACGATATCAAGATGGCGCTGTCGCTATCGCTGCTCAGCGGCGAGCTGACCGACATCTACGCCAAGGTGCTGCGCGTGACTGAGGTGCAGGGCGCCTACAAATGCCCGGTGGAGTTCACCTCCATCGACAGCAAGGCGCAACAGGCCATCAAGGAGTTTGTGGACGGCATTGTGGAGCTCAACACCGACTAGCCAGACAGGCTCCTAGGGCCGTGGTGGCGCCCGGTGCGCAGCCATCCACTCGGCATAACCCTCCGGAAAAGCCGCCTGGTAGCGCGCCAGATGGAAGACCGCATCCCGGTCCCGCCCCAGCAGCAAGGCGGCGTCTATCACCCGCTCTATGACGCGTTGTTCGGGCGAGAAATGCAGCATCTCCAGCGCCATGCGGTACTGCTCAGGCGCATTGGCCAAGGTCAGCTGCGTAATCGACAGCTCGGCAAACTCCACCTGGTCATGGAACATCCAGCTCGCATGCAGCTTGTCCAAGGTGTCCATGCGGTAAGCAGGATCACGGTCATCAGGTGACAAATAGATCTGGCTGATGCGGTGGTAATCCCAGGCCACATAGCCGCAAATTGCTATCAATACAGTAGCTAGCAAAGCACAGATTAACTGCGCCAGAGCCCGACTTCTTTCAAATAACGATGGGCCTCGCCAAAGCAACAGTACGCACAGGCCAGCCGCGATCTGGAACGGCCCGTACCACAGTGGATATTCCAACAGGCTATGCAGTCCGATCACCGCCAGCACCGACCAGGCAAGCTGACGTGTGGCATCCGTTTCTGCCCAGGGTTTCGACCGCAGCACCCAATACAACAACAGGCCGCATGCAATCAACGCCGCAGGGATGCCCAACTCCACCGCCAGGTGCAGGGGCAAGTTGTGCGCGTTGTCCAGGATGTCGCAAAAGCGCGGGCCATCAAACAGGGTGATGTAGTGCGCGTAGTTCAGCCCGCCCCAGCCCCAGCCGCCCCAGGGACGTAAGGAAATCAGGGTCAACACGTTGTGCCACAGCGTCAACCGGCTGGAACACACCGCATCCCCCGCCTGCAAGCGCGCCCAGGCCCCGCTGGACCAGGGGTCCAAGCCGATCAGCACCGGCAACAGCATCAGGGCCGCTACATAGGCCAGCACATAAACCAGCACCACCCCACGCACATCCGCTCGGCGCCAGCCACCCCACAGCAGCACCAAAGCCAGCAGCACCAGCACTTGAAACATGCCCGTGCGGGAAGACGACACAGCGTTCCCCGCCGCCAGTAGCACCGCCAAACCCAGTTGCGCACCCCGCAGCCACGCAGCATTCACCACCGGCTTGGCCTGCCCCCCCCACCACAGCAAGGCGGCGAAAGCGATATTGGTCAAACTGGCGTACTGGTTGCGCTGCCGCAAATTACCAAACGCCTCGCCCAGCGGGGTGGCATTCACCCAAGGCGTCAATTGCGCGCTCAGGCCGAAATACTGAACTAGGCCGATAGCACAGCTGAGTGCGCCTGCCAGCAGCCATGTGCTGGCTGCAACCCGTGGCCACGCACTACCAACAGGTCTGACGGCTTGCAGCGCCAGCACCCAAGCCACCGCGCAGCAGGCTGTGAGCCAAGGCACTACGGCGGACGTGGGGCCGGGGGCGAAGGGGTTGAGCCACGGAATAACGACCAGCGCGCTGGTCAGGATCTGACGAAGCTTCAAAAGCCGTCGCCTTTCAAAAAGCCCCGAATCTGCCCCTGCTGGTCGAGCACGGCGACCCAGTCTTGCCGACCGACCACAGGAAGGTACAGCCATTGCGCAAGGTCAGCGCCCTTTTCTGCAGCCAGCGCCTTGGCAGCGCCTTCTTGCGTGGGCTGCTTTTGTAAAAACAGCTCTAGCGGCTTGGCGCGCTGCAGCGATTTCAAGCCAGCCGCGCCGTCGTAGGGAATGTAAAACCCAGGGCGCGCACCATAGTCACGACCACCTGTGGCGGCCTCAAAAAGCACGTTGTTATGTTCTTCTGCATTCTTTGGAGGTCGAATGTCTACCAGTTGCGGGCCAGACCAAAATTTGGGTTTCAAGTGTGCTGGCAATGCGTCAAGTTCTTCCGCTGCTACATCTGGGGCAGAAATGACTCTGAAACGATCTACCTCGTGCACGAGATAAAGCGGCCTTGCTTGCCACACTGTCCACATGCCGTAAGCCAGCGCCGTAAGCTGAATCAGCGCAACCAAGCCCAAATCCATCCACAACTCTTTGCGAAGTTTTTTAGGGCTGAACAATACAAATGTGAGCAGCGGACCGCACACCACGTCCACCGACACCACTAACAAAAAAAGCTCTCGCCCGCCCGACAATTCGCGGTAAGGGTAGGTATACCAGACCCCTAACACCACCCATGCCGCTAGGGCTGCTACCAGCACACTACAGAGGGAATGGATTCCTGCCGCTTGGGCTGCAACACGGTAACGGGCTAAATCCAGCATTTTTTCGAGAGATGTAAGGTTACAAGGGCTAACAAAAAAGGAGCCCGAAGGCTCCTTTAGAACAAACGAACTTGGTCTATTAACGGCAAGAAGCTGGGCGGTATTTTGCCAACAAAGTGCCAGAGGCCGCGGTCTGAGTGAGTGGGTTGGCTGTAAATGTTGGCGTCCCCGCAGAAGCACCAATCACAGTACCACCGCAAACCCAAACAATCGCGCCAGCAGGAATGGTTGAGGAAGTTGCAGTTCCAGACAGCGCCGTAGTAGGTGCAGCACCGGCAGTAGCTGGTGCTGCTGGTGAGATAGCCAGGTCAGACTGAACACCAACAGCAACACCAGTACCGTTTAAAAGTGCGCTGTACAGGATAGTGACTTGTCCAGTCGTTCCATTAATACAAATGCTGTCAACGTTTTTGCTCAATGCGAGAGCGCCAGCACTACCATTACATAAAACAGTAGCAACGGGAGTAGCAGCGGGAGTTAACCAACCAGATTGAAATGGCAGAGCATTTTGGGCGTTTTCCTCCACCGCACTTTTAGCATTACCAGCCAAAGTAAGACCCTCGGTTACTTTGGCACGGACGGTGTAATCCTGATAAGCAGGCAAAGCCACAGCGGCCAAAATACCGATGATCGCAACCACGATCATCAGTTCGATCAGGGTGAAACCCTTTTGCAAAGAACGCTTCATAAAAACTCCAAGAGTGGGTGTTGAGACGGTTAAGTAGTGCACGTAGTGTGCCAATCTGCCGGGTCGCAATCTTCTGTGTAATCCGTCACGGTTTTCTCAAGTGCAGCCCATTCTTGCTGATTTCAAAGTTTGAGGTTGCCATTTTTGTCATCCTACAAAGATTGCACCGATAGAGTCGAACATTTTTGACGCACAAAAGATGTCATCTACTACACCTCAAAAACCTGCCCCGCCTTCAACCACCGAATGTCATGCGGAGCGTGACGACCCGATCCGTCAAACTGCGCAATCTCATCCATAATCAACTTCGTTTCGAACGGCTTGGTGTGGGTGATGAAAATCGGGAACTGCTGCTCGCCAATGCATTTAAGTTCCTCCGCCAAGGTCGCAGGGGACAAGTGCAGGCTACGGCGGGCCAGATCTTTTTCGCGGTTGCTGAACGCAGTTTCAATCACCAGAGCGGCTACATCCAGCTGCGCCAAGCGCAGCCAGAATGCGGGGTTGCGCTCCGTGTCGCCTGTGAATACCCAGCTTGGCCCATCTGCGGATACGGCGTAACCCACGGCGGGCACAGAATGTACGGCAGGCAAGGCCTCAATGCGCTTGTCACGAACGTGCACTATCTGGCCCAGGCTGATTTCGTTGAAACGGATAAATGGCTCAGCCTCTGAGGGAATCACGCTGAAGTCCGGCCAAATCACATTATTGAAAATATGCGCTTTGAGCGCGGCAATGGTGCCGGCCAGCGCATAAATCTGAAAAGGTCCAGTTCGCTGAGAAGCCACAGCATCCACCATCAGGGGCAGCGCTGCAACGTGGTCCAAGTGGGAATGGGTCAGGAAGATGTGATTGACTGCGCACATTTCATCCAATGTGAGATCGCCAACGCCGGTACCGGCATCAATCAAGACATCAGAATCAACCAAAAAGGACGTGGTTCTGCAGTCTTTGGCAATAGCACCAGAGCATCCCAGCACACGGACCTTCATGACCAGACCCTTTGATTCATTTTGAAAATGGGCCGCGCCATCCCATCGGTGTCAGCTACGGAAGTAGGCTTCTTAAAGCAGCGCGGTGCCCATGCTTCAACCAGACACCGGTTTTGTCAAGGCTGCACAAACTGCATTTGTGTGCCAGCCAGCTGCAAGAGATCGCCATTTTTCAGCGCCACCGGCGTGGCCCCTATTGCACTGCCATTGAGTACGGGCTGGGTATCACCTTCTACATGCACCACAACATAGCCGTGCGGGCGGCGCGTAATCGCAGCAACAGCAATGCCTGGCTTACCCAAAGTCGTTACTATTTTGGTCAAGGTGACTTCACGCCCTGCCGCTGCACCGGACAACACGCGTATGGCGGCCGTAATGTGCGGCGCTATTTCAGCCCCCACCAGCGGCATGGATGCCGAATGGTGCGACACACGACGCACCTGCTGACCAACACCACCGGCCAAAGGGCTGGGCCGAGAAGCCATGCCGCGTTCGAAACCCGAATCCATGCCGTCACCCACAAACTTGAGTTTGTATTTGCCGACTTCAATCAGATCATTGTTCTGCAAAATTTGCTTGCGGGCAGCCTTACCGTTGATGTAAGTGCCATTGGTGCTGTTTAAGTCCTCCAGATGGACTTCATTGCCCACCATCAGTACCACCGCATGCTCCCCACTGATCGCCAGGTTATCGATCACGATATCGTTATACGGCCTACGGCCCAGCGTCGTGCGGTCTTTGGTCAACTGCACCTCTTTGATGACTACGCCGTCGATTGAAACAATCAGTTTTGGCATGGTCAGTTACCGTGTCTATTCATGGAATTGGCACCTGTGAATGGATCTAGCTTCCCAATAGCCGGGATACGAGTCCCCGCTTCTTGGCGCCGGCCACCGCTTGGACAAGCAGGACCGTAATATTATCTCGCCCACCATGCGCATTGGCGATGCTAATCAGCTGTCTGGCCTTTTGCGCAAGTGGAGCGTCGGTCTCCATGATACGTGCGATCGGCGCATCATCGACCATATCCGAGAGCCCGTCCGAACACATCAGGTACAGGTCACCTTCTTCCACCCCATGCTCATGCACCTCCAGCAGCACGCTGTCATCTATCCCCAAGGCACGTGTCACCAAATTTTTGTTATTGGACGTCGCAGCCTGCTGAGGCGTAATCAGTCCTGCATCCAGTTGCTCCTGCAATAAAGAATGGTCCTTGGTGATTTGCTGCAATACATTGCGCCGAAAACGATAGCACCGTGAATCGCCGATATGGCCCACCAGCACGCGGCTATCTTGAAAGATGCCCACCACCAAGGTCGTGCCCATGCCCGCGTAATGCTCATTCACGTTGGCTGCGGTGTACACCGCCAAATTGGCGTTGTGCACGCAAGCATCCATGGCGCGGCGAAGATCCCGGCCACTCGCCTGGGACCCTGCCTCTAACAGCCACCGCGCCAACTCGGTGTGGACAAACGTAGTCGCCATGCTGCTGGCGACCTCGCCTGCGTTGTAGCCCCCCATACCGTCCGCCAATACCGCCAACCCGCTGGGCTCGTCAAAAGCCGCAGCGTCTTCATTGTTTTCGCGCAAAAGACCAGGGTGGGTCTGCGTACAGAACTCGTAAATCATCTTGTTGTCGAACTGAGCTCGTGAAATTCCAATGCAATAGGCGGCTTGCGGGATATGAACCGGCTAGGTCTAGTTTGCCACGACCTTGAGCCTGAGCACATAAATGATCCGCCTTTCGCCTCTGCGCATCAGATGCAGACCTCTATTTCCGCTGTATTTTGTTACAACTAGGCGGCAAAAAAGCCCGCAGCGGGGCAGTTTTTCACGTCACATCCTAAAAATAGAGGGTGTGCGAATCAAACTGGCGTGGAATTGCTGCGCTTTTGCAACCAAGTACCCAAAGCAACCACCAATACGGCGCCGATCACACCGGCAAAATTCACGGTCTGCTCCTTGGTTTCGCCAAACTGGGTCACAACGGCCGGATCCGTCAACAGCATTTCACCCGCCAAAAATCCCAAAAGCGCCGCACCAATCGTGATGATGATAGGAAATCGCTCCATCACCTTGGTCAGCAAAGTGGCGCCAAACACGATCAAGGGAATGCTCACCAACAAACCCAGCACCAACAAAGGAACATTTCCGTTGGCTGCTGCTGCCACGGCCAGCACGTTATCGAGACTCATGACCAGATCGGCAATCAAAATAGTCCGAATGGCCGCCAGCAACCCATGGATCTGCTTGCCATGCCCGCCATCGCCTTCGCCCTCGTCCTTGAGCAGATCCACCCCGATATACACCAGCAAGGCCGCGCCCAGCAACTTCAGAAACGGCATAGCCAACAATTTGATGGCCACCACCGTCAGCACAATCCGCATCACGATGGCGGCAGCGCTGCCCCATACGATGGCTTTCTGCTGCTGCTCTGGCTTCAAAGTGCGGGCTGCCATGGCGATTACCACGGCGTTGTCGCCGCTCAGGACGATATTGGCCAAAACAATCGAGCCAAACGCGCTCCAGAACAGGGGCGAGGTGAAATCAAGTCCAAAAAACATATACCGCCCTCTACAAGCACGTTAAAACAACGCCGGGCACCCTAGGTGCCCGGCATGGATTCGAAGGCTGCCTGTAGCGGCAACCTCTATTACTTCAGCAAAGCTTTCAGCAGCTTGCCCATTTCGGATGGATTACGTGTCACGGTGAAACCGCACTCTTCCATCACAGCCAGTTTGGCATCCGCCGTGTCGGCGCCACCGGAGATCAGCGCACCTGCATGGCCCATGCGCTTGCCGGGGGGAGCGGTCACGCCAGCGATGAAGCCAACGATAGGCTTCTTCATGTTCAGCTTGCACCAGCGAGCGGCTTCAGCTTCGTCCGGACCACCGATTTCACCGATCATGATGACCGCATCGGTATCTGGATCTTCGTTGAAAGCCTGCATCACGTCGATATGCTTCAGACCGTTGATCGGGTCGCCACCGATGCCGACGGCGCTGGATTGGCCCAGACCGATTTCGGTCAGTTGCGCCACAGCTTCGTAGGTCAGCGTGCCGGAACGGCTGACCACGCCAATCCGACCCTTGCGGTGGATATGGCCGGGCATGATGCCGATCTTGATTTCGTCAGGCGTGATCAGACCGGGGCAGTTGGGGCCCAGCAGCAGAGTCTTCTTACCGCCAGCAGCTTCCTTGGCCTTCATGCGGTTGCGCACTTCCAGCATGTCTTTGACGGGGATGCCTTCGGTAATGCAGATCGCCAGGTCCAGATCGGCTTCGACAGCTTCCCAGATCGCGGCAGCGGCGCCAGCTGGCGGCACGTAGATCACCGACACGGTTGCGCCGGTTTCCGAAGCCGCTTCCTTGACGGAGGCGTAGATTGGGATATTGAAAATCGACTCGCCGGCCTTCTTGGGGTTCACACCCGCGACGAAAGCGTTTTTACCGTTGGCGTATTCCTGGCACTTTTCAGTGTGGAACTGGCCGGTCTTGCCGGTAATACCTTGGGTGATGACTTTGGTGTCTTTGTTGATAAAGATCGACATATTGGTTCCTTAGCGGGCGGTCTTTAACGTGCTTTTACGGCTGCGACAACTTTTTCGGCCGCTTCAGCCATGCTGTCCGCACTGATGATGGGCAGACCGGACTCGGCCAGCATCTTCTTGCCCAGGTCTTCGTTGGTGCCCTTCATGCGCACGACCAGAGGCACAGACAGGTTCACTGCCTTGCAAGCCGTGATCACGCCGGTGGCGATGGTGTCGCACTTCATGATGCCGCCGAAGATGTTGACCATGATGGCCTCAACCTTCTTGTTCTTCAGCATGATCTTGAAGGCTTCGGTGACCTTCTCGGGAGTGGCACCGCCGCCCACGTCCAGGAAGTTGGCAGGCTCAGCGCCGTACAGCTTGATGGTGTCCATGGTGGCCATGGCCAGGCCGGCGCCGTTCACCAGGCAACCAATGTTGCCGTCCAGGCTGATGTAGGCCAGGTCGAACTTGGAGGCTTCCACTTCGGCAGCGTCTTCTTCGTCCAGATCGCGGTAGGCGACGATTTCTGGGTGGCGGAACAGCGCATTTGGGTCGAAATTGAACTTGGCGTCCAGGGCCATCAGGTTGCCCTTGGAGTCGCAGTTCAACGGGTTGATTTCCACCAAGGACGCATCGGTGTCCATGTAGCACTTGTAGATCTTGGCGAAGATGTCTACAGCTTGGTCAATGGACACGCCGGTCAAGCCGATGGCTGCAGCCACCTTCTTGCTCTGCTCGGGGGTAATGCCGGTCAGCGGGTCGATCATCTCGGTGACGATTTTCTCGGGCGTGGAATGCGCCACTTCCTCGATGTCCATACCGCCTTCGCTGGAAGCGATCAGGGCCACCTTCTGCGTGGCGCGGTCGGTCACCAGGGACACATACAGTTCGTTCTTAATGTCGGCGCCGTCTTCGATGTACAGACGGCGAACTTTCTGGCCTTCAGGACCGGTCTGGTGCGTCTTCAGCTGCATGCCCAGGATTTCACCGGCCAGCTTCTTCACGTCGTCAATGGTCTTGGCAACCTTGACGCCGCCGCCCTTGCCACGTCCGCCAGCGTGGATCTGTGCCTTGACAACCCACACTGGGCCGCCGAGTTTTTGGGCGGCTTCCACCGCTTCTTGCACCGTGAATGCCGGAATGCCCTTCGGCACTGGCACACCAAAATTACGCAAGATTTCCTTGCCTTGGTATTCGTGAATCTTCATGAGGGCTCTCTCAGGAATGGATGGGGTTCTGCCCGTCTGTCTTGTATAAGACTTGCGAGCTGCGTTCTGTCAGCCCGCGAATGTATCATGCTGCAACGCACAACACCTTACAGCATAGGCTCACCATGTCCAAAGTCTTCATCGATGGCGAAGCCGGTACCACCGGTCTGCAAATCCGCGAACGCCTGCAATCCATGCCGCAGATTGAGCTGGTCAGCATCGCCCCCGAGCTGCGCAAAGACCCCGCAGCCAAGCGCGCGCTGATGGCCACGGTGGACCTGGTCATCCTCTGCCTGCACGACGATGCCGCCATTGAGTCGGTGGCCATGATCGACAGCCTGCCCGGCAAGAAACCCAAGATCATTGACGCTTCTACGGCCCACCGTACGGCGCCGGGCTGGGTCTTCGGCTTTCCCGAACTGGTAGCTGGGCAGCAAGAAGCCGTGGCACAGGCTGACCGCGTGGGCAACCCCGGCTGCTACGCCACCGGCGCGATTGCGCTGATACGCCCGCTGGTGGATGCCGGCCTGCTGGACCCCGACGCCGCGCTGGCACTGCCCTCGGTCAGCGGCTACTCGGGTGGCGGACGCAGCATGATCGAAGCCTATGAAAAGGGCGAAGCGCCGCTGTTTGAAATCTACGCGCTGGGCCTGCAGCACAAGCATCTGCCGGAAATCATGTGCTACACCGGCCTGACACGCCGGCCGATTTTTGTGCCGTCCGTGGGCAACTTCGCCCAGGGCATGCTGGTGCAGCTGCCGCTGCATCTGGACCTGCTGCCCGGTAAGCCCACCGGCCAAGACCTGCACAATGCATTGGCCAAGCACTACGCGGGCAGCGAATGGGTTACGGTTGAAGCCCCGGGCGACAGCGGCAAGCTGGACGCACTGGCGCTGGTCGATACCAACAAGATGGAGCTGCGCGTGTTCGCCAACGAAACCCACCGCCACGCGGTGCTGATCGCCCGGCTGGACAACCTGGGCAAGGGCGCCAGCGGTGCCGCAGTGCAAAACCTGAAGCTGATGCTGGGCCTGTAAAGCCCAGTTACTACACTTTTTATAGCTTCCAGCGCAGGTGGTATCTGCGCCAGCGGCCTAAAAAGCTTGTAAACCTATTCTCAGCAATCGTCGTCGCTGCCGGCCACCACGCGCCGCACGGCGTCCGATGAAAAGCCCCGCGCCAGCAAAAAGCGCTGCTGCTTGGCGCGTGCCGCAGCGTCCACCGGCGGGCTGCCGAACTTCTTGCGCCAGACTTCGCGGGCACGCTCCAGCTCCGTGGCTTGCAATCCGGCTACTGCATCCAGCACGGCAGACGGGTCCAGGCCCTTGCTTTGCAACTCCTGGCGAATGCGCGAGGCACCCAACTTGCCGGCGCGCCGGTACAGCACCGAATCCAACACGCGCTGTTCGTTGATGAAGCCCTTGGCCTGCAGCTCGTCCAGCGCCTGGGCCAGCTCGCCCGGGGTTTCTTCAAACGCCACGAGCTTGCGCTCCAGCTCTACCCGCGAATACTCGCGGCCGCTGAGCAGGCGCAGGGCACGGCCCTTGAGGCTGATGGGTGCGGTGGCCGATGGAAACGCCATGTGCTATCTCTTTAATAGCTGCCAGCGCAGGTACTAGCTGCGCTGGCAGGCACTTTATGCCTCAGCCTTGGCCTTCTTGCCTTCTTTCACTTCCTTGGCTTCTTCCACCACAGGGACCAGAGGAATGCCCAGGGACTCGCGCACCTTGTTCTCAATTTCGATCGACAGGCCGGGGTTCTCGCGCAGGAATTCGCGGGCGTTGTCGCGGCCCTGGCCGATTTTTTCGCCGTTGTAGGCATACCAGGCACCGGACTTTTCGATGATCTTGGCTTCCACGCCCATGTCGATGATTTCGCCATGGCGGCTGATGCCTTCGCCGAACAGGATATCGAACTCGGCCGTCTTGAACGGGGGCGCAACCTTGTTCTTCACCACCTTGACCTTGGTTTCGTTGCCGATGGAGTCGTCGCCCTTCTTGATGGTGCCGGTGCGGCGGATGTCCAGGCGCACCGAGGCGTAGAACTTCAGCGCATTGCCGCCGGTGGTGGTTTCGGGCGAGCCGAACATCACGCCGATCTTCATGCGGATCTGGTTGATGAAGATGACCATGCAGTTGGCCTTCTTGATGGTGGCGGTCAGCTTGCGCAGCGCCTGGCTCATCAAGCGGGCTTGCAGGCCGGGCAGGCTGTCGCCCATTTCGCCTTCCAGCTCGGCCTTGGGGGTCAGCGCCGCCACCGAGTCCACCACGATCAGGTCGATGGCACCGGAGCGCACCAGCGAATCAACGATTTCCAGGGCCTGTTCGCCGGTGTCGGGCTGGCTGATCAGCATTTCCTGCAGGTTCACGCCCAGGTTTTGCGCGTATTGGGTGTCGAGTGCGTGCTCGGCATCGACGAAGGCGCAGGTGCCGCCCAGCTTTTGCATCTCGGCAATCACCTGCAGGGTCAGCGTGGTTTTACCGCTGGACTCTGGGCCGTAGATTTCGATGACCCGGCCACGTGGCAGACCGCCGACGCCCAACGCCACGTCCAGGCCCAGCGAGCCGGTGGAAACCACCTGGATGTCCTCGATCACCTCGCCCTCGCCCAGGCGCATGATGGTGCCCTTGCCGAACTGCTTTTCAATCTGCGCCAGAGCGGCTTGCAGGGCTTTGGCTTTTTCAGCCAGGGCAGCGGGGGTGGGGGCGACAGCGGGAGCGCGAGCAGCGGTGGGGTTCATGGCGGTGTCTTTCAAAATCAAGGGTCACGAAGTGGTGGGCCTGCATGGCCTGCTATTAACAACAGGCTGGATGCTTGAACAGTAGTTTAAAGCGCCGTTTTAAACCTGCAAAGCATATTTTTAGTCAGTTTGCCTTACCATTAATCCATGGCTTCCATCACGACAGACCAGGCTTGGCGGGAAACCCATTTGGGGCGGCGGCTGGACGCTGCCCTGCGTCAGTTCGACGCGCGCGTGCTGGAGCTGATGGCGCGCAATATCGAGGTACCGCTGGCCCTGGGCAACCTGGCGGCGCGCGCGCAAGTGGGCGCCGCCCACATCCACATCACACGGCACCTGCCGCTGCAGGGCGCACGGCTGACCGAACTGGCCGCGCAGGCCGGCATAAGCAAACAGGCCATG
This sequence comes from Rhodoferax sp. GW821-FHT07F03, assembly GCF_059418745.1. Lineage (NCBI taxonomy): Bacteria > Pseudomonadati > Pseudomonadota > Betaproteobacteria > Burkholderiales > Comamonadaceae > Rhodoferax > Rhodoferax sp. GW821-FHT07F03. Next base: position 208,064 of record NZ_JBWKQM010000007.1, read on the forward strand.
GGCGACCTGGTGGACCAATGCGCCGCCTGGGGCATGGTGGCGCGCGAACCCGACCCGCTGGACGCCCGCGCCCGCCGGGTGGTGTTCACCGCCACCGGCCTGGCCTGGCTGCAGGCCTATCGCGACGCCGTGGCCCAGACAGAGGACGAATTCCGCGCTGCTGTCGGCCAGGACGTAGCGACGGTGGTCTCGCTGGGCCTAGAAGCCTACGCGGCCTAGAATTGGTCGAAGAAAACCTATAAAGGGGACACGTATGCGCATTCTCATTGCGGAAGACGACCAGGTATTGGCCGACGGCCTGTTGCGGGCGCTGCGGGCCTCAGGCGCGGCGGTGGACCATGTGTCCAGCGGCAGCGAAGCCGACGCTGCTCTGCTGACCAACCGCGAGTTCGACCTGCTGATACTAGACCTGGGCCTGCCCAAAATGCATGGGCTGGAGGTGCTGAAAAAGCTGCGCGCCCGCGGCTCCTCGCTGCCGGTGCTGATACTGACCGCTGCCGACAGCGTGGAAGAACGCGTCAAAGGCCTGGACTACGGCGCCGACGACTACATGGCCAAACCGTTTTCGCTACAGGAGCTGGAAGCCCGGGTGCGCGCCCTGGCGCGTCGCGGCGCAGGCGGCGCCAGCAGCAGCATCCAGCACGGCCCGCTGGTGTACGACCACGCAGGGCGTATGGCCACCATCGACGGCAAGCTGGTCGAGCTATCGGCCCGCGAACTGGGCCTGCTGGAGGTGCTGCTGCAGCGCGCCGGGCGGCTGGTCAGCAAGGAGCAGCTGATCGAGCGCCTGTGCGAATGGGGCGAAGAGGTCAGCGTCAACGCCATCGAGGTCTACATCTACCGGCTGCGCAAGAAGATCGAAAAAGGCCCGATCCGCATCGCCACCGTGCGCGGGCTGGGCTACTGCCTGGAAAAGATTACGCCGTAATGTGTGCCTTGAATGTTACATAGCACATTACTATTGAAACATAAGCACCCAAAGACAAAACCTACAGAAAATTTTATAATTGCGACCATGCACATGACCACCCAAGCTTTGATCCTCTAAAGACCTTCCGATTTTTCGGAGGGCTTATGCGCCTTGCCGGAACCCACACAACCCCGGCAATTTGCGCGGGGTTTTTTGTTTTCTGGACCCGTGTTTTTTAAGAAAGTTTCTATGCGTACCTTTGACAAGCTGATCGCCGCAATTCATCCGCACCAGTGGATGGTGGGCTTGCGCTCGTCCATTGGTGCCATCGCATCTGCGCAAGACATAAACCGCTAGCTGCGGGATTTTTTCAAGGTTGAGAAACAACCGTTGAAACCCCTGGCCAGCACCGTGCAGGCCAGGGGTTTTGTCTTTAAGGAACATAGTATGAACACGCGACAACTTCGCAATATCGGCATCATCGCCCACGTCGACGCTGGCAAGACCACCGTCAGCGAGCGGGTGCTGTTCACCACCGGCGAAATCCACCGGACCGGTGAGGTACACGACGGCAACACCACCATGGACTACGACCCGCAGGAGCGGGCGCGCGGCATCACCATCAACAGCGCCGCCACCACCGTGGCCTGGCGCGGCCACCAGATCAACCTGATCGACACGCCCGGCCACATCGACTTCAACATCGAAGTCAGCCGTTCGCTGCGCGTGCTCGACGGCGCGGTCGTGGTGTTTGACGGCGTAGCCGGCGTAGAGCCGCAAACCGAGACCAACTGGCGCCTGGCCGACCAATACCATGTGCCGCGCATTGCGCTGGTCAACAAGCTAGACCGCACCGGCGCGGATTTCGCGCGCGTGGTAGCGATGATGGCCGAGCGCCTGGGCGTCAAGCCCCTGGTGCTGCAGCTGCCCATAGGCACGGAAGCCGAGTTCAGCGACGTAGTCGATCTGCTGACCCAACAAGCCCTGACCTGGCCGCCCAATGCCCAAGGCAAACCGACGCTGGAACGCAGTGCCGTGCCCGCCTATATGCAGGCCGCCGTGGAGTCCGCGCGCCGCACCCTGATAGAGACCGCCGTGGAGCAAAACGACGCGCTGCTGACCGCCTATCTGAACGGTGAAGACATCTCGGAAGCGCAGCTGCGCGCCTGTATCCGCCAAGGCACACTGGCCGGCGCCTTTGTGCCCGTGCTGGGCGGCGCCGCGCTGAAGAACAAAGGCGTCGAGCCGCTGCTGGATGCGGTGGTGGACTACCTGCCCGCGCCCGAAGACCGCAACACCGACCTGCCACCCGGCGACGGCTTTGCTGCGCTGGTGTTCAAGGTGGTGCACGACGAACACGGCACGCTGAGCTATCTGCGCGTTTACCGTGGCGAAGCCCATGCGGGCAGCCAGGTACTGAACGCCAATACCGGCCAGCGCGAACGTCTGTCGCGCGTAGTGCAAATGCACGCGGACCGGCGTGAGGAGCTGGCACTGGCGCAAGCCGGTGACATCGTGGCCGTGGCAGGGCTCAAGGCCAGTAAGACCGGCCACACGCTGAGCGACCCCGCACAGCCCCTGGTGCTGGAGGAAATCCATGCGCCCGAACCTGTCATTTCGATGGCGGTGGAGCCGCACTCGCGCGACGAGCAAAACAACTTTTCGCGCGGCCTGCACACGCTGGTGGACGAAGACCCCAGCCTGCGCCTGGGCCAGGACGCCGACACAGGCCAGACCCTGCTGTCCGGCGTGGGCGAGCTGCAGCTGGAGGTGACGCTGGAAAAGCTGCGCAGCCGCTTCGGCGTGACGGTGCACATCGGCCCGCCCCAGGTAGCCATGCGCGAGACCATTGCGCGTGCGGCCAACGTGCGCTATCTGCACAAGAAGCAGAGCGGCGGCCCTGGCCAGTATGCGGAAGTGGCGCTACGCGTGGAGCCGCTGGAGCGCGGCGCAGGTCTGCGTTTTGAGAACGCCATCACCGGCGGTGTGATCCCCCGGGAATACATCCCCAGTGTGGAACAAGGCGTGCGGCGCGCGGCCCTGGCCGGCGTGCTGGCCGGCCACCCGGTGGTGGATCTGCTGGTCACGCTGGAAGATGGCAGCTTCCACGAGAAGGACTCGTCCACGCTGGCGTTTGAGGTAGCCGGTGCGGCCGCCTTCACCCAGGCGCTGCGCGAGGCCGGGCCGACGTTGCTGGAGCCAGTGATGGCCGTGGAGGTCACCACGCCCATGGACCACGTGGGCGATGTGATCGGCGACCTGAACCGCCGGCGCGGCCAGGTGCGCAGCCAGGACCAGCGCGGCAATGCGGCGATCGTGCGCGTCATGGTGCCGCTGCAGACGCTGTTTGGCTACATCGGCAGCCTGCGTGCGCTGACGGCCGGGCGGGCCAGCTACACCATGCAGTTCGACCACTACGCCGAAGCGCCACGGCAAGTGCCGGCCCACGCATGAGCTTGAAAAAGGCGAACCACAAGGTTCGCCTTTTCTATGCGTTAAGTCACGGACTTGCTATAGGCGTAGAAGACTTCATCTCGGACCCAACCAAGCGATTCGTATGCTGCCTGCGCTGGCTTGTTGGTTCTCGCAGTAGTGAGGTCCATTCTTGCCTTGCCGTTCTCAGACGCAAGCTTCTCCGCCGCTTGCAAAAGAACCTTTCCTGCGCCTGAGCGCCTCGCCCCTGGACTGACGAATAAATCGTAAAGCGAGTAAATCGGCTTTGCCTCAACCGAGCAGAAGCTTGGGTAGAGCTGGCAGAAGCCTACGACTTCCTGGGCTTCGTTTGAGGCCAGAAGAACTACAGATTCCTTGCTCTGGAGGCGATCGCGGATGAAGCTCTTGGCTAAAGCAAAGTCGGGCGCTTGCTCATAGAACTGCCGATAGGCATCGAACAATGGGGCGATGACATCGAGGTCAGCCAGCGTTGCGACTCGGGTACGGATGGTGCTCATGCGGTTTTGTCTTCGATGCATACACCCTGCCACTGGCGCACATAGGCCGGTGTTTCGACCGCCACATCCGCGGCCACTGCCGGCGCTGCCGGCATTTGCACCAGCGGCAATACGCCGGTCCACACGGGAATATCCATGTCTTCCTCGTCATCTATCGGCGGGCCAGTACGCACCTTGGCGACGGCCTCGTCCAGCGCAATGCGCATCACCGTGGTGGCGGCGAATTCCTTGTCATTGCCGCGGCGGATTTCCGCATTCCGGCCCGGCGCCAGCTTGTCCATGAAGGCGTCCAGCGCGGCGCGTTTAGCAGCGTCTTCCGCCACCCGCTCAAAGCTGCCGTAGACCATGGCCGAGCGGTAGTTCATCGAATGGTTGAACGCCGAGCGCGCCAGCACTAGGCCATCCACATGGGTGATGGCCACGCAAGCCTGGGTGCCCGCACCCAGCAGCTTCAGCAAGCGGCCGCCGTTCGAGCCGTGGATGTACAAGTGCTCGCCCTCGCGCCAGCAGGCGGTGGGGATGTTGTGCGTGCCCTTGTCGTCCACAAAGGCGATGTGGCACACATAGGCTGCATCGATGATGGCGTGCAGCGTGCTGCGCTGGTAGTCGGCGTTCTCGGCAATCCGGCGGATGCGGGTGCGTGCGCTGGGCGGCGCAACGGCGGTGTCGGTCATGGGGCGGGTTTCCAAAAGAAGAGTGAAAGGCAGCGCACTATAATTTTTACTGGCTCTAAAAATAGAACCATAACCATATGATTATTTAGGGCCACGATGGACTACGCCGTACTGTTTACGCAATTCAGCCAGGCCCATGCGCAGCACGGCTGGCCGCGCCAACGCCTGTTGCATGCCTGCCTGCGCGCGGCCATCCGCAGCGGCACGCTCGGCGCCGGCACGCGCCTGCTGGCAACCCGGCAGCTGGCCAGCGACCTGGGCGTGTCGCGCAACACCGTGCTGTATGCGTACGAGCAGTTGGCCACCGAAGGCTATGTGCAGCCGGATAGGCGCGGCACGCGGGTGGCGGACATCGCCGTCGCCCGCCCAGCCGCACGGGCGCGTCCGGCCCAGCCGCCACCCAGCCTGTCACGCCGTGCCCAAACGGCAGAGCCGCTGCCCGAAGCGCATCTGATGGGCGCCTTCGTGCCCGGTGTGCCGTCGCTGATCGACTTTCCGCTGCCGGCCTGGCAGCGGCTGATGGACCGGGCCTGGCGCGCCACCTCTACCGTGCAGCTCAACTACGGCGGCCCGGCCGGCCAGCCGCTGCTGCGCGAAGCGATTGCCGAGCATCTGCGTGCCTCGCGCGGCGTGGTCTGCGAAGCGCGCCAGGTGTTCGTCACCGACGGCACGCAAAGCAGCCTGGACCTGTGCGCCCACGCCTTCGCCGACGCCGGCGACACCGTGTGGCTAGAGAACCCCGGCTACCGCGGCGCGCTGACGGCGTTCAAAGCCGCCGAGCTGCAGGTCCACGGCATTGCGGTGGATGCCGACGGCATGGCGCTCAGCGCCGCCGACTGGCGCCTGCATCCACCCAAGCTGGTCTACGCCACACCCTCGCACCAGTACCCGCTGGGCAGCGTGCTGAGCCTGCCGCGCCGACTGGCGCTGATCGCCCAGACCCAGGCTGCGGGCGCGCTGCTGATCGAGGACGATTACGACAGCGAATTCCGCCACGATGGCCCGCCGCTGGCCGCCATGCAGGGCCTGCTGCCGGATGCGCCGGTGCTGTACCTGGGCACTTTCAGCAAGACCATGTTTCCGGCGCTGCGCATTGGCTTCATCGTGGTGCCGCAGAACCTGGTGGCGCCGCTGGAGCGGCTGGTGACGCAATCGGTGCCACGGGGTCGCGCGGCCGACCAGCTGGCGCTGGCGGAGTTTCTGCGCAGCGGCCAGTTCGCCACCCATCTGCGGCGCATGCGCCGCCTGTACCGGCAGCGGCGCGATGCGCTGCACAGCGCGCTGGAACGGCATCTAGGCGGCGTAGCCCAGGTCTATGGCGGCACGGCCGGCATGCACCTGGCGCTGGGCCTGGATGCGTCTATCTCCGACGTGGCGGTCAGCGCCCAGGCACTGCAAAAAGGCATCGTCGCGCACCCGCTGAGCGCCCATGCAGTAGGCGACAGCGGGCCGGTGTGGAACGGGCTGATGCTGGGCTACGCCCAGGTGCCAGCCGAGCAAATGGACGCGGCGGTGAAGAAGCTCGCGGCCATCGTCCGCAAGCAAGGCTGAACTACAAGCGCTGCTGCGTCGCCTCGTCGAACACATGGACGCGGGCCGGATCGATGGCCAGCGTGATGTTGTCGCCGGGCTTGACCAGCAAACGGTCGTGCACCAGCGCCTGCACCGGCTGGCCCTGGGCTTCGCAGGTCAGCAAGGTGTCGGCACCGCTGAACTCGACCACCTTGACTTCGCAGGGGATGCCATTGGCTTCACCCGCCGGCCGCACCTGCAGATGCTCGGGCCGCAGGCCGAGCAGCACACGCCGGCTGCCCAGGTTGGCAAACCTGTCTTCCAATAGGACTTGACCACCAAAATCGGCTCTGACGCAGGTCTTGTCTGCGCTAGCAGCTACTATATTCATAGCAGGCGAGCCAATGAAGGTGGCCACGAAGCTGTTGCACGGCCGGTCGTACAGCTCGGCCGGGGTGCCGATCTGCTCCACCTTGCCGTCGCGCAGCACGATGATGCGGTCGGCCATGGTCATGGCTTCGATCTGGTCGTGGGTGACGTAGATGGACGTGGTCTTGAGGCGCTGGTGCAGGGCGCGGATTTCGGTGCGCATCTGCACGCGCAGCTTGGCGTCCAGGTTGCTCAGCGGCTCGTCAAACAGAAACACCTGCGGGTCGCGCACCATGGCCCGGCCCATGGCCACGCGCTGGCGCTGACCACCGGAGAGCTGGCGCGGCAGACGGTCCAGCATCTTGTCCAGGCCCAGCATCTTGGCGGCGCCGGCCACCTTGCTGGCAATGGTGCCCTGGGGGGTGCCGGCAATCATCAGGCCGAAGCCCATATTCGCTTCAACCGTCATGTGCGGGTACAGCGCGTAGGTCTGGAACACCATGGAGATACCGCGCTCCTTGGGCGGCAGGTCGTTAACCACCTTGTCGCCGATGCGGATCTGGCCTGCGCTGGGCGCGTCCAGCCCAGCCAGCATGCGCAGCAGGGTGGATTTGCCGCAGCCGCTGGGGCCGACGAAAACGGCGAATTCACCGTCGCCAATGGAGATGTCCACGCCTTTGATGACGGGCACGTTGGCAAAGGATTTCTCAATGCCGGAGAGGGTTACGGATGCCATGGAGTGTGTTCTCTGCGAAAAATGGTTAACCGCCCTTGACACCGCCGGCGGTGAGCCCGCCAACGATCTCTTTCTGGATCAGGAGTGTGAGGATCAGGACCGGCAAGGTGACCAGCAAGGCCGCCGCAGCCAGCGGCCCCCAGGCAATCTGCTCGAAGGTCAGCACGTTGTAGATGGCGACCGGCAGGGTGCGCGTCTCACGCCCGGCCAGCACGGCGCCGAAGATGAAGTTGTTCCACGAAAAGATGAAGGCCAGAATGCCCGCCACCGTAATGCCAGGCCGGGCCAGCGGCAGGGCGATATGGCGAAAGCGCTGCCAGGGTGAGCAGCCATCGACCACTGCGGCCTCTTCCAATTCAATTGGCAGCGTCTCGAAATAGCCCGAGACGATGTAGACCATGATGGGCACGGTGATCACCAGGTGGGTGATGATGACCGGCGCCAAGGTCCCGGTCAGCCCCAGCGCCTGGAACAAGGTGAACAACGGGATCAGAAAGCTGATGGCAGGCGTCATGCGGGCGATCAGGATCACCATCAGCAGTTTGCGCGCCTTCATGCGGGCCACGCCGTAGCCGGCAGGCACACCGATCAGCAAGGCCACGATGGTTGCCGTGCCCGACACCATGATGCTGTTCAGCAGATACTGGAAGAAGGGCCCGCTGTCGAACACCTTGACGAAGTTCGCCAGCGTGGGCGGGCTGGGGATGAACACCGGCGGGTAGGCCAGGTTGTCCACCTCGTTCTTGAATGCCAGCGACAGCATCCACACAAAGAAGCTGATGGCGGGCGACACCAGCAGGAAGACGCACAAACCTAGCAGCAGCTTGTCGCGTAATTTTTGGGTGTTATTCATAGTATTTCGAACGCTCGCGCAGCCAGAACAGCAACATGGAAAGAGCCACCACCAGCACAAAAAACACCACCACCACGGCCGACGATTTGCCCACTTGGTAGAACGAAAACGCCTGCAGGTACAGGTAGATATTGATGGTCTCGGTCGATGTACCCGGTCCACCCTGGGTGATCACGTAAATGGTGTCGAAGGTCTTCAGCGCGTCGATCAGCCGCACAACGGCAGCCACCAGGATAAAGGGCAACAGCAGCGGAAAGGTGACGTAGCGGAAGGTCTGCCAGCGGCTAGCGCCCTCCATGTAGGCGGCTTCGAACGGGTCGGTGGGCAAGGAGGCCAGGCCGCCCAGCACGATCAGCATCACCAGCGGTGTCCACTGCCACACATCCACCATCACCAGGCACAGAATCGCCAGCTTGGGCGAGTACACCCATTCGCTCGGGCCTATGCCAACCAGGGACAGCAGGTAGTTCAGCACGCCTTGCTGCGGGTGGAACATCATCACCCACACCAGCGCAATCGCCACCGGCGTAGCCATCATGGGCAGCACAAAAGCACCGCGCCAAAAGCCGCGCCAGGCGAACTTCTGGTTGAACACCAGCGCGGCGGCGGTGCCCAGCACCAGCGGTGCGGCCACGGCCAGCGCGGTGAAGATCAGCGTGTGGGCAACCGACTCCAGGAAGCGCGTATTGCCTATCAGCTCGGCGTAATTGCCCAGGCCGGCAAAAGTGGCTTTGGAGCCGATCTTCCAGTCGAACAAGCTCATCCACAGCGTGAACATCCAGGGGAAGACGATCACCGCCGTGATGACCACTACGGCGGGCAGGATGAACCATAAAAAAGGCGAAAGCTTGCGCATGCCAACAGACTCCACGTGCGCCGCAAAGAGCGCATACAAGGGACAGGTGAAAACAAGCCGCGCCAGAGCGCGGGCTGTCGGATCAGGCGTCGGCTTTGGCCGCCACCGGGGCGAAGTCAGCCGTGGCCTTCTTCAGTTCGGCCGCCACATCGCCGCCGCTGAGCATGTTGCTCAGCGCAATGCCGAACACATCGCGGAACTCGTTCACCGGCTCGATGATGGGCAAGCCGGGGCGGGCAATCTTCAGCGAACCCGCCACTGCAGACAGCCACTCTGGCGGTACCTTGAGGTTGGCAATCGCCTCGGCATTCGAGTAAGCCGACAAGCGCACCGGCGCGCCTGATGCGGTTGCCAGCATGCGGGCCTGCATGGCTTTGCCGGTGGCCCATTGGATGTAGTACCAGGCCGGGCCCTTTTTACTGGAATAGGCCGACACGCCAATGCCGTCACCAAATGTGGGCGACACCTGCAGCTTGGGGCCGGGCGGCAAGATGCCGTAGCCCACCTTGCCCACCACCTTGGACTTGGCCGCATCTTCCAGCGGCGGCGCAAAGCCGGAGCCATCGATCCACATGGCGGCCTTGCCCTGCAGGAACAGGCTTTGCGCCTCGTTCCAGTTGTAGCCGGCCACACCGGCCGGGCCGGTGTTCTTCAGCAGGTCGCGGTACATGTTTGCCGAGGCCAGGGCCTCCGGCGAGTCAGTCAGCAGCTTGCCAGAGGCATCAAAAAACTGGCCGCCAAAGCCCAGGAAAAAGCCGGTCCACAAAGGCACGTTGGCGTTCTTCAAACCGCGGCCGACGAAGCCCACCACGCCATTGGCTGGGTCATGCAGCTTCTTCGCCGCGTTCACGATGTCGGCATAGCTGGTGGGGTAGGCCACGCCCTTGGCGGCGAAGAGTTCCTTGTTCCAGTACAGCACCCAGGGGTCGAGGTTGAACGGCAGGCTGTCGATGCGACCGTCGCTCTGGGTGGCGTAGAACATGCCGCCGGCGGAGTAGTCCTTCAGATCGAAGTCGGGTGCAGCGGCGGTGTTGAACAGACCGCGCAAATCCTCCATCCACTTGCCCTTGGCAAACTGGCGTTTCTGCACGTGGTAGCTGAGGTGCACCACGTCGAAGCTGGTCTTGCCGGAGTTGAATTCGATCACCGTCTTCTGGCGCGACTGCTGCTCGGGCACCTGCTCGGCACCGACCTTGATGCCGGTCAGGTCTTCGAACTCCTTCTGGTACTTCTGCAGCAGCTCGCCACGCGGGCTTTTGATCAGATGCACCTCGATGCTCTGACCGCTGTAGCGCTTCCAGTCGAAAGCGCCCTGGGCCTGGCTGGTCGGCAAGCCGGCAAGTGCTGTGGCACCAGCAGCCGCCTGCAAAACGGTACGGCGTGGAATGGAACGGGTCATGTTTGTCTCCTAGTTTTTCTCTACAGGGATGCTGCGTTCTGACCTAGCGCACGATACGCGGCACGCACTGCCTGCGCCTCGGTGTTATCCAGCGGGGTCAATGGCGCGCGCACGTTCAGCCAGGTATCGTCACCGGTCTGCTCGGCCAGGGCGGTCTTGTAGGCGCTGACAAAGGGCATGTTGGGCAGCAGGCTCAGCAGCTTCAACAGGTCCACGATCAGCGCCTCGTCGACTGCGGACACGGTCTCAGGGTTACGCATGACGCGGCTGATCAAATGCGGTGCCAGATTCGATAGGCCATTGATCGAGCCCGGGCTGCCGATACGCATGGCGGTGGCGATATGCGCTTCCGAGCCCACCAGAATTGCCAGCTTGGGAAAGGCCTTGATGATGTCCAGCGAATGCGCCAGGTCCCCCGCGCTGTCTTTGAAGCCAACCACCTGCTTTGGATGCAGGCGCATCAGCTCAGCCACAACCGCGTATGTGAAGGTCACATTGCTCAGCGAGGGAAAGTGGTACAGCAGCACGCGCAAATCGTCCGAGCCTATGCCGCGGATGACCTGGCTGACGGCGGACACCACGCCCGCCTCGCGCGGGTGGTTGAAGAAGAAAGGCGGCATCAGCAACTGGCGCGTGCAACCCAGCGCGATCGCATGGCGGCCCAGTTCGATGGCCTCGGCCAGTGCGCAGGCAGAGATGGTGACAACGATCTGGTCGGGGCGTACGCCGCTGGCCAGCACTGCCTCCAGCAAGCTCTTGCGCTCGGCCAGGCTGAACGACAGGCCCTCGCCGGTGGTACCAAACAGGGTTACACCGTCACAACCTGCGGCCAACATGCGTTGGATATGCGCCAGGGTACGCGGCAGATCGACCTGGCCGCTGGCATCAAAAGGCATCAACAAGGCGGGCCACAGGCCCTTAATAGCGTGTGTCAAAAAAGTGCTCCTAGGTAAGTTGCGGGGAAAGGCATTGCGGGACTAAAGGACGGGAAGGTCCACCGTCAGCACGCGGTGGCGCGCGCTGTCCAGATGCGCCTCCAGCAGTTGCTCGGCTGCGGCAGCATCACGCTGCTGCAGGGCGGCGATAAAGCGCAGGTGCTCCTGCATGGCGGGGATCAGGCGGGCCGGGGTAATCACGCTTTGCTCCAGCTTGATCAGGCGCACGCGCAAGCTGTTCACGCGGTAAATCTCGGAGATGATTTCGTTACCCAGCGCATCGACCATGCGGTCGTGCAGGCCCCAGTCCACCGCCTGGGCATCGTCGAGCAAAGTGGCATCGGGCTGGTCGGCACTGGCGCGTTGCAGGATGTCCTGGTGGCTGGCGGTGATGGCCTCCAGCTCGGCCGCACTGACGCTGGTGGTGAAATGCCGCACCGCCTCGCGCTCGATCAGGCTGCGCACCTGGAAGGCATTGCGCACCAGCTTCAAGTCCACATGGGCAATCTGCAGGCCGCGCTGGGGCACGGTCTTCACCAGGCCACCGGCTTCCAGGCGGGGGATCATCTCGCGCACCGCGCCCAGCGGCATGTCCAGCAGGGTCATCAAGGCCCGCTGGGAAATGAATTGCCCGGGCCGGATGCTGCCGCTGAGGATTTGCTGGGTAAAGCCCTGGTAAGCCCGCGCACGCTGGCTGGTGGGTTCTAAGCTGACGGTTGCCATCACGAAGCCACCACGCCTTTTTTGAGCAGGATGTTGCCGTACAACCGGGTTTCGCCAGTGGCCACGACCGCGAAAGCCTGGGCTGCGCGGGCATAGAACGCATAGCGCTCCAACGAAGCGGGTGGCTGCTCGCCGTGGCGCTGCAGGGTTTGGGCGAAATCTTGCACTGCGGGCGGCACGGCGCTGGCGTCGCCCACCACCTGCATGGTGAAGGCCGCGTGGGGCTCAAAGCTGTCCAAAGGTAGCACCGACAAAACGGCATCCAACACCCGGGTCGCGTCCACACCTGGCAGGCGCACCAGACGCTTGGCGTTGGTCGCCGCTGGAAAATTGGCGTCAGCCAGCACGATCTCATCACCATGGCCCATGGAGGCCAGGATGTGCAGCAGGTCGGCAGACAGCAGGGGCGACAGGTTTTTGAGCATGGAGCGAAGGGCGGCGAATGTAAAACGGGATCTGCTTGCGCACTAACATGTCAGTTGTGTGCTACGTCACTATAGGTACGACGGGCAGAAGCGGTACCGGTACAAACCCGTGCGGGCAAACACCTAATTCCGTACCCATTCAAATTTCGCACAGTCGTGCTAATATTTTGGAATGGATGCAAAAACCCAGAAGAGCGAGCTCACCCGCGCCACCATCGTCGGCGCCGCTATGGAACTGGCGGCCGCCCAGGGCCTGGAAGCAATCAGCCTGCAAACCGTAGCGGATCGCGTCGGTCTGTCCAAGAGCGGCGTGTTTTCGCGCATAGGCTCGCGCGAGGCATTGCAAAAAGCTGTCGTCGACGAATACGGCCACCGCTTTGTGGCCGACGTGTTTACGCCCGCCATGCAACAACCCCAGGGCTTGCCCCGGCTGCACGAAATCATGCGGCGCTGGAGTCTGCGGGTCTGCCAGGTGGAGGTGCGCAGTGGCTGCATCTTTACCGCTGGCGCCTTCGAGCTGCACGACCGTGAAGGCGAGCTGCGCGACCACCTGGTGCAGGCCATCAGCATCTGGCGCGCAGCACTGTGCCGCACGGTGCAGCAAGCCATTACGCTAGGCCAGTTGCGGGCCGATACCGATCCCGACCAGTTGGTGGGCGAGCTGTACAGCCTGGTCATCGGCCTGCTGCACGACGCCCGCTTCCTGCGCGACCCGCGCGCCATCGAACGCACACAGACCAGCTGGACCCGGCTGATCGCCAGCTACCAAGTCTGAACCCTGCGTGGGTGCCTGTTTTTTTATTCAAATTTCGCACAACTGTGCTATTTATTTCACCAAGGAGCTCACCATGACCGATGCCACGTTGCCAGCCGCTTTGAGCTATTACGACACCCATGCCATGACCCGTTGGCTGCGCTGGGGTTTGCGCGCCATGCAGCAGGTTTCGCCGTCGCTCGCGCTGCACTCGGCCTACCGCTTGTTCGGCACGCCACTGCCGCTCAAATGGCTGGGCCGCAAGCACGCCTGGGGCCCAGGCTGGCAGACCGAACATTGGGCCTTTGAGCAGGCCAGCCTGACGGTCTACAGCCTGCCAGCAGCCGCCGACGCGTCCTGCGTGTTGCTGCTGCACGGCTGGGGTGGCCATGCGGCCCAGATGCTGCCGTTGGCCCAGGTACTGGCGGAGCAAGGCCTGCGCCCGGTGCTGGTAGAGATGCCAGCCCATGGCCGCAGCGCCGGCCAGACCAGCAATCTGCCACAGTTCACCCGGGCCATGGAATATGTCAGCGCCCGCCTGCAACAAGACGGACAGCTATTGCAGGCAGTAGTTGCGCACTCGCTGGGCGCCAATGCCGCAGCCTTTGCGCTGGCGCGCGGCCTGCCGGCGGCCAAGTTGGTGCTGCTGGCGCCACCGGCTTCGCCGCGCCAATACACCCACCAGTTCGCCCGGGTCTTTGGCCTGCGGGAAACCGTGCGCGCCAGGCTGGAGCAACGCCTGGAAGCCCGTGAAGGCATTGTGCTGACCCAGCTGGAACCAGCCGCGGTGGGTCCACGCATCCGCGCCCAGACCCTGGTGGTGCACGACCGCGGTGACCGGGTCAACCGCTTTGCCGACGGCCTGGCCTATAGCCAGGCGATCCAAAATGCCCGCTTGGTAGCCACCCAGGGCTTGGGCCACCGGCGCATTCTGCAAGACCCGGCGGTGCTGGCTGAGGTCGCTGCATTCGTGACCGCGTAAGCACCCAACCGGGCAACAAGTGCCACGGCTGCGCTGGCGCTGGCATTGTGGTGCAATACGGCTTTTGCTGCCTGCAGGAACTGCCATGAATGCCCGCGTCGCTCCTTCTACCCTCAATCCGGCACAGGCCCTGGCCCAGGTGAGCCAGCGCTGGGACGAGACCATCGTGCCGCAACTAAGTGACTACATTGCGATTCCGGCCAAGTCACCGGCTTTCGATGCCGATTGGGCGGCCCACGGCCACCTGGAAACCGTGCTGCGCAATGCCGCCAGCTGGGTCGAAGCGCAGAAGGTAGAAGGTCTGAAGCTGGAAATCATCCGCATGGAAGGGCGCACACCGGTGCTGTTCTTCGAAGTGGCCGCCAGCCAGACTGCAACACAACAAACTGTGTTGATGTATGGCCACCTGGACAAACAGCCCGAATTCAGCGGATGGCGCAACGACCTGGGGCCGTGGACGCCCAAATACGAAGACGGCAAGCTCTACGGCCGGGGCGGTGCCGACGATGGCTACGCCATCTACGCCAGCATTGCTGCCGTGCAAGCGCTGAAAGAACAGAAGCTGCCGCACCCACGCATCGTGGGCTTGATCGAGACCTGCGAAGAAAGCGGCTCCTACGACCTGCTGCCCTATGTGGATGCGCTGCGTGCGCCCGACAACAACCGTCTGGGCGATGTGGCCCTGGTAATCTGCCTGGACTCGGGCGCCGGCAACTACGACCAACTGTGGCTGACTAGCAGCCTGCGCGGCATGGCCAGTGGCGTGCTGAAGGTGGAGGTGCTGACCGAAGGCATCCACTCCGGCGATGCCAGCGGTCTGGTGCCGTCCAGCTTTCGCATCATGCGCCAGGTGCTGGACCGGCTGGAAGACAGCGCCACCGGCCGCCTGCTGCCCGCCAGCTTCCACTGTGAAGTGCCTGCCGACCGGCTAGCCCAGGCCCAGGCCACCGCCGCGATCCTGGGCGATGAAATCTACAAGCGCTTCCCCTGGGCGCATTACGACTGCGGTGGCGCCACGACCTTCGCCCTGCCCACCACCACCGACCCGTTGCAAGCCCTGCTGAACCGTACCTGGGCACCGACCCTGAGCGTAACCGGCGCCGAAGGTCTGCCAGAACTGAAAAACGCAGGCAATGTGCTGCGCCCCTACACCGCCTTCAAACTGTCGCTGCGCCTGCCACCGCTGGTCGATGCGCCGCAAGCCGTACAAGAACTGAAAACCCTTCTAGAAGACAACGCGCCCTACCAGGCACTTGTTACCTTCCACCCCGAAGGCGCCGCTACCGGCTGGAACGCGCCCAGCACCGCACCCTGGTTCGAACAAGCGCTACATGCAGCCTCGCAAGCCCAATTTGGCGCGCCCTGCGGCTACATAGGGCAGGGCGGCACGATACCGTTGATGAATATGCTGTCGCAAGGCTTTCCGACAGCCCAGATGATGGTTTGCGGCGTGCTGGGCCCAAAAAGCAATGCCCACGGCCCGAATGAGTTCCTGCACGTACCCTACGCCAAAAAGCTCACTGCAGCCGTAGCACAGGTGGTAACCAGCTTCGCAGCGCAAGCCGTTTAGGCCGCTGTAGCGGCCTGCAGGTTTATATACAAAAACGACCGCCAGCGCAGGTAATACCTGCGCGAGCAGTTATAGTTTTTGTAGCATTCCGCTCAGCGCGCCCATCAGGTCACCACTGTCGCCCAGACCTTCTTGCGGAGCTTGCCCGGCAGGGGTGAGATGGTCTACCAGGCCTGGTAACACCTGGGCCAGTTGGCCGGCTACCTCGGACGGGTCCACGCCCAACTTGGCCGCCAGACCAGACAGCGCATCCGAGCCCAGCACGCTGGAGAGTTGATCGGCCGAAATGGGCAGGTTCTGCCCGGTTCCGATCCACGAACCCACAACATCGCCCAAGCCGGCTTGTTGGAATTTCTCCACCAGGCCACCCAAGCCACCGAGCTGGCTGTTATTGCCCAGCATGCCGGTCACCGCCTGGATCAGTTGAGGGTTGCTGGCCAGCATGCCAATGATGCCGCCCAACCCGCCGCCCTGGGGCTGTTGTTGCTGTTGGCCGTTGTTCAAAACCGCGCCGAGAACCGAGTCAAGTAAGCCCATGGTGTTTCCTTAGAAGGAGTTGAGTCTGCCTGCAACCGCAGCGGTCGCAGGCAGATTGTCGGCGATACTGCCTCCTGCGTCCCCGGGCTACAGGGTGCTTCAGTGCACCACTTGGGCCAGGCGTCCCTCGGCGTAGTGGCTGGCCACCACCACCAAATTGTCGCCCTTGATGCTGGCGGCTTGACCTTCGCAGCCGAACTCCAGGTAACGCTGCTTGCACAGCTGCTTGGCGGCTTCGCGTGCGGGTTTAAGGTAGTCGCGCGGATCGAACTTGTCGGGGTTTTGTGTGAAGTACTTGCGGATGGCTGCCGTCATGGCCAGGCGCACATCGGTGTCAATATTGATCTTGCGTACGCCGTACTTGATGGCTTCCTGGATCTCCTCCACCGGCACGCCATAGGTTTCCTTCATGTCGCCGCCGTGTTCGCGGATGATGGCCAGGAACTCCTGCGGCACGCTGGAGCTGCCGTGCATCACTAGGTGGGTGTTGGGAATACGGCGGTGGATTTCCTTGATGCGCGAGATCGCCAGAATATCGCCCGTGGGCTTACGGGTGAACTTGTAGGCGCCATGGCTGGTACCGATGGCGATCGCCAGGGCATCGATCTGGGTGCGCTTGACGAAGTCTGCGGCTTGCTCAGGGTCGGTCAGCAGCTGGTCCATGGTCATGGTGGCATCGGTGCCGTGGCCGTCTTCCTTGTCGCCCTTCATGGTTTCCAGCGAGCCCAGGCAGCCGAGCTCGCCTTCCACGGTCACGCCCACCTTGTGGGCCATGGCGGCCACCTTGGCGGTAACTTCCACGTTGTAGTCGTAGCTGGCGATGGTTTTACCGTCGGCATGCAAAGAACCATCCATCATCACCGAGCTGAAACCCAGGTTGATCGCGCCCTGGCACACGTCAGGGCTTTGGCCGTGGTCCTGGTGCATGACCAGAGGAATGTGCGGCCAGGTTTCCAGCGCCGCCTGGATCAGATGCTTGATGAAGGGCTCACCCGCATATTTACGCGCACCCGCGCTGGCTTGCAGAATGACGGGAGCACCCACTTCGTCCGCAGCCGACATCACGGCCTGGACTTGCTCCAGATTGTTGACATTGAAAGCCGGGATGCCATAGCCGTTTTCGGCGGCATGGTCCAACAATTCACGCATAGAGACGAGTGCCATAGGGTGCTTCCAGAGAGTTAAGAATCAGGACAAGGCGGCCAATCGAGGCTGGTACGGATACCAATTTCTCCGTAACCGCTTGGTAACTCTGTTAATTTTAGCCTTGCCCCTGCGCCAAAGGATTCGCAAAACACGGGCCAACCCTGGCAAACACCCGATTTTTTCATTTTGAAACAACAGTTTTACAGCCGAACTAAACCTGCTGGTGTCTGGAAACACAAACGCCCGCATGAAGCGGGCGTTGGACCGGGTTAAAAACCCGGCGGCAGGGCGGGAGAGGTTTAGCCGACCTGGCAGATCTTCAGCATATTGGTGCCGCCAGGAGCACCCATGGGTTCGCCGCAAGTAATGGCGTAAATGTCGCCGCGCTGTACGATGCCGCGCTGCGTCAAATGGCGTTCAGCCTGGCCCAACGCCGTGTCACGGTCGCTGCTGGCGTCCATCAGCAAAGGCAGCACATTGCGGTACAGGCACATCTTGCGCTGGGTGGCCAAGCGCGGCGTCAGGGCATAGATAGGCACGTGGATACTGTGGCGGCTCATCCACAAGGCGGTAGAGCCGCTATCGGTCATGGCAACAATCGCCTTGGCACCCAGATGCTGCGCGGTGAACAATGCGCCCATGGCGATGGACTGGTCGATGCGTTCAAAAATCTTGCCCTTGAAGTCGGCTTCCAGCTCGCCATATTCGGCCTTTTCGGCTTCGTGGCAGATATTGGCCATCTCCAGCACGGTTTCCAGCGGAAATTTGCCGGCCGCGGTTTCCGCGCTGAGCATCACCGCATCGGTGCCGTCCAGCACCGCATTGGCCACATCGCTGACCTCGGCACGGGTGGGCACGGGGTTGGTGATCATGCTTTCCATCATCTGGGTGGCGGTAATCACCACCTTGTCGCTGGCACGTGCCATACGGATCATGCGTTTTTGCAGCGCTGGCACGGCGGCATTGCCCACTTCCACAGCCAAGTCGCCGCGCGCCACCATGATGCCGTCGCTGGCATCCAGAATCGATTGCAGCAGCGGAATGGCTTCAGCTCGCTCAATCTTGGCAATCATGCCGGGTTTGTGGCGGTATTCGGCAGCAGCCACATTGCACAACTGGCGCGCCATTTCCATGTCGGTCGCGTTCTTGGGGAAGCTGACGGCCACGTAATCGGCCTGGAAAGACATCGCGGTCTTGATGTCTTCCATGTCCTTGGAAGTCAGCGCCGGCGCGGTCAGTCCGCCGCCTTTTTTGTTGATGCCCTTGTTGTTGGACAGCTCACCGCCGAGGTTCACCACCGTGTGCACGGCTTCACCGCGCACAAACTCCACGGTCATGACGATCAGACCGTCGTTCAGCAGCAGTACGTCGCCAGACTTCACCTCGCGTGGCAACTCTTTGTAGTCCAGGCCTACGCCATTGATGTCACCGGGCTCGGCGCGCGCAGCGTCCAGCACGAATTTCTGACCGGGCTCCAGCATCACCTTGCCTTCGGCGAACTTGGCAACGCGGATCTTTGGACCTTGCAGGTCGGCCATGATGGCCACTTCGACGCCCGCGCGCTTGGCGGCCTCACGCACCATCATGGCGCGATCAATATGGTCTTGTGCCTTGCCATGGCTGAAATTCAGCCGCACAACGTTTACGCCTGCACGGATCAGTTGCTCCAGGATTTCCGGGCTGTTCGAGGCTGGGCCCAAGGTGGCAACGATTTTGGTAGCAAGGCGGGGCATGGGATAAGTCTCCGGATATGTAATTTAGTTTCGATTTTTACATGAAACAAGTTACCAAAAGGTTACAGCCTGAGCCCCCGTCAGCGGGCACTAAGCTATTGCCATTCGGCTCGCTCAAATTGGGCGCATCAACTCTATTGCACACAGTATTGATCCTGGTCAGAGGCATTTCACCCCGCGCGGTTAGCATCATGGCACGCAACTTTTGCGTGTGCCGCCGCCACTACGTGCCGCGTGTAGATTCCTGACCCGTGTTTTCCCTATGACCTCTTCCATCCACAGTACGCCCCTCCTTCCGAGTCCGCTCCCTCCGGGCGAGCCACTGCCACACCGCAAAGTCATACGCTCCTGGCTGATTCCACTCTCCCAGCGTACAACCCTGAGGGCCTTGTTCCTGCTCGCGTTGGACTACGCCTTGCTCGCGGCGGCACTCAGTGCCACCGTTCTGCTGGCATCGCCATGGCTGAAGCTGCTGTGCGGTCTGGCAGCGGGTTTCGTGATTGGGCGTCTGTTCATCATCGGCCACGATGGCTGCCATCAAAGCCTGACGCCCCACCGCCGCCTGAACAAATGGCTGGGGCGCATTGCCTTCCTGCCGTCGCTGACGGCCTATAGCTTGTGGGATGTAGGCCACAACGTGGTGCACCACGGCTTCACCAACCTCAAGGGCGTGGACTTCGTCTGGGCGCCGCTGACACCCGAGGAATACCAGGCCTTGTCGCCCCGGCAGCGCTTTATGCAGCGCATCTACCGCAGTGGCTGGGCACCGGGCCTCTACTACATCGTGGAGATATGGTGGCGCCGCATGTTCTTTCCTAGCAAGTCCAGCATGGGCACGCAGCGCACCATCTTCACCTGGGATTGCGTGCTGATTTCCAGCTTTGGACTGCTGTGGCTGGCAGCCATTGCCACGGCCGCACTGGTGACGCAGCAATCACTGGCCCTACTCATTGCTACCGGCTTTGTCGTACCACTGCTGTTCTGGTTCTCCATGATCGGCTTTGTGGTTTATGTGCACCACACCCACACCAAGGTGTCTTGGCATGGCGACCGCGCCACCTGGGCCAAGGCACAGCCTTTCGTATCGACCACGGTGCACCTCACCTTCTCGTTCCAAATTGGCGCACTGATGCACCACATCATGGAGCACACGGCCCACCACGTGGACATGAGTATTCCGCTGTACCGTTTGAAAGAAGCCCAGAGAACGCTGGAAGAACTGCTGCCGGGACGCATCATCGTCCAGGCGTTCTCCTGGCGCTGGTACTTTCAAACCGCTCGCAGCTGCAAGCTATATGACCTGACGCGCAATTGCTGGACCGATTTTGCCGGCAACTCCACCAGCACCCCACGCCACGCCCCGACCTGAATGGGCCCACATTTGATATAGCGCAAGCAGGGCCCGCAGCCACTTTGACCGGGCGCAAAGTGGCCAGCGATAACCTCTTTTGTAATCAGGGCTGGGAATATCCCCGCTACCGTGATCGAAAGAAAATCATGAAAAAGACCCTGCTTGCTGCCGCCCTGTGTGCCATGGTTTCGGCCTCGGCTTTCGCCCAATCCGCAACCGAGGGACCTTGGCTGGTACGTGCACGTGCCGTGTACCTTCAAAGCAGCAATGGCGACAGCACACCGCTCTCGCTGAGCATCAATGACAAATGGCTGCCCGAAGTAGACATCAGCTACTTCTTCACGCCCCAGATCGCCGCCGAGCTGGTGCTGACTGTTCCACAAAAGCAAACCCTGAGTGCCGGCAACACCGCGATTGGCAGCTTCAAGCACCTGCCGCCCACACTGACGCTGCAGTACCACTTCAACACCGCAGGCTTCAAACCTTATGTGGGTGCGGGCCTCAACTACACCCGCATTAGCGCAGTCAATCTTCCAGCCGGCGTCGATGTGGATCGCAACAGCTTTGGCCCCGCGCTGCAAGCGGGTGTGGACATCCCGCTGACCAAAAATATGTATTTGAATTTTGACGTGAAAAAGGTCTACATCCGCACCGATGTGAGTGCCGGCGGCGCCAAGCTAGGCACCTTCAAAATTGATCCGGTTCTGTACGGTGTCGGCCTGGGCTGGCGCTTCTAAGCCCCCATGAAAAAGCGCCTATCAGGGCGCTTTTTTCTTGACAGAAAAGCCTGCCGCGCCGCAGCTCAATCCTCGGACTGCTCTGGCAAGGTCAATCGACCCGTGTGGTAGTCATAGCTGTAGACCTCGCCATAACGCCCCCATTCGATGGCCACCTCCAGCACGCGCTTGGCCTTGTCGGCCTCCATGAACTCCTCCAGCAGATCCAGAAAGCGCTTTTCGGTCAAGCTTCCAGAAGGCTCATCTTCCAGGCTGCGTCGGATATGCGCCGCCAGAGGCACGTGGGTCAGCAACTGCTGGCCGAAAATTTCCTGCTTTTGGGCCTGATCCGCCTCCACATAGTTGCGCCCCAGCGCGGTCAGCATGATGTCGCCCTTGTCCACATGGGCCAAACCCAGCATGCCCAAGGCCTCGTAAGTGGGGAACAGCTCTTCGTCGGCCAGCTCGGACTCCTCGGCCAATTGCGGCAAATCAGCATGGCCGTCAAACGGTGTATCGGCCAGCAAGTCCAGCACCCCTTCGATGCGGGTAATGTCAGTTTCCGGCAAGCGATAGCCCAGATGCAAGGTGGTCGGCATGCCAGGCGCCACTTCTTGTGCCGGACGCATGGTCATCAGGCCATAAACCTCGTCGATCAAGGCTCGGACTTCGACCCCGTCCACATCGCGCGGGCGCGGCAAATCAATCTTCACCTCGACACGGATACGGCCCGGGTCGCTGGACAGGATGATGACGCGGTCGGCCATCATCACAGCCTCTTCGATATTGTGCGAAACAATCAAAATGCCCTTGGTCGGGATCTTGTCGCCGTCCCACAACTCCAGCATGTCGTTGCGCAGGGTCTCGCCGGTCAATACATCCAGGGCAGAAAAGGCTTCGTCCATCAACAGTATGTCGGGGTTGGTCACCAGCGCGCGCGCAATCCCCACACGCTGCTTCATGCCGCCCGACAACTCGCGCGGCAAGGCGCCACCAAAGCCGGCCAGACCGATCATTTCCAGCACCGCATCGGCACGCTTTGCACGTTCGTCGGGCACCACGCCCTGGGCCTCCAGGCCCAGCTCCACGTTCTGCTGCACCGTCAGCCAGGGAAACAGCGCAAACGACTGGAAAACCATGGCGATGCCCGCCACCGGGCCATAAATGGGCTTCTGGCGGTAGCTGACCTGGCCGTGGTCGGCCGGAATCAGGCCGGCCATGATGCGCAGCAGAGTCGATTTTCCCGAGCCGGATTTGCCGAGCAAGGCGACAATTTCGCCCTCGGCCAGCTGGAAATCCACCCTGTCCAGTACCGTTCGGGCCGTGCCGTCGGCAGCCTGGAATGACTTGGCGACACCGCCCAGTTCAATGAGTAGGTTCTTGCCCATCTTGGCTCCTCAGCGGCTGCGGTCTTCGGCCAGCAAGTACAGCTTGCGCCAGAAGAAACGGTTTAAAAACATCACAAAAATACACATCACACCAATACCCAGCGCAATGCGGTGGAAGTCGCCGGCATCGGTCATTTGCTTGATATAGCTGCCCAGGCCATCGGCTACCAGCGTGGTCTTGCCCCAGGTGACGTACTCGGCCACGATGCTGGCGTTCCAAGAGCCGCCACTGGCGGTAATGGCACCCGTAAGGTAGCTGGGGAACACGGCGGGCAGGTAGATACGCTTCCACTTCAGCCAGCCCTTGACGCCCAGGTTGTCTGCCGCCAACCGCAGCTCGTTGGGAATGGTTGCCGCGCCGGCCACCACGTTGAACAGGATGTACCACTGGGTGCCAAACACCATCAAGGGGCTGAGCCAGATATTCGGATTCAAGCGCAGCGTCACCAGTACGAACACCACCAGCGGAAACATCAGGTTCACCGGAAATGCCGCCAAAAACTGCGCCACCGCCTGCACCCGCTGCGAATACTGGGGCCGCAGACCGATCCACACGGCGACCGGCACCCAGACGACGGAAGCCAAAGCGATCAGCAGCATGACCCGCAACAAGGTAATGCAGCCCAAGACCACCACATGGCCGGCCTCGCCCCAACCCACATCGCTGTGCACAAACACCACCAGACGGTACACCGCCAGCAAGGCAACCAGCAGCAACACGCCATCCCAAATACGCGGCCACAGCGGGTTCTGGACCCGAGGCCGCGCATCAACCGCCGTGCCATCATGGCGGACACTGAACCAGCCCAGCGCACGGCGCAGCAAGCTCCAGCCTGCGGCGCTCAGCGCGCTCATCCAGCGGCTGCGGCGCATCCAGTCCAGCAGCCAGGATTGCTGCGCGGTGTCGCCTTGAGATTCTTCAAAGCGGAACTTGTCGGCCCAGGCCAATAAAGGCCGAAAGAACAGCTGGTCGTACAACAGAATGCCCGCCAGCATCGCCCCAATCGCCCAGGCAATGGCCCAGCCGTTTTCTGCCTCAATGGCCACCGCAATATAAGAGCCTATACCGGGCAGCTTGATATCCTGGTTGGCCACCGAAATCGCTTCGGCCGCCACCAGAAAGAACCACCCCCCGGACATGGACATCATCATGTTCCACAACAGCCCCGGCATGGCAAACGGCAACTCCAGACGCCAGAAACGCTGCCAGCCCGACAGCCGGAATACCCGCGCCGCCTCCTTGAGTTCTTCGGGCACGGTGCGGATCGACTGGTACAGGCTGAACGCCATATTCCAGGCCTGCGAGGTGAAGATGGCGAAAATCGCCGCACATTCCACACCCAGCAGGCTGCCCGGGAAGAGCGCGATAAAAGGCGCAATCGCAATCGCCTGAAAGCCCAGAATCGGCACCGACTGCAGAATGTCCAGGATAGGGATCATGGCCTTCTCGGCCGTACGGTACTTGGCGGCTATCGCGGCGAAGACAAAGCTGAACAGCAGCGAAAAGCCCAACGCAATGAACATGCGCAGGATCGTGCGCAGCAGGTAATAAGGCAGATAGGCCGGGTCCAGCGAGATTTCCAGCGCTTCGCCCATCGCAAAAGGGCGCGCCATCTGCGATGCACCAAACGCCAGCGCCAGCAGAATGGCCAGCACCAGTGGCAGCAGCGCCAGGTCCCAGCGATTGGGTTTTTTCGCGAACACATTGCCGCCACGCGCCTGCGGATGAAAAAGCTCAAACATGTCTAGCAATCCCTCAGCGCGGGAAGTCAAGTTTCAGTGTATTGCGAGCGAGTAGAACACCGCCATATGTCCGCATTGTGAAACTCCACCCCGGTATTCAAAAATACCGGGGCGGTTGGCGTATGCGCAGATCAGGCTGCGCGTTTTTGCAGGATTTCGAAGGCCGGCAAGGTTTTGCCTTCCAGGATTTCCAGGAAAGCGCCACCGCCGGTGGAGATGTACCCCACCTGCTTTTCAATGCCGTATTTGGCGATAGCGGCCAGGGTATCTCCACCGCCTGCTATAGAAAACGCAGCACTTTCAGCGATCGCACGGGCGATGGTTTCGGTGCCATGGGCAAATGCGTCGAACTCGAACACGCCCACCGGACCGTTCCAGACGATGGTGCCCGCAGCCTTCAGCTGGGTCGCCAGGGCGGCAGCGGTTTGGGGGCCAATGTCCAGAATCAGGTCGTCATCTGCCACATCGGTCGCGGCTTTCACCGTAGCCACGGCGTCAGCGGAGAAGGCCTTGGCCGTCACCACATCGACCGGGATCGGCACAGCGGCGCCACGGGCCTTCATGGACTCGATCACGGCCTTGGCCTGGTCCACCAGATCGGGTTCGGCCAACGACTTGCCGATCTTCAGGCCGGAGGCCAGCATGAAGGTGTTGGCGATACCGCCACCCACGATCAACTGGTCGACCTTTTCAGACAGGCTCTTCAGAATGGTCAGCTTGGTCGACACCTTGGAGCCCGCCACGATGGCCGCCAACGGACGTTGGGGATGGGCCAGGGCCTTGGTGATGGCGTCGATTTCCGCTGCCAGCAGCGGGCCGGCGCTGGCGATCTTGGCGTATTCGGCGATGCCGTAGGTCGTACCCTCGGCACGGTGGGCGGTGCCGAAGGCGTCATTCACGAAGATGTCGCACAGGGCGGCCATCTTCTTCGCCAACTCGGGGCTGTTCTTCTTTTCGCCGACGTTGACGCGGCAGTTCTCCAGCAGCACCACCTGGCCGGGGGCGACCGTGACACCATCCACCCAGTTGGCCAGCAGCGGCACTTCACGGCCCAGCAGCTCACCCAGGCGCTTGGCCACCGGAGCCAGCGAGTCCTCGGGTTTGAACGCACCTTCGGTGGGGCGGCCCAGGTGCGATGTCACCATCACCGCAGCGCCAGCGGCCAGCGCCATCTGGATGCAGGGCACGGAAGCACGGATGCGGGTGTCTTCGGTGATGGCCCCGCTATCGTCCTGCGGCACGTTCAGGTCGGCACGGATGAAAACACGTTGGCCAGAGGCTTTGCCTTGGGCGCAGAGATCGGAGAAACGGATGACGTTCATGGCAGTGCTGGGTTGGTTGTGAAAAAAGTCGCGTGGCGCATTCTAAAAGCCTGCCTGCATCCAATATGCAATTTGCCGCGTATCCACCGCTAGACTGCATCCAGCATTTCCGCCTGACACTGTCGCCCCATGAACGCCACTGCCCTGTCCCATTCAACCAACCCGGACCATGCTTTGATGGCCTTGCTGGACCGCATCGCCGCCCAGGATGCGCCCGCGCTCAAGGAGCTGTACGAGCACACCTCGTCCAAACTCTACGGACTGGCGATGCGGGTCGTGGGTAAACGGGAATGGGCCGAGGACGTGCTGCAGGAGGCGTATATGACCATTTGGCGCTCGGCCGGCAGCTACCGCGCCTCCCTGAGCCCGCCCCTGGCCTGGATGGGGCTGATCGTGCGCAGCCGCGGGCTGGACTTTTTGCGCCGCCGCACGGCAGACCGAAGCAACATCACCCAGGAGCTGGACGAAGTCATGGCCGACACGCTGGACGGCGACAGCCCCAGCCCCATGGACACGGCCCAGGCCAGCCAGCAGGCCTGGGCGCTACACCAGTGCATGACCCGGCTGGACAAGCGCCAACGCGAGCTGGTCAGCCTGGCCTATCTGCGCGACCTCAGCCACAGCGAACTGGCGGAGCAGTTGCGCCTGCCGCTGGGCTCGGTGAAGAGCTGGATACGCCGTGGATTGGAACAACTGCGCATCTGCATGGCACGTTTTGCCTGAGTTGCTCTGAGAACCAGACCATGCATCTTCCCCAACACCCCGAACTTCTGGACCGCCTGGCGGCCAGCTACGCCCTGGGCACCCTGCGCGGAGGCGCGCGCCGCCGCTTTGAAACCCTGGCGCGCGAGCAGGCACCCGTGCGCGCCGCCGCGCTGATCTGGCAGTCCCGCCTGGGCAGTGTGGCCGAACTCCAGCAGCAGGCTCCACCGGCAGCCGCCGTCTGGACGCGCATAGACAATCTGCTGCGCGCCGAACAGGAGCAACAAGCCATGCGGAACGCTCGCATCCCCGCCACAACGCCAACCGGCCCCGGCGGCTGGCTGCGCAATCTGCTGCTCTGGCGCGGCGCCACTTTTGCCGGGGTTGCTGCAGCGGCGGTGGCCGTAGTGGTGGGTCTGAACCAGCAGCAATACCTGACCGACCAGATCGCATCCCTACAGACGCAAATACGGTCCGCACCGCAAATCGAGTACGTGGCGGTACTGCAAGACAACGCCGCTGCCGCATCCATGCTGGTGACCTTCGACCCCAAAAACCACAAGCTGGTGTTGCAACGCGTGGGCAACTTCCAGGAAGCAGGCGACAAATCTCTGCAGCTGTGGGCTCTGCCACCGGCAGGCAGCCCGCGCTCCTTGGGCGTACTGGGGCGCGACAAGCTGCTGCAGCTCACGGCCGGCGAGGGCGATGTAAAGGAAATCCCCACCCTGGCCATCAGCCTGGAGCCCAAGGGCGGTGTACCAGGACAGGGGGGGCCCACCGGCCCCGTGCTATTCAAAGGGTCATTGATTCAGAAGGTGATGTAGCACCGCTGGGGCTTACCAGCCCAGGCCCAGATGCAGCGGCAGATACACGGCCATGCCAACCACGATGGTCAGCAACACGTCGCGCCGCCAGAAATAGAGCAGCGCGCCGGCGACCGCGCCAAAAACGCGGGCGTCCATCCAGGTAGTGATCAGATGGCCTTGCGCCATCACGATCTCGGGTAGCACCACGGCCGACAGGGCGGCTATCGGCGCATATTGCAAGCCCCGCAGCATCCAGGCTGGTAGGCTCCAACTCTTGCTGGACAGGAAGAAAAAGCAGCGCGTCAACACGGTCACGCAGGCCAGGCCGCAGATGATGGCCAGGGTATGGAAGTCGATATCCGCATTCATGCAGCGGTCCCGACAGGTGCTGGGCGCAGTTTCTCCGCCCCCAGGCAGATCAATACCGCCACCGCAATCGCCACCACGATATTCAGCTTGAACGGCAGGGCATAGGCGACCACCGCCGCAATCGCAGCCACCGCCGCCGACAGCAGACGCAAGCGTGTGGTTGCCAGCGAGCACTGTATGCCCAGCAAACACAAAATCCCGGCAAAACCCAGCCCCCAGGCGGTTGGGATGAAGTTGGCCAACACCACGCCGACGATGCTGGGCAGCATCCAGCTGACCCAGGTGACGCTATTGCTGCCCGCCAAATAAGCCTCCTGGGCGCGCCGCCCGGCGGCGTCCGTCGCCGGGTGCTGGAAGCGCCGGGTGAACAGCACGTAGGTCATGTCGGTGGTCAGGTAGCCGTGGCTGATGCGTTCCAGCCAGGGCAGATGTGCCAGGTAGGCCCGCAGGTGCAGGCTGAACACCACGAAGCGCAGGTTGACGCAAAACGCCGTGGCCAGCACCACCCAGGCCGGCGCGCCGGCAACCAGCAGGGGCGTAGCCGCCAGCTGAGAACTGCCCGCAAACACGGTCAAGGCCATGAACAAGGCCTCCAGCATGCCCATACCGGATTTGGCCATAGCCACACCGGTCATCAGGCCCCAGGCCGCCATGCCGGGCGCCTGCGGCCACATTTCGGCAGCCCCCACCCGGAACTCGGCGTGGACGCGGTTCGCACGCTGCAAGAACATCAGGCGGCCACCGCCTCAAACGCCATGCCCAGCTGCAGATCGGCCCCGCGCAGGAACTCGGCCACCGGCAGGCGCTTGCCGCCCGGGCGCTGCAGTTCATGGACATTTACTACAGAATTCATAGCTACCACCGCAATGTATTCCTGCGCTAGAGCACAAATTGACCCACAAGCCTGACCCGCGGGCGCAGGTGCATCCGACACTGAGGCCGACCAGACCTTCAGGCTCTCGCCGCCCAACAGCGTCGCCGCGCCGGGGAAGGGGTTGAAGGCGCGGATACGGCGAACAATGGTCTGTGCGCTTTGCGTCCAGTCGATCGCGGCTTCGCGCTTCTCTATCTTGTGGGCGTAGCAAACGCCCTCTTCCGGCTGCACTGTACGAACCAGGGCAGGCTGCTGCGCCAGCGCCTGCACCACCATACGTCCGCCCAGCGCGGCCAGCTTGTCGTGCAGGCTACCGGTGGTATCACTGTCCAGGATGGGCAGGGACTCGACCAGCAACATATCTCCGGTATCCAGTCCGGCATCCATCTGCATGATGGTCACGCCGGTAACGGTATCGCCCGCCTCGATGGCCCGGTGGATGGGCGCCGCGCCGCGCCAGCGTGGCAACAGGCTGGCGTGGATGTTCAAGCAACCGGTGCGTGGCAAATCCAGTACCCACTGCGGCAGGATCAGCCCGTAAGCCACCACCACCATCACGTCGGCCTGCGCAGCCTGCAGCAGGCGCTGCGCCTCGGCCGCGTCTTCAGGGAATTTGCCGTCCAGGCGCAGGCTGCGCGGCTGGGCTACGGGAATGCCGTGGGCCAGCGCATGCTGCTTGACCGGCGAGGCCTGCAATTTCATGCCCCGGCCTGCGGGGCGGTCCGGCTGGGTCAGCGCCAGCACGATCTCATGGCCCGCCGCCAGCAAAGCCTCCAGGGCCACCCGGGCGAATTCGGGCGTGCCCGCAAAAATGACGCGCATCAAGCTACGTCCGACTTGCCCAGCGTGCGCCGAGTCTTGAGCATCTTGCTCTTGATGCGATTGCGCTTGAGCGGCGACAGGTATTCCACAAATACCTTGCCCTTCAAGTGGTCCATCTCGTGCTGGATGCACACGGCCAGCAGGCCCTCGGCCTCGATGGTGCGCAACACGCCCTCGCCGTCCAGAGCCGACACCTTGACCTGGGTGGAGCGCTCCACCCCGTCGTAGATACCCGGCACGGACAGGCAGCCTTCGTCGTTCACCACGCGCTCTTCGCTGGCCCAGACGATATCCGGGTTGATCAGCACCAGGGGCTCGTTGCGCTCTTCGGACACGTCGATCACGACCAGGCGCTCGTGCACATTCACCTGGGTAGCCGCCAGGCCGATGCCGTTGGCGTCGTACATGGTTTCAAGCATGTCCTGGATCAGGGAGCGGATGCGCGCATCCACCGCAGCAACCGGTCGTGCTAAGGTGTGCAGCTTGGGATCTGGATATTGGAGAATTGAAAGTAGCGCCATGGAATCTCACCGAAAATGTCGAAGACATGCTGAAAGCCAGGCTGAAGAGCCCGGGGCTGTCCAGCTTGGCATTCGGCATGTCGTGTGTCGCTATTTTCGCTACTTTTAGGATATGGGGAGCGGCCCCTGCCGGATATTCGTTGCCCAAGCAGGGGCTTGGGCGCAGAATCGCGCGTAATTTGTCTAAGTTTTCCGTTATGCAAGGGAGTCGCTCCATCCGGAGCAACGCCCCATCAGGCGGGCATTTGTGGTGCAACAACATATGAAATACATGATGGCGGGAGTGGGGGCACGTTGGGCCTTGGCATCGACGGGAATGGCGCTCTGCGCCGGCATGCTGGGCACCACGGCACAGGCACAGAACTACCCCATTTCACCCACCCAGCAGGCCACCGCCAACGAGGTTGCCCAGGCGGGCGTGCCGCTCAGCGCTCTGGCCCCCAATGCCCCGGACCGCTACACCGTAAAGACCGGTGACACGCTGTGGGCCATTTCTGGCCTGTTCCTGACCAGCCCCTGGCGCTGGCCCGAACTGTGGGGCATGAACCAGCAGGAAATCCGCAACCCGCACCGCATCTACCCCGGCCAGGAACTGCGCCTGGTGAAGAAAGATGGCCGCGCCCTGCTGCAAGCCGGCGCGGTACCGACCGGCGACGTGGCCCAGACGGTGCGCCTGTCACCGCGCACGCGCAGCGAGCTGCTATCGGACAACGCCCTGCCTACACTCAAGACCCATTTGATCGAGCCCTTCCTGGCCGAACCACTGATCATTGACGCCACCACGCTGGAGCTAGCCCCCCGCATCGTCGCCACCCAGGAAGACCGTGTGCTGCTGAGCCGTGGCGACCGCGCCTATGCACGCGGCCCGGCCAATGCCCCGCTGAGCGACGCGCGCGGCAAGCCGCTGAACTTCCGCGTGTTCCGCAATGCCACACCCCTGCGGGACCCTGGCACCCAGGAAATCCTGGGTTACGAAGCCCAGTTCGTGGGCAAGGCCGCACTGCTTTCCAGCGAAAGCACGCAAGTCTCCAAGGACAAGGACCGTGACGGCAAACCGCTGCTGGATGTCGTCCCCGCCAGCCTCGACATCGTGGCGACCAAGGAAGAGATCAGCACCGGTGACCGCCTGGTGCCCGAACCCGAACGTGAGCTGCTGAATTTCGTGCCGCGGGCGCCCTCCAGTGTCGTAGACGGCCGGATTGTCTCGGTCTATGGCAGCGCTGTGACCAATGCGGCGCAGAACCAGATCGTGGTTATCAACCGTGGTACCAAGGACGGCATAGAGCGCGGCCATGTGCTGTCCCTGCTGTCCGACGGCCCGCGCATGCAGGACAAAACCGACCCCAGCAAAACCGACATCAAACTGCCCGACGAGAACAACGGCCTGCTGATGGTGTTCCGCCCCTTCGAGCGGCTGTCCTATGGGCTGATCCTGCAAATCAAGTCAGGCGTCAAGATTGGTGATCGCGTAACCACGCCGCACTAAGCACAGCACGCATGGAGCGGGAAGAACTGGCGGCTTGGCTACGCCTGGTGCTGACACCGGGCATAGGCAACGAAACCGCACGCCGCCTGCTGGCTGCCTATGGCCTTCCCCAGGACGTTTTCACACAGTCCCGCGCCGCGCTGGAACAATTCGTCACCCCGGCGCAAGCCAAGGCCTTACAGCTGCCACCGCCCGATGCCATAGCCCAACTTGAAAGCACCGAAAGCTGGTTGGCACAGGCCGACCCGGCCCAGGGCCAGCGCGCCGTCATCACCCTGGGGGACGTCCTCTACCCGGAATCGCTGCTGGCCATGGCCGACCCGCCGCTGCTGCTGTTTGCCCTGGGCCGCATCGACCTGTGGGAAACCGTCAGCCAGCACAGCATCGCCATCGTCGGCAGCCGCAACCCCACAGCCCAAGGCGAAACACATGCCCAGCAGTTTGGCCAGGCTTGCGCACAGGCAGGCTGGACTGTCGTGTCCGGCTTGGCGCTGGGTGTAGACAGCGCCGCCCACCTAGGGGCACTGGAGGGCGCACACGCCGACCACCTGGCCACGGTGGCGGTAGTCGGCACCGGCCTGGATCGGGTCTATCCCAAACGCAACCTGGCACTGGCGCACCGCATTGCCCGGCATGGCGTATTGCTCAGCGAGTACCTGCTGGGCACACCGCCGCTGCCGGCCAACTTCCCCAAGCGCAACCGACTGATCGCCGGGCTGACGCAAGGTACGCTCGTGGTCGAGGCCGCGCTGCAGTCGGGTTCGCTGA
The DNA here is from genome assembly GCF_059418745.1 of Rhodoferax sp. GW821-FHT07F03. Taxonomy (NCBI): domain Bacteria; kingdom Pseudomonadati; phylum Pseudomonadota; class Betaproteobacteria; order Burkholderiales; family Comamonadaceae; genus Rhodoferax; species Rhodoferax sp. GW821-FHT07F03. The sequence continues at coordinate 239,997 of NZ_JBWKQM010000007.1, forward strand.
TCACCGCCAGGCTGGCGGCCGAACAAGGTAAAGAAGTGTTTGCGATTCCCGGCTCCATCCAGTCGCCACAGGCCCGCGGCTGCCACGCGCTGATCAAGCAAGGCGCCAAGCTGGTGGAGAACATTCAAGACGTGCTGGAGGAGCTACAACCCCAGATTGCTTCCAAAACCATAGCTACCAGCGCTGATGGAACCTGCGTCAACGAGGAAAATGATGCAGAAGATCCTCTGCTCAACGCGCTAGGTTACGACCCAGTCAGCCTGGACGCATTGGTGGCACGCACGGGCATGGATACCGCCAGCCTACAGGTTCAGCTGCTGGAACTGGAACTGGACAACCGCGTCGCGCGTCTGCCGGGCGGGCTATTCCAGCGTATGGCTGCGGCCTGATTGCTCGCGCCGTCGCGCGGCACCGATCTGCGCTATATTGGGCCCATGTTTGAAGTACTTGTTTTCGTTTATGAGAACTACTGGCGGGGCGATGCCTGCCCCGAAGCCCCCCTGCTGGAGCGCAAGCTGAGCGCGGTGGGTTTTGCTGCAGACGAAATCGCCGAGGCCATGCGCTGGCTGGATGGTCTGCAACTGGCCGCAATGGGCACAGACCCGGCCCTGATCGCCCGCACGCCGGGCACTCTGACCAACTTGCCACCCACCGTTTCGCCCACGCTCGACAGCATGCGCATCTACTCGGTGGCTGAGCAAGACCGACTGGGTGCAGACTGCCTGGGCTTCATCCACTTTCTGGAAGATGCGGGGGTACTGCCTGCTGCGATGCGGGAAATCGTACTGGACCGCGCCATGGCCACAGGCGACAACCCAGTCTGCCTGGACGACCTGAAAATCATCATCCTGATGGTCTACTGGAGTTTTGGCGAAGAACCCGACGCCCTGGTGTTGGACGAACTCTGCGACGACGCATCGGAGCGTATCGCGCACTGACTGCCCGCGTGGCACCTCGGAATTAGGCCAACAGGCGTTCGGGATTAGCGTCCAGCTTGTTCAGGGCGTCGCGGGTGGCGCGCAAGGTCAAGGTCTCATCTTCCTGCGGCACTAGCAGGCCAGCCTGCAGATAAGCCGCCAGGCGACGCGCCTGGATCAAATAGCTATGCCCGTCCATGGAGGCAAACAAATGCAGTTGCTTGCGCTCGCTGCGCCAGGCAAATTGCACACGGTTGACTTGGCGGTTGTGGTCCAACACAAACCAATGGCCCAGTTGCAGCTCTTGCGCCCAGGCCAACATGGCTTCACTGGGCTTGGAGCCGCCATCGGCAATCACATCGATGCTGGAGGCATCCATGCCCAGCATCATTTCGATATTTTCGGCGTCCAGCGGCAGGTCACCCAGATCGTCGTCACTGAAGAAATCTTCCAGATTCGCCAGGTGTACCGACATGGCTTCCAAGCGCGACTGCGGAATGGCCTCGGTCTTGGACATGAAGGCGTCGGCCAGGGTATCGCTGATGCGCTTGATATGCCCTTCCTGCGCGGCCGTATCCAGGCCCAACAGACCCATGCCCTGGCGCAGGCGCTGCAGCAGCATGGGCAGGCTCTGGATTACACGTGCACGGTCGGCCCGGTTCGGCTTGGCGCTGGCCGACCAGACCAGCTCTGAGGCGGCCTTCTTCAAAGCCACGGTTTCCTCATGCTGCCGGCCGTTGCGTACAGCAGCCATGGCCAGAGCCTCGGCCCAGACCTTGAACAGGAACTCGCGGATCTCCTCACGCACCGGCATGTCCTTGAGCATATTGCGCAGCTCAATGGTGTACTGGATGGCCAGGGTTTCTTTTTGCTCCACCTGCTGCGCCAACGTCACCAGGCGCTGGGTACTGCCTTTTTCGGTCAAATGCTTGGACAGGAACAGGACGAATTCGTCGTACACCAGTTGAAACACGCGCCGGCCCGTTTCAGGGTACTGTTCGATCACCTGCACCACGCGCCGAATCTCGGATTCCAGCGCGGTGCCGCCAATCGCGCTGGCATCAAAGCCCATGACGCAAGAACCCATACGGTCGATCAACTGGCGTGCCGGGTGATCCACCGTGCCAAAAAACTCGGGCTCGGCCAGCGCCACGCGCAATACCGGTAGCTGCAAACGGGCAAACCAGACGCGCGCCGACGGAGGTATCCGCTCTTCAGCCAGGATGCTCTGGAACATCAGGGCCACGATCTCAATGGTGGCCTTTTCCGAGGCGGTGGCGGCTTTTTGTTTAAGCTGGTTGGAGCGCTCGCGCAAAATGCCCGCAGCCTGGGAAACATCCGCCTGGCCATATTCGTAGCGGCCGGTGGACATCAGCCCGATAGGCAAGGGACTGGTACTGCCTCCATCTTCGGGACGCGCCACGGCGCGCGCCAAAGCGGGTGAAATCGGTTGCGCCACCGTGGCATCAAAACCACTCACATGGTCACTCAACATGCGCTTCAAATGGCCCATGACGCCCTGGGCACGACGCCGCGCCCGCAACATGGGCGAAGCCACTGTCATCATGCGGGTTTCGTCCGCTGGATGGCGCCCACGCTGGACAGACCCCTGGTTATTCGCCCCACCGCCCTGAGCGGCGTTGCCTGGAACACCCTCAGTGCCAAACGGCCTCATGGGGGGAGTTCCTGGGCCACGGGCATTCGTGAATCCACCTCCGGAATAAGAAGACGGCGCAATTTGCATTCCGTCCCATTCGGAATCCTCATCTCCCGGGCGGAATTGCGGCTCCTTGGTGAAACGCGGGGCATCGGAAGCTGAACCGGAGGCCGTACGCTTCACCCGGCCCCGCAAATCTGACGTGACCTGCACGCCGCTGGATAACAAAAACGCATTGCAAGCCGCGTAGGCTGCCAGCAGATGCGTGCCAAGCTCACGTTGCAAGACGTCGGTGACCAGTTGCAATATATTGCGCGGCAGACCAGAGCCCGCCCATTGCTCAACCAGCCAGAGCATCAGCACCTCGGGACGCAAAGGGTCCTGCGCAGCGAGTTCGCCACGTCCTTCCAGCTGCTGGATGGCGGCACTGGCATTCGCATAGGGTTCGGCCAGTCGATCCTGGATGGACAGGGACAGACGCGATGCCAGTATCTTGTTCTCGACCACATCGTCGCCCATCAACTCGAACTGCATGGACGAGCTACGTACCGGCAAAGCCGGCGCCTGGGGTTTCAGAGCCTGGCGCCAGGCATTGGCTGTCGCCTGCTCCCACACGCGGCCCTGGCGCTGGAATGCGGTCCAGGCATCACGCCGCTCCTGCATCTCGCGTGCCGGGCGAACTTCCTCGATCAGGGCCGTCAACCGGGCGCCGACCACGCGTCCAGTGACCTCCAGGCCCTGACATGCCTCCGTGACAAAGCGCTCGCGCGCTGTGCGGGCGAGTTGCAGGTCAGCAGAAGAAGGAGCGGCTGCAGCCATACGTCAATAGCAGGTCAGACAGTCGCACCTGCGTTGGGATCGTTCGGATCTTCTTTCTTGGAGGACGACTTCACTAGATCTTCTCGCTGGATACCAAGCCACATGGCAATCGCCGCGGCCACGAACACGGATGAGTAAATACCGAAGCAAATACCAATAGTGAGCGCAAGCGCAAAGTAATGCAAGGTCGGGCCGCCGAACAGCAGCATGGACAGCACCATGATCTGGGTCGAGCCGTGGGTAATGATAGTGCGGCTGATGGTAGAAGTGATCGCGTTGTCGATCACCTGCATCGGCGTCATCTTGCGCATGCGGCGGAAGTTCTCGCGGATACGGTCAAAAATCACCACCGATTCATTCACCGAGTAACCCAGCACGGCCAATACCGCCGCCAGCACCGGCAACGAAAATTCCCACTGGAAGAAGGCGAAAAAGCCCAGGATGATGACCACATCGTGCAAGTTGGCGAAGATGGCCGCCACGGCAAACTTCCACTCGAACCGGACGGCCAAGTACAGCATGATGCCCACGACCACAAAGGCCAGGGCCTTCAGGCCATCCACCGCCAGTTCGTCGCCGACTTGCGGGCCGACAAACTCGGTGCGCTTGAGCTGCACCGATGCGTCTTCGGTTTTCAGCGCGGTCAGTACCTGGTCGCTTTGCTGGGCCGAGGTCACACCTTTTTGCACCGGCATGCGGATCAGCACATCCTGCGAGGTACCGAAGTTCTGCACCTGCACATCCTGCAGGCCCAGGCCGGCCACCACCGTACGCACCTTGGTCAGATCGGCCGGCTGGGAATAGCTGACCTCCATCAGAGTGCCGCCAGTGAACTCCACTGACAAATGCAGGCCGCGCGAGAACAGGAAGAACACCGCCGCCACAAAGGTGAGGAAGGAAATGATGTTGAACACCAGCGCATGCCGCATGAACGGGATGTCGCGGTGGATCTTGAAAAACTCCATGGTGTCGCGTCCTTACTTGGCGTTGGTTTCAACGGCGGCATCGGGCCGCCACACGGTGCCGATGGACACGGTCTTGAGCTTCTTCTGGCGGCCATACCACAGGTTGACCAAGCCACGTGAGAAGAACACGCTGGAAAAGATACTGGTCGCAATACCCAGCACGTGCACCACCGCAAAGCCGCGCACCGGGCCGGAGCCAAATGCCAGCAGGGCGATACCCACGATTGCGCTGGTGATGTTCGAGTCCAGAATCGTCGCCCAGGCGCGGTCAAAACCGGCATGGATAGCGGCCTGCGGCGAGGCGCCGGCACGCAGCTCTTCACGCACGCGTTCGTTGATCAGCACATTGGAGTCAATCGCCATACCCAGCACCAGAGCCATCGCCGCCATACCGGGCAAAGTCAAGGTGGCTTGCAGCATGGACAGCACGGCCACCAGCAGCAGCAAGTTGAAAGCCAACGCAATACTCGAGAACACGCCAAACAGCATGTAGTAGCCGCACATGAAGGCCGCCACGGTCAGGAAGCCCCACAGCACGCTGTGGAAGCCCTTGGAAATGTTCTCCGCCCCCAGGCTCGGGCCGATGGTGCGCTCTTCGATGATTTCCATCGGCGCAGCCAACGAGCCGGCGCGCAGCAGCAACGCGGTGTCGCTGGCTTCCTGGGTCGTCATGCGGCCCGAGATCTGCACCCGGCCACCGGCGATTTCGGAACGGATCACCGGCGCAGTCACGACCTCGCCCTTGCCCTTTTCGAACAGGATGATGGCCATGCGCTTGCCGATGTTTTCACGCGTCACATCCTTGAAGATGCGCGAACCCTTGGCGTCCAGCGTCAGGTTGACGGTGGGCTCCTGGGTCTGGCTTTCAAAGCCGGGCTGGGCATCGGTCAGGTTTTCACCTGTCAGCACGACCTGCTTCTTGACGATCACCGGCTGGCCGCTGCGTTCCAGGTAGCGCTCATCGCCAAACGGTACGGCGCCATTGCCCACGGAGGCAGCGGCGGCTTCGGTGCTTTCGTCCACCAGGCGCACTTCCAGGGTAGCGGTACGGCCCAGGATGTCCTTGGCCTTGGCGGTGTCCTGCACGCCCGGCAGTTGCACCACGATGCGATCCAGGCCCTGCTGCTGGATCACCGGCTCGGACACGCCGAGTTCGTTGATACGGTTGTGCAGGGTGGTGATGTTTTGCTTCAACGCCTGGTCCTGCACGCGGCGCGCGGCCTCGGGGCGGATAGTGGCGGTGAGCTTGTATTCGGTGCCGTCGGGCGCGTCGGTGGTGATCAGGTCGGGGAACTGGTCTTGCACCACGGCCTTGCCGGCGGCCAGGGTTTCGCTGTCGCGGAAGCGCACTTCGATGGCCTGGCCATTGCGGCTGATGCCGCTATGGCGCACATTCTTGTCGCGCATGCTGGAGCGCAGGTCGCCGGTCAGCGACTCGGCCTTCTTGCTCAGCGCGGCCTGCATGTCCACCTGCAGCATGAAGTGCACGCCGCCACGCAAGTCCAGGCCCAGATACATGGGCACGGCACGCAGTGCGGTCAGCCACGAGGGCGAGCGCGACAGCAGATTCAACGCAACCACGTAGCTGGCGTCGTTGGCATCGGGCACCAGCGCCTTTTGCACCACGTCCTTGGCCTTGAGCTGGCTGTCGGTGGAATCAAAACGGGCCTTGACCGAGTTGCCGTCGATCTCGACCAGCGTGGGCGTCAGACTATTGGCAGCCAGGGCTTCTTGCACCTTGGCCAGGGTGGTGCTGTCGATCTTGACCGACGAGCGAGCCGCCGAGACCTGCACCGCGGGTGCTTCACCAAAGAAATTGGGCAGGGTGTAAATGGTCCCCACCAGTAGCGCGACCAGAAGGATCACGTACTTCCATACCGGGTATCGATTCATGATCGCGCTTGCGCTTCCAGCTTCTAATTATTTAACCGTGCCCTTGGGCAGGACTTGGACGACAGCGCTGCGTTGCAGCTGTACTTCAACGCCGTTGGCGATCTCCAGGCTGACAAAGCCATCGCCCAGCTTGGTGACCTTACCCAGCAGGCCGCCGGTGGTGACGACTTCATCGCCCTTGGCCAGCGCGTCGATCATGGCGCGGTGCTCTTTCTGCTTTTTCATCTGGGGGCGGATCATGACGAAGTACAGCACCACGAACATCAGGATCAGCGGGAGCATGCCCGTAATGGACGACATCATGTCACCACCGGCGGCTGCAGCAGCGGGGGCAGTTTGGGCAAAAGCAGAGGAAATGAACACAAATGGCTCCAACTTCGAAATACAAAATAAAACCCGCAGGCAGGGCGCGACGAGCGCCGACCCGCCAGGCGAGGGCAACGCCGATTGTATGCGGCAGGATTGCTGCGCCCAAACCGAGCACAGGCCGGGCGTGTGTGACCAAGGGTTGCTATATTTAATATAGCTTACAGCGCACGTATTACCTGCGCCAGAGACCTATTTTGCACTGGAGTTAAAAGCAGCCGTCTGCGCCACCCATTCAGCCCGGGCGGCCACCAGATGCCGCTGCTTGATGTGGCCATAGCCCCGGATGCGCTCCGGAACACGGGCCAACGCCAGCGCCGCCGCATGGTTGGCCGTCGCCAAAACCGGTAGCAGCTGGGCGATGCTGGCTCGGTATTCACCCACCAGGGCACGCTCGGCACGGCGCTCGGCCTGGTAGCCAAACGGATCGAACGGCGTGCCGCGCAGGCCTTTTAGCCGGGCCAGCCAGCGCAGCAGCAAGCCAGTGGCCGGGCCGAACTTGCGCTTTTGCAACTCGCCCTTGGCGTTCTTGCGCGACAGCAGCGGCGGCGCCAGGTGGTAGTGCAGGCGAAAGTCGCCCTCGAACTGCTCGCCAATCCGGGCCAGAAAGGCCGGATCGGTCTGCAGCCGCGCCACCTCATACTCGTCCTTGTAGGCCATGAGCTTGAACAGGTAGCGGGCCACGGCCTCGGTCAGTGGCAGGCGCGAATCCAGCGGCTGCTCGGCCCGGCGCACCTGGGCAACGAAAGCACGGTAGCTGTCCGCATAGGCGGCATTCTGGTAGCCCGTCAGGAACTCCACCCGGCGCTGAAGCATCGCGTCAAGCGATTCGCGCCGATGCCAGGTAATGGGCTGGGCAGGCGTCGCCACGCTGGCAGGGTCCAGCGCGGCGCGGCGCCCCCAGGCGAAGGCGGTCTTGTTGGCCTCCACCGCCATATTGTTGAGTTCGATGGCGCGCAGCAGCGAATCCAGCTGCAGCGGTACCCAGCCCTTTTGCCAGGCGTAGCCCAGCAGCATGGGGTTGGCATACAGGCTGTCGCCCATCAGACGGTTGGCGGCGGCATCGAAGTCGAAGCTGCTCACCCCGCCAGCCCCCGCTGCTTGCAGAATGTCGGCCCCACAGGCCTCGCCGGGGTTGGTCCAGTCGGCGTTGTGCACAAAGGCCGCCGTGGGTGCGCTGTGCGTGTTCAACACTACCTGGGTACGGCCCGGACGCATGCGCAGCAGGGTTTCCGCTGCGGCGGTGACCACCGGGTCGCAGCCCAAAATCAGGTCGGACGCCGCCTGGCCCACACGGGTGGTGCGGATGCTGTCCTGCGTGTCGGCGATCAACACATGGCTCCAGGTGGCGCCGCCTTTTTGCGCCAGGCCTGCCGCGTCCTGGGTGACGATGCCCTTGCCCTCCAGATGCGCGGCCACACCCAGCAGCTGGCCTATGGTGATGACGCCGGTGCCGCCCACGCCGGCCACCACAATGCCCCACACCGTGGCAGTGCTGGCCAGCTGCGGCTCGGGCAACAGGCCGCCGCTGAAGGGCGATGCCGCCTGGTCGCCGCGCTTCTTGCGCAACTGCCCGCCTTCCACCGTGACAAAGCTGGGGCAAAAGCCTTTCACGCAGCTCAGGTCCTTGTTGCAGCTGGACTGGTTGATCTGGCGCTTACGGCCGAACGGGGTTTCCAGCGGCTCCACGCTCAGGCAGTTGCTCTGGTCGCCGCAGTCGCCACAGCCCTCGCAGACCAGCTCATTGATGACCACCCGCACCGCCGGGTCCACCAGGGTGCCGCGCTTGCGACGGCGGCGCTTTTCAGTGGCGCAGGTCTGGTCGTAGATGATGATGGTCGTGCCTTGGATCTCCCGGAACTCGCGCTGGATATCGTCCAGCAAGTCACGGTGCTTGACCTCCACGCCGGGCGCCAGCGCCACGCCCTGGTACTTCTCGGGCTCGTCCGTCACCACTACGGTTTTGATAGCACCCTCCGCAAGCACAGACTGCGCTATCTGCACAACCGAGTGACCTTCCGGGCGCTCACCGACCTGCTGGCCACCGGTCATGGCCACGGCGTCGTTGTACAAAATCTTGTAGGTGATGTTCACCCCTGCGGCAATGGCCTGGCGTATCGCCAGCAGACCGCTGTGGAAGTAGGTGCCGTCGCCCAGGTTGGCGAAGATGTGTTGGTCGGTGGTGAAGGGCTGCTGGCCTACCCAGGGCACGCCCTCGCCGCCCATCTGGGTGAAGGCAATCGTGCTGCGGTCCATCCAGGTGGCCATGAAGTGGCAGCCTATGCCGCCCATGGCGCGCGAGCCCTCGGGCACCACGGTGCTGGTGTTGTGCGGGCAGCCCGAGCAATACCAGGGCAGGCGGGCCACCGGCGCGTGGCGCTGGCTAAGCGCGCGCAAAGCGCTGTCTTGCGCGTCCAGCACGGCCAGGTGAGCGTCCATACGGGCAGCCACGTCGGCGTCCACGCCTAGCTTGTGCAGCCGCTGGGCGATGGCACGGGCGATCAGCGCGGGCGACAAGTCGGCATTGGCGCGCAGCAAGGTGTTGGCCGTGGGGTTGGCCATGGACCACTCCCCGCCGCTGAGGTCATCCTCGGGCTCGTTGAACTTGCCCAGCACATTCGGCCGCACATCGGCGCGCCAGTTGTACAGCTCTTCCTTCAGCTGGTATTCGATGACCTGGCGCTTTTCTTCCACCACCAGAATCTCCTGCAGGCCGGTGGCGAATTCACGCGTCAGCTGGGCTTCCAGTGGCCAGACCACGGTGACCTTGTGCAGGCGCAGGCCGAGGCGGCGGCAGGTTGCGTCGTCCAGGCCCAGGTCGAGCAACGCCTGACGCGTGTCGTTATAGGCCTTGCCGCTGGCGATCACGCCGAATCTATCGTTCGGGCCCTCGACCACGTTGTAGTTCAGCCGGTTCGCGCGGATGTAAGCCAGGGCGGCATACCACTTGTAGTGCATCAGGCGCGCCTCCTGCTCCAGCGCGTGGTCGGGCCAGCGGATGTGCAGGCCGCCCGGCGGCATCACAAAGTCGGTGGGAATTTGGATGTCCACCCGCCCCGGGTCCACCCACACGGTTGCGCTGGACTCGACGATTTCCTGGATGGTCTTCATGCCGGCCCAGACGCCGGAAAAGCGGCTCATGGCAAACGCGTGCAGGCCCAGGTCCAGGATCTCTTGCACATTGGTGGGGAAGAACACCGGCAGCCCACAGGCTTTGAAGATATGGTCGCTCTGGTGCGCGGCGGTGGAGCTTTTGGAAATATGGTCGTCGCCGGCCACCGCGATCACGCCGCCCAAGGCCGTGGTGCCGGCCATGTTGGCGTGCTTGAACACATCCGAACAGCGGTCCGCGCCCGGCCCCTTGCCGTACCAGATGCCGAATACGCCGTCAAACTTGTTGGTACCCGGGGGGGAGAAGCCCAGCTGCTGCGTACCCCATACAGCGGTGGCGGCCAGCTCCTCGTTCACGCCGGGCTGGAACACGATGTTCTGCGCCTTGAGGTATTTCTCGGCCTTCCACAGCGCCTGGTCGTAAGTTCCCAGCGGCGAGCCCCGGTAGCCACTGATGAAGCCCGCCGTGTGGTGGCCGGCCTGCACATCGCGCAGCTGCTGCAGCATGGGCAGCTTGACCAGGGCTTGCACCCCGCTCATGAAGGCGCGCCCGTGGTCCAGGCGGTATTTGTCATCCAACGAGGCGCTTTCCAAAGCCTTGCGGATGCTGTCGGGCAACGGTGCATTCATCGTGCTTGTCTCCAACGGAGTGGGCTCCGCTTTGAGAAAAAGTGTATGCCGGCACACGCGGTAAGTGTTTGCGTTTTTTGCCTCGTTTCCCCTACTTCGCGAAAGGATCTTGCGCAGATACAGTGAATCCATGCTTGATAAGTTTGACCTCACCATCCTCGATGCCTTGCAGGCCAATGCACGGCTGACCAATGCCGAGCTGGCCCAGCGCGTGGGCTTGTCGGCCGCACCCTGCTGGCGGCGCGTGCGGGCGCTAGAGGAGGCCGGCTATATCCGCGGCTACCGCGCCGAGATCGACCGCCACAAGATCGGCCTGGACGTACTGGCCTTTGTGCGGCTGGACGCGGTGCAAAACAGCGGCCCGGCGCTGCAAGGGCTGGAGGAGGCGATACGCAACATCCCCGAGGTGGTGTCCTGCCACTACATCAGCGGCACCGGCACCTTCGAGCTGCAGGTGGTGTCGCGCGACCTGAATGCCTTCAGCCAGTTCGCCCGGCAGGTGCTGGTGAATTTGCCCAATGTGAAGGACCTGCACACCAGCTTTTCATTGGGCGAAGTGAAGGGCCATGGCGTATTGCCGCTGGGGCATCTGGTTTCATAGGCTTTTTAGGCCTCTAGCGCAGGTAATCTCTGCGCTGATAGCTATCTATTTCATAGCATTTCAAATGCCTAGGGTTTCACCCTAGATTGCAGATGTAATACGGCTCGCGCGCTGTCGCAACACAAAACACGGCCTGGCTTGGGAAGATCACCCCATCGCACTGAAAACGGTGCCACAACACAAGGATCCACCATGACACGCACTTTCAACCGCATTGCCGCTTCCGCCCTATTCGCACTGGCTGCGGGTGCCTTCCTGCCGGCCCATGCCGCCGCCAATACTGCCGACCTGGCCGGTGCCGTGCAATCCGCGCTGGACAGCAGCATGGGCGACGCTGCCAAGAAGGTGACCGTGACCGCCGAAGGCAGCACGGTGACCCTGCACGGCTGGACCCAAGGCCCACGTGAAGAGTCCAAGGCACGCTATGTAGCCAGCCAAGTACCTGGCGTGGTGAATGCCTACAGCACCGTCCGTACCTTCTCCAACGACAGCAACGATTGATGCCACGGCGGCTCCCGCTGGAGCCGCAATGGGCGCGACCGGATGCGGTTTGAAACGCCGGTCTTGGGCCTGTCCCCTGATACCCAGCGGTACCCGACAAGCCCAAGATCAGCCAGACTGCATCAGGCCGCGCCTATGGGTTTCTTTTTGCCATGTCCGATTTACTGCCCCTCGATGCACGGCCGCTATCGCGCTAGCCACCCGATCCAGGTTGGCTGCATTCAAGCCCGAGATGCACAAGCGGCCTGAATCCACCAGGTAGATGGCGTGTTCTTCACGCAAACGCTGTACTTGCTCCGCGCGCAGATTGGTATAGCTGAACATACCGCGCTGGCGCAGCAGATAGTCGAAATCCCCTCCACCTAACTTGCGGGTCAGCGCAACATGCAATTGCACGCGCAGGCCCCGAATGCGCTCGCGCATGGCCGACACTTCACAGGCCCACGAAGCCCGCAGCCCCGGATCACCGAGGACTTGGGCCGCAATCTGTCCACCATGGGCCGGAGGACTGAAGTAGTTTTGGCGCACGGTGAACTTCAGTTGCCCCAGCACGCAGTCAGTCTGCTTCGCGTCGGCGCACACCACGCTGAGAGCCCCACAACGCTCGCCATACAAACCCATGCTTTTGGACAAGGTATTCGCCACCAAAAAAGGGATGCCCGCCTGGGCCAGCAGCCGCACGGCAAACGCGTCTTCTTCAATGCCCTCGCCAAACCCCTGGTAAGCCAGGTCCAGAAATGGAATCAAGCGATGCGTCTGGATGATCGGCACCAGTTCTTCCCACTGGGCGGGGCTCAGATCCACCCCGGTGGGGTTGTGGCAGCAGGCATGCAGCAGCACGACACTGAAAGGGGGTAGCGACCGCAAGGCGGCCGACATGGCGTCAAAGCGTAGCCCGTTTACGGGGTCGTAATAGGGATAACTGCCCACCGCTATGCCCGCGCTTTCAAACAGGCTGTGGTGGTTGTCCCAGCTGGGGTCGCTCAGCCACACGCCGCTGGACGGAAACCATCGCCGAATGAACTCGGCACCCGCTTTGAGGCCGCCGCTGGAGCCCACCGTCTGGATGGTGGCCACCCGGCCACTGGCCAGCGCTTCGTGCCCCTCACCGAAAAGCAAGGCCTGCATGGCGTGGCGGAAGTTGGCCGCCCCTTCCATAGGAAGATAGGGCTTGGGCCGTCGGGCGGCCGCGATCTGTGTTTCGGCTTGGTGCACCGCGTCCTGGGCCGGCACGCGCCCTTCCTCGTCGCAATAAATGCCTATCGACAAATTCACCTTGTGGGGTCTGGGGTCCTTTTGGAAGCTTTCATTCAGACTGAAGATGCGGTCGCCCGCGAAGGCCGGGATATGTTGGAACATGGCAGGCCTTCAGCTCAATCCGGTCACGGGCAAGGCCGCTCCGTGCACCGCGCTGGCCGCGTCCGACGCCAGGAAAGCCACCACGCTGGCCAGCTCCTTGGGGGCCACCCAGCGCGTGGGATCTGCATCAGGCATCGCCGCCCGGTTGTCCGGGGTGTCGAGGATGGTGGGCAGCACGCAGTTGACATTGATGTGCTGCTCGCGCAGTTCTGCGGCCATGGTTTCCGTCAGGCGGATGACACCGCTTTTGGCGCTGCAGTAAGCCCCCATGTAGGCGGCTCCGCGCTGGGCAGCGTAGGCACCCACATTGACGATCTTGCCACCACCCTGCTCCAGCATATGCGGCACCACGGCGCGGGCCATATTCAGCAGCGTACGGATATTGATGTCCTGCACGAAGTCCCATGTACTGGCTGGAGTGGCATGCACCGCGTCGCCCATGCGAAAGCCGCCGGCCAGGTTACACAGCACATCAATCCGGCCAAAGCGGGCCATAGCGGCCTGCATGGCGGTTTGCACCTGCTCAAGGTCCAGCAGATTGGCCGGCGCAAACAGACGGCCGTCGCCCTCCAGGCCATAGCGCGACTCCAGATCTTCGCGCCGCACGTCAAGCAGCACCAGATTGGCGCCGCTGTTGGCGAATACATCCGCCACGGCGCGCCCCAGGTTGCCAGCGGCACCGGTCACCATCACGGTGCTACGGGATGTCTGCATATCAGTGCACTCCTCGTTTGGCCTGGTGGTAGCTGCCGGTGCCATGTGTCAGCACCAGGTCGCCGTCCAGTAACTGGCCCGGTTGGCATTCGGGCAGTCCTTGTATCTGGGCGTACAAAGGGCCGAAGTCGATGTGGGCCAGCTCCAACAGTTCATCCAGATTTTGGATGACGAAATAGGTTTCCTGGAAATCGTCGATGCGGTAGTGGGTGCGCATGACGCGCGGCAGATCAAAACGCACGCGGTTAGGCGATGCACTGTCCAGCGAAAAAATGCTCTCCGACGAAGACGACGCTATGCCCGCGCCATAAATGCGCAAACCGTCTTTTTGCTGCACCAGGCCAAACTCCACCGTATACCAGTACACGCGCGCCAGCTTGTCCAGCACGCCCAACTTCTGCGCCCGCAGCCCGCCCACACCATAGGCCTGGATGTAGTCGGCAATCGTGGGATTCATCAGCATGGGCACATGGCCAAACACGTCGTGGAACACGTCGGGTTCTTCCAGATAGTCCAGCTCGTGCGGCTTGCGGATGAACTGGCCCGCCGGGAAACGCCGGTTTGCCAGATGTTCGAAGAACACCTCGTCGGGTACCAGCCCGGGCACCGCCACCACTTGCCAGCCGGTACGCTGCATCAGCACTTCGCTGAGCCGCCGGAAATCGGGTATCTGGTCCGCGCCGATGGACAGGTCGCGCATGCCCTGCACAAACTCATCGCAGGCGCGGCCGGGCAACAGCCGGGTCTGGCGCTCGTAAAGGGTTTTCCAAGTGGCGTGTTCTTCGGGACTGTAGTTGTCCCAGCCTTGGTCTATGGTCCAGTCGGCCCGCTCGGGAGGGTGGGCGTCACCTGCGGCCAAGCCATGTTTGGTATTCGAAGTTGGGTTCATGCTGGTAGATGAGAGCTAAAGCCTAGGTAGGCCGCATCCGCATGGCGTGCCAGCGCCAGGTCGCGTTGCGACAGTCCTTGCACGTCGTGCGTGGTGAGGGTGATTTCCACCCGGTTGTACACATTGCGCCACTCCGGGTGGTGGTCATGCTTCTCTGCCACCACAGAGAGCTGGGCCATGAATCCGAAAGCTGCAGCAAAGTCCGCAAAGACGAACTCGCGCACCATCAGGCCGCCACGCTCGGTACTGAAGCGCCAATGTTGGAATTCAGGCTGCCATTCGCCAAATGTCTGCGGGTCTAATTTGTGCACGGCACTTGCGTCAGGGCTGGCTTTCATGCGGTTTCCAGCGCGCCGCGGCGAATCTGGTCGCGCTCCAGCGACTCGAACAAGGCCTTGAAGTTGCCTTCGCCAAAGCCCTCGTCACCCCGGCGCTGGATGAATTCAAAAAACACCGGTCCCAGCTGGGTCTGCGAAAAGATCTGCAGCAGCAGGCGTGGAGTCCCACCCTCAGTGCTGCCATCCACCAGAATGCCCCGGGTTTGCAAGGCGCCCACGTCCAGGCCGTGGCCGGGCAGGCGGCTGTCCAGCATTTCGTAATACACCTTGTTGGGCGCCGTCATCAGCGGCACGCCGGCCAAGGCCAGTTTGTCCACGGCCGCCAGCAAGTCGTCGCAGATGAGGGCGATGTGCTGTATGCCTTCGCCGTTGAACTTCATCAAATATTCTTCAATCTGCCCGCCCCCCTGGCGCGACTCTTCATTGAGCGGGATACGGATCTTGCCGTCCGGCGCAGTCAGGGCCTTGCTGGTCAGGCCGGTGTATTCGCCCTTGATGTCGAAGAAGCGTATCTCACGAAAGTTGAACAGGCGCTCGTAAAAATCGGCCCAGAAAGCCATGCGACCACGGTAGACGTTGTGCGTGAGGTGGTCGATCAGCTTCAGGCCGTGGCCCACCGGGTGGCGGTCCACGCCGTCGATGAAGTTGAAGTCGATGTCATAGATGGACTTGCCGTCTTCATACCGGTCAATCAGATACAGAGGCGCGCCGCCTATGCCCTTGATGGCGGGCAGGTTCAGCTCCATGGGGCCGGTGGGAATTTCGATCGGCTGCGCGCCCAGTTCCAAGGCACGGCGGTAGGCGTGATGCGAATCCTTCACGCGAAATGCCATGCCGCAGGCGCTGGGGCCATGTTCCGCCGCGAAATAACCAGCCACGCTCTTGGGCTCGCGGTTGACGATGAAATTGATGTCGCCCTGGCGGTACAGCAACACGTCTTTGGAACGGTGTGTCGCCACCAGCGTAAAGCCCATGTGCTCGAACACCGACTCCAGCAGGCCCGGTGTGGGCGAGGCGAACTCTACGAATTCAAAGCCCATCAGGCCCATCGGGTTGTCGAATAAATCTCCTGCTGCTGTATGCATGACGTAGCTCCTTGAACACGGTTTTGAAAAGCTTGATTGTGGAGATTTGGACGTGCAGGTGGTCTGCAAATTACATCTGCAACGCGCTTGAAAACACATGCTTCATGCACATTTTTCAAATATTTAGAATATTCAGTCCTTCGATCTATTTGGTACGCATTTTTTTGCACTGCAACACGGCATATGCGTCCACCCGTCTGGTAGGGCCTTCCCACGCAGTGCCACACCAGCGGTATAGTCCAGCGCCACCATCGGAGAGCCCATGCAAAACCACATCACATCCAGCCTGAACGAGGCCCAGGCAGCACTAACCGCACTGCTGAGCAACCCAGCGGCGCTGGCCACCATCGAAGATGCGGCCCGGTTGCTGATACGCGTGTTCGAAAACAAGGGCCGCGTGTATTCCTGCGGTAATGGCGGCTCGATGTGCGATGCCATGCACTTCGCCGAGGAGCTGACCGGCCGCTACCGCCTGGACCGCCCCGGCCTGGCCGCCACCGCCATCAGCGACGCCGGCCATATGACCTGCGTGGGCAATGACCTGGGCTACGAGCAGGTGTTTTCACGCTATGTCGAGTCCCATGGCCGGCCCGGCGACTGCCTGGTGGCCCTGAGCACCAGCGGCACCAGCAAGAACGTGGTACGCGCCGCCGCCGCCGCCCGCGCACTGGGCATGGAGGTCATCATCCTCAGTGGCAAGCGCAGCGAAGCACTAGAGGCCCTGAGCACGGTCTATATCTGCACACCCGGTGGTCAGTTCGCCGACCGGGTGCAGGAACTGCATATCAAGGTGCTGCACATCCTGATCGAGCTGATTGAGCGCAAGCTGTTTCCACAGAACTACGCCAGCGCTGCGGCCTAATTTTTAGAGCTACAAAAAATATAGCTGCTAGTGCAGGTAATTCCTGCGTTAGCAGCTATTTTTATGCCTGAGCCGAGCGCAGTGATGGCGCCCAGTTCGTATGCCCCTCAATCGCGGTCGGCCAGCACCCTGTTGACGCGCAACGCGGCCAGGGTGCAAATCGCGCCCGACAGCAGGTAAATACTCACATAGGCCAGGCCAAAGCGGGCCGACAAGCCCAGCGCCACCAGGGGTGCAAAGGCGGCGCCGATCAGCCAAGCCATATCGGTCGTGAATGCCGCTCCGGTGTAGCGGTACTTAGCGCTGAAATTGCTGGTCATAGCACCTGCTGCCTGGCCATACGACAAGCCCAGCAGCGCAAAGCCGATCAGGATGAAGGCATCCTGCATGGCCGGGCCGCCGTCCAGCAGAATGGGTGCAAACACGCTGAACACCGCAATCAGGCAGGCCAGCAGACCCAGCGTGCTACGCCGGCCGATACGGTCGGCGATCAAGCCCGAGGCGATCACACCGACGATGCCAATGGCGCCGCCGAAGATCTGCACCAGCAGCACGCTGTTCACCGGCTGGGAGGCATGCAGGTTGATCCAGGACAGCGGGAACACCGTCACCAGGTGGAACAGTGCGTAGCTGGCCAGCGCAGCAAACGCGCCCAGGAACACGTTGTAGCCTTCGGCTCGCACCAGCTCAATGGTGCCGGCAGGTTCCAGCTCGCGGTCTTCCAGCAGGCGGGTGAACTCATCGGTCACCACCAGTTGCAGGCGCGCAAACAAGGCCACCACGTTAATGGCAAAGGCCACATAGAAGGGATAGCGCCAGCCCCAATCCAGGAAGTCCACCGATGAGAGGCTGGAATGCAGGTAAAGATACAAACCACTGGCGGCCATGAAGCCGATAGGCGCGCCCAGCTGGCCCAGCATGGCGTACCAGCCACGGCGGTTTTTCGGTGCATTCAGCGCCAGCAGCGAGGGCAGACCGTCCCAGGAGCCACCCAGTGCAATGCCCTGCAAAAAGCGCAGCACCGACAGCATCACGATGGCGGTAAAGCCCAGGCTGGCATAGCCCGGCAAGAACGCCATGCCCGCTGTCGAGATACCCAACAGGAACAGCGCCGTGGTCAGCTTGACACCACGCCCCCAGCGCCGCTGGATGGCCATGAACAGGGCCGAGCCTATGGGGCGTGCAATGAATGCGAAGGAAAAGATGATGAAGGAATACAGCGTGCCTTCCAGCCGTCCATCGAACGGGAAGAACACCGAGGGGAACACCAGCACCGAGGCCAGGCCGTATACAAAGAAGTCGAAATACTCGGAGGTACGTCCTATCACCACACCCACAGCGATGTCGCTGGGGGCCACGTGTCCCTGATTTTCGGGGCCAAGAGTATGGGCCGACGACTCCGAAGTGCGTATTGGCGTGGAGGGATATTCTTGCGCGATGCTTGGCACCATACTTGCTCCTTGCTATATTGAAGCGGCGCAAAGGATGGGTGTAGCCAGATCGCGCCGTGAGAGACATGTTGCCACAGGCATAGGACAAAATGTCCCAGTTCATGGCTCCATATATCAGGGAAAATACTTAACCCTTTTGTGTTCTCGCTTTTTCTACCTGCCTGGCATGCCATCACTCAAAAATCTCCGCGCACTGCTTCTATTGCCGGCCATCGCTCTGCTGGCCGGATGTAAAGCAGTACTCATGAGCCCGTCCGGCGACATCGCCGTACAGCAACGGGACCTGATCATCGTCTCCACCCTGTTGATGCTGGTGATCATCGTCCCGGTGATCATCCTGACGCTGTTGTTTGCCTGGCGCTACCGCAAAAGCAATACCGAAGCCACCTACGACCCCGAGTGGCACCACTCCACAAAGCTGGAACTGATGATCTGGGGCGCACCGCTGCTGATCATCATTGCCCTGGGCGCCATCACCTGGATCAGCACCCACACGCTGGACCCCTACCGCCCGCTGCAGCGCCTGGACGCCGACCGCGTGATCCCCGCCGACGCCAAACCCCTGGTGGTGGAAGTCGTGGCACTGGACTGGAAGTGGCTCTTCATCTACCCCGAGCAAGGTATTGCCGTGGTGAACGAGCTGGTGGCACCGGTAGACCGCCCCATCAGCTTCAAGATCACCGCCTCCTCGGTGATGAACTCCTTCTTCGTGCCCGCGCTGGCCGGCCAGATCTACGCCATGCCAGGCATGGAAACCAAGCTGCACGCCGTGATCAACAAGGCGGGTGAATACGAAGGCTTCTCGGCCAACTACAGCGGTGCCGGTTTTTCAGGCATGCGCTTCAAGTTCCATGGCGTGAACGAGGCCGATTTCGAGCAGTGGGTCAAGACCGCCAAGGCTGGTGACGGTGGCGCGCTGGGCCGCGACGCCTACCTGAAGTTGGAACAACCCAGCAACCGTGACCCGGTGCACCGCTATGCCTCCGTGTCCGAAGACCTGTATGACGCCATCCTGAACCGCTGCGTGGAAAGCAACCGCATGTGCATGAAGGACATGATGGCCATCGATGCCCAGGGCGGCGTGGCCGGCCCAGAAGGCAAGTACAACATTGCCTCGATGGATGCCGCGACCCGTAGCCGCATTGGTGTGGACGCCACCAACCGCAAATACGTGGGCGCCATGTGCACAGTCAATGATCCTCTGGGCACGACGGCTAGCGCCGCGACCCAGCCGATCTGAGGCATAGCCCAGCCAGTTCTTTCTCTCCGCGCCGCTCATACCGGCATTTCGGCCTGAGCCGTTTATTTTTTGGCATCCGGAATCACGATGTTCGACAACCTCGACCTAACAAAGCTCATATTCGGCCGTCTCACCTGGGACGCCATTCCATTCCACGAGCCGATTCTGCTGGCCACCTTCATCGCCGTGGCGATCGGTGGCGTGGCAGTGCTGGGCGCGCTGACCTATTTCCGCCTCTGGGGCTACCTCTGGCGCGAATGGTTCACCAGCATCGACCACAAACGCATCGGCATCATGTACGTCATCCTCGGCCTGGTGATGCTGCTGCGCGGCTTTGCCGACGCGGTGATGATGCGTGCACAGCAGGCTTTGTCTTTCGGTGACAACGCCGGCTTCCTGCCGCCGCACCACTACGACCAGGTGTTCACCGCCCACGGCGTGATCATGATCTTCTTCGTGGCCATGCCCCTGGTGACCGGCCTGATGAACTTCGTGGTGCCACTGCAAATCGGCGCACGCGACGTGGCCTTCCCGTTCCTGAACAACTTCAGCTTCTGGATGACGGCCAGCGGTGCCGTGCTGGTGATGATGTCGCTGTTCGTAGGTGAATTCGCCCGCACCGGCTGGCTGGCCTACCCACCGCTGTCCGGCCTGCTCTATAGCCCCGACGTGGGGGTGGATTACTACATCTGGTCGCTGCAGATTGCCGGCGTGGGTACGCTGCTATCGGGTATCAACCTGCTGGCCACCATCGTGAAGATGCGCGCACCCGGCATGAAGATGATGAACATGCCCGTGTTCACCTGGACCGCACTGTGCACCAACGTGCTGATCGTCGCCGCATTCCCCATCCTGACCGCCGTGCTGGCACTGCTGTCACTGGACCGCTATGTCGGCACCAACTTCTTCACCAACGACTTCGGCGGCAACGCCATGATGTACGTGAACCTGATCTGGATCTGGGGCCACCCCGAGGTGTACATCCTGGTGCTGCCGGTGTTCGGCGTGTTCTCCGAAGTGGTCGCCACTTTCTGCAGCAAGCGTCTGTTCGGCTACGCCTCCATGGTCTATGCCACGGTCGTGATCACCATCCTGTCCTACCTGGTCTGGCTGCACCACTTCTTCACCATGGGTTCGGGGGCCAGCGTCAACTCGTTCTTCGGCATCACGACCATGATCATCTCCATCCCCACCGGGGCGAAGATCTTCAACTGGCTGTTCACCATGTACCGTGGTCGCATCCGCTTTGAAGTCCCCATGCTGTGGACCATCGGCTTCATGATCACCTTCGTGATCGGGGGCATGACCGGCGTGCTGCTGGCGGTGCCTCCAGCCGACTTCGTGCTGCACAACAGCTTGTTCCTGATCGCCCACTTCCACAACGTGATCATCGGTGGCGTGTTGTTCGGCTTGATGGCCGGCATCACCTACTGGTTCCCCAAGGCCTTCGGCTACAAGCTGGATTCGTTCTGGGGCAAGTGCTCGTTCTGGTTCTGGTTCATCGGCTTCTACTTCGCCTTCATGCCGCTGTATGTGCTGGGCCTGATGGGCGTGACCCGCCGCATGAGCCACTTTGAAGACCCCTCGTTGCAGATCTGGTTCCAGATCGCTGCCTTCGGCGCGGCACTGATCGCCATCGGCATTGGCTGCTTCCTGATCCAGCTGGTCGTCAGCTACATCCGCCGTGAATCGCTGCGCGACCACACCGGTGACCCATGGCAAGGCCGTACGCTGGAATGGGCGACCTCCTCGCCACCGCCCGCCTACAACTTCGCCTTCACCCCCGTGGTGCATGACAACGACGCCTGGTGGGACATGAAAAAGAACGGCTATGTTCGCCCCACGGACGGCTTTATCGCCATCCACATGCCCAAGAACACCGGCGCTGGCGCCATCCTGGCAGGCCTGAGCACGGTATTTGGCTTCGCGGCGATCTGGCATATGTGGCCGTTGGCCATCCTGGCCTTCCTCTCCCTGGTGGTCGCCACGATCGTGCATACCTTCAACTACAAACGTGACTACCACATCAGCGCGGACGAAGTCGTCCGTACCGAAGCCGTCCGTACCCGTCTGCTTGCCCAACATGTCTAACACCACCGCCCACACCTCCGCCGCAGGCGCGTCGGACAAATACCGCTACTACCTGCCCAACGAGCACCACGTCGAGAACAGCACGGCGCTGGGCTTCTGGATCTACCTGATGAGCGACTGTCTCATCTTCGCCTGCCTGTTCGCCGTGCACGCGGTAGTGGGCCGCAGCTACGCGGCCGGCCCTTCGGGCGCCGAGCTGTTCGATCTGCCCCTGGTGGCGGTCAACACCTCCATGCTGCTGCTGTCCTCCATCACCTATGGCTTTGCCATGCTGGAGATGCAGAAGAACAAGGTCAGCGCCACCCTGGGCTGGCTGGCCATCACCGGCCTGTTCGGCGCGGTCTTCATCGGCCTGGAGCTGTATGAATTTGTGCACCTGATCCACGAAGGCGCGGGCCCGCAACGCAGTGCCTTCCTGTCCTCGTTCTTCACGCTGGTCAGCACCCACGGCTTGCACGTGACCTTCGGCATCATCTGGCTGATCACACTGATGGTGCAGGTCGGCAAGTACGGCTTCACCGCCGCCAACCGCCGCCGCCTGATGTGTCTGTCCATGTTCTGGCACTTCTTGGACGTGGTCTGGATTGGCGTATTTACCTTTGTCTACCTGATGGGAGTGCTGGCATGAGCGCACACAACGATAGCCACAATAGCCACGCGCACGGCGCAGACGACCATGGCCACGGCCATGACGACGGCGCTGCCCACAGCACCTTTGGCGGCTATATGACCGGCTTCGTGCTGTCCATCATCCTGACGGCGATTCCGTTCTGGCTGGTGATGGCCAAGGTCTTCGACAAGCCCGCCACCACCGCCTTTGTGGTGCTGGGTTTCGCCGCCGTGCAGATCGTGGTGCACATGGTGTACTTCCTGCACATGAACACCAAGTCCGAAGGCGGCTGGACGCTGCTGGCACTGATCTTCACCGTCATGGTCGTGGTCATCATGCTGGCTGGCTCGCTGTGGGTGATGTACCACCTCAACCACAACATGATGCCTGTCTCCGCGCATGAAATGAAGAACATGCCTTGAGCGTGGCGACACACACCACCGCAGCGCCCGGACGTGGTCCGCGCCCTGCCGGGGCCCTGGCCGCGCTCGCACTGTGCGCGGCCTTTTTGTTTGTCGGCTTCCTGGCGCTGGGCACCTGGCAGGTCGAACGCCGCGCCTGGAAGCTGGACCTGATAGCCCGAGTGGAACAGCGTGTACATGCCGCGCCCACGCCAGCCCCCAGCCAGGCGCAATGGCCGCAGGTCAATGCCGCCGCCGATGAATACCGCCACGTGACGCTAAGCGGCCGCTACCTGCACGACAAGGAAACCCTGGTACAGGCCAGCACCGTGCAAGGCACCGGCTTCTGGGTGCTGACCCCTTTGCAGCTGGCCGACGGCAGCCTGGTTCTGGTGAACCGGGGCTTTGTGCCGCCCGAGGCACGCGAACGCGCCAGCCGGCGCGATGCCGGGCCGCAGGGCAACACCACAGTCACCGGGCTGCTGCGCCTGACCGAGCCCGGCGGTGGCTTTCTGCGCCGCAACGATGCCGCTGACGGCCGCTGGTACTCGCGCGATATACAGGCGCTTGCAGCCGCCCGTGGCCTGGCGCTGGTCGCCCCTTATTTTGTGGATGCGGACGCCCAGCCTGGCGACTCAGCCAGCGCTGCGACCCTGCCGGTGGCTGGGCTGACGGTCATCACCTTCCACAACAGCCATCTGGTGTACGCGCTCACCTGGTACACCCTGGCCTTGATGGTGGCGGGTGCCAGCTGGTTCGTGGGGCGCGTAGAGTGGAAGCTGCGGCGCGCAGCAAAGGGTGTTGCGCTATCCTGACTCTCGCCATGAAGCCCGCCCCCACCAGCAACAGTCCCGCCAGCAGCGCCGAACTGGACGACAGCGCAGACATCATGAACATGCAGCAGCTGATACAGCTGCGCTGGTTTGCCGCGTTCGGCCAGGTGGCCACCATCTCCATCGTGCACTACGGCTTCGGCATCCACCTGCCGCTGCAGCCCATGCTGGCCGTGCTGTCCTGCCTGCTGCTGTTCAACCTGACCAGCCTGCTGTACTGGCGTACCCACCGCGATGTGTCCAACGGCGAGCTGTTCATTTCCCTGCTGGTTGATGTGGGTACGCTGACGGCCCAGCTCTACCTCAGCGGCGGCGTCAGCAACCCGTTTACTTTTCTGTATCTGCTGCAGGTCACGCTGGGTGCTGTGCTGCTGCGCACCTGGGCCACCTGGACCATGGTGGCGATTACCGCGGCCTGCTTTGCGGGCCTGGCCGTGTTCGCCCAGCCCCTGCCGCTCCCCATGGCACACGACCTGGGTCTGTACAGCCCCTACGTGGAAGGCATGCTGGTCTGCTTTGCGCTGAACGCCATACTGCTGGTGGTGTTCATCACCCGCATCGAGCGCAATCTGCGCCAGCGTGACGCGCGCCTGGCCAGCCTGCGCCAGCGCGCCGCCGAGGAAGAACACATCGTGCGCATGGGCCTGCTGGCGTCCGGCGCCGCGCACGAACTGGGCACACCGCTGGCCACGCTGGCGGTCATCCTGGGCGACTGGAAGCGCATGCCCACCTTCACCAACGACCCGGAGCTGCTGCAAGAGGTAGGCGAAATGCAGGCCCAGGTAAAGCGCTGCAAAAGCATCGTCAGCGGCATCCTGCTGTCGGCCGGCGAGACCCGTGGCGAAGCGCCCGCGAAGACCTCCATCTGCACCTTTCTGGACGAGCTGGTAAGGGAATGGCGCGCCACCCGCTCGGCCACGGCCCTGGTCTACGACAATCAGTTGGTGCAAGACTTACCCATGGTTTCCGACTCCACCATCCAGCAAATGGTTTGCAATGTGCTGGACAACGCCTTTGAAGCCTCGCCCCGGCTGGTGCGTCTGGAAGCATCTTGCGATGAAGAGACCCTGACCCTGCGCGTCACCGACGCCGGCCCCGGCTTCCCGCCGGCCATGCTGGAGCATGTGGGCAAGCCCTACCAGTCCACCAAAGGACGCGCCGGCAGCGGCCTGGGCCTGTTCCTGGTGGTCAACGTAGCACGCACCCTGGGCGGCACGGTGTCGGCCAGCAACCCATCGATAGGTGGTGCCGAAGTCCGCATTCGCCTGCCGCTCTCGTCCATCGTATTGCAAGGGGGCGCCGCACATGTCCACTGAGCGCCAGCTGCTGATCATCGAAGACGACGCCGCCTTTGCCCGCACGCTCAGCCGCTCCTTCGAGCGCCGGGGCTACCAGGTACGGCAGGCCAGCAGCCTGGAAGAGGTCAGCACCCTGCTGCAAACCCACACCCCCGGCTATGCGGTGGTGGACCTGAAGCTGAATGGCGATGCCTCCGGCCTCGCCTGCGTACAGATGCTGGCCACCCACGACCCGACCATGCTGATCGTGGTGCTGACCGGCTTTGCCAGCATCGCCACCGCAGTGGAGGCCATCAAACTGGGCGCCTGCCACTACCTGGCCAAGCCGTCCAACACCGACGACATCGAGGCCGCCTTCGAGTCCACCGCCGGCAATGCCGAGGTGCAGCTGACCAACCGCGCCAGCACCCTGAAAACCCTGGAGTGGGAGCGCATCCACCAGACCCTGGCGGAAACCGGCTTCAACATCTCCGAGGCCGCACGGCGCCTTGGCATGCACCGCCGCACCCTGGCGCGCAAGCTGGAAAAGCAGCAGGTCAAATAAGATTTGCTACCAAATAAATAGCAACCTGCGCAGGTATCTTCTGCGACGGCAGCATTATTTCCATACACGGAAAGCGCCATCCGCATAGGCCTGGGCATAGCGTTGGTAGTCGTGCTCCACCTGCTTGCTGCAGTCCGCAGCGGCCTCCAGCAGCTTGGTCTGCCACTTGCGGCCCTGGGCAAAGGCGATGAGTTCGTCGGCCGTGGCCGAACCCTGCCGCCCACCGCTACGCAGCTGGCCCCAGGCCACGATCTGGCCCATGGTGGCCATCACCTTCTGGATATCGGCCAGCGACTGCCGGGCGCGGTCCAGGCTGACCCTGTCTTCGGTGGGCTGCAGCCCGCGCAGCACATAGGAGCGGCGCCCCCGCACCACGGGCTGCAAAAACGCCATGGACACCGCCTGCACGCGCCGCTGCAGTTCCACAATGCGCGCCGCCTGTGATGGCCAGGCCGGCTGTGCACAGGGCACAACCGCCTGCAGAGCCGAGGGCAGGGCCTGCTTCAGGTCCAGCAGGTAGTTGCCGTCTGGCGAACCCTTGCCCTGCACCAGCACTGCGTAGCGCTCCACGCCCAGGCTGCCGGTGCCGGCCACACGGCGTGCCACGTCCAGCACCTTGTAGAAGTGGGGTTCGGCCTGGGTCGCCGCGAAGGCGGCCATCTGCTCATTGACCTGCGCCCGCTGCTCACGGCTGGCGGGCAGGGTCTTTTTGCGGCCACCCTTGAATGTGCGCTTCTTGCCGGTCACCGGGGCATAAGCATCCAGCAATTCCGGGCGCTGGCGATTACGCAGTCCGTCCAGCAGGTCGCCCACCAGACCGCGCGCAGTTTGCGTTTCCACCCAATAGGCTTTGCCCTGCGACAGGGTGCTGACGTAGCTGTGCAGAAAGCCCTCGCACAGCTGCTGCGCCTCGTCTGCACGCAGGCCCAGACTGTGTGCGCCCACCTGCAGGCTGGTCAGCATGCGCACCAGGTCCCAACTGGCAGGCGCCAGAATGGCTTCGTCGAAGTCATTCATGTCGAAATAAGCCAGCCGGTTATCGCCTTTGTAGCTGCCGAAGTTCTCAAAATGCAGGTCGCCGCAAGACCACACCGGCGGCGCCGACTTGAACACCCCCTTGCACGCCAGCTGCTGGTAGAACAGATGGCAGCTACCGCGCAGAAAGACAAATGCATCGGCCTGCATCTTGTCGTACTTGATCTGCAAGCGCTCGGGCTCGCGGCCTGCATTGAAGTCCAAAATCTGCTGCACTACATCCATGCGGCCTCCCATCCATCCACACAGGCGCTACAAAAACAAGAGCTGCCAGCGCAAGTGATACCTGCGCCAGAGTCTTATTTTTTATAAATCATTGCGCCAAAGAACTGCAGGTGCAGGCAGTGGAATCAGGACTTCACCAGCAGGTCTTCGGCCGTCTTGCCGCTTTCCAGCGCGGCCTTGAACCAGCCGGGGCGCTTGCCGTGCCCGGTCCAGCTATGGCCCGCTTCGTCCCGGTACTTGATGACACGCTCGGCCTTGGGCTTGGCAGCCGCTTTTGCTGCCGGGTCCGCGGCCTTGCGCCGACCCCGTGTTTTGGCGGCAGACTTGGCGCCAAAGAGATCGTCCACGGTCAGGCCGTAAAAGGCGATGGCACTTTGTATGCGCTCAATCACGCCGCCGACTTCTTTTGCACGGATCGCAGTTGCTTCTTTTTGAAGTTTGTCAATTTGACGCTGAATGCTTGCCAAAGTTTTTGCCATGAAGATTTCCAAGGTAACGTCGTTAACAGACTGGAACCACCGCTGCGGTGGCGTAGAGACAATCTAACCTCTTTTTATTCCAGCGTCCGCATTTTCGCGCCAAGTTGTCCGCCCTGCGCAAAAAACCGGCAATCGCAAGCGCGATTGACCGTGCCTCCGCCGCCAAGTGCCCGGCGGCGTGCCTATGTGTTGGGTGAAGACCCGGGTGAAATGGCTCTGGTCGGCAAAGCCGCAGCCAGCGGCAATATCGGCCAGTGACTGTGCGCCTTGCGCGAGGAGTTCGCAGGCCATGTCCACGCGCTGCTTCATCAGCCACTGGTGCGGCGTCTGGCCCAGGGTGTCGTGGAATGCGCGGATGAAATAGCTGCGTGACAAACCGCAGGCCTGGGCGATGTCGCTGACCGACAGCTTGCCGTCCAGACTGCCCAGCAGCATCTCCTTGGCGCGCGCCTCGTGCTGCCGCGACAAGCGCCGGTTCGGGCGCAGCGGGCGCGTCACCGCACCGCCGTACTGCTCAATCAGGTAGGTGCCTATGGCCACACTCATCTGGTCCACAAACAGCGTGCTGGCTTCATGCGGCCGCGCCAGCGTGGGGGCCATGGCGCGGGCCAGGTTGGCCAGCACCGGGTCGTGCATGCCGGTCACACACTCCAGGCCGGTGACGCGCCGGCCGTCGCGCTCATCGGTAGCGCTGTCGAAAAATTCACGCGAAATCTCTACCAGCAAAAAGTCGAATGGCCCTTGCAGATCGGCCCGGTAATCGTCGGCAAAATTCCGCACATACACCGCGCTGGCTTCAAACTCGTGCGAGGAGGTATGGTGCCCATGGAAGATGCGACGGCGGTGGCCCCCGTTCAACGAGATGCCTACTAGGTAGCCGCGGTCGCTGGCCGGGGTGAAGACGGGGCTCAGGCCGGGGTTTTCGACGCGTTTACGGTAGAAGCGCGCCCCCGCGCCGGCCAGCTCCTGGTCCTGGTGGAGCCGGCTGGCCACGCAACCCAGGGAGTCCTTGGCTTGTACCAGCGGCGGCTGCACAGTGGGCGCATGCTCAAGCCGCATTGCGCGCCTTTGAGCCCAAGCGGGTGAACAGACCGGAAGAGAGTTCAAGAAGCATAGGTATTTGCACGGTAGCACTTTTTAGTGACGAGCGGCCATACAACCAGCCACGGCTGATGGGTATCGCCTACCTCGGCGGAGCCCCCATCACGCGACGGAAACTGCGCGAGAAATGGCGCACGTCCTTGAAGCCGCATGCGGCGGCAATGTCGGCCAGCGACATATCGCTCTGCAGCAACACCACCGACAGCGCCAGCCGGTGCTGCAAAGCCCGTTGCTGCTGCGGCATGCGGCCAAGGTAGGCAGTGCCCACCTGCGCCAGCACATGGGTTTGCAGCGCCCGCAGCAATTGCCCAATGAACGGGCTATCGATGGGATACGGAGCCTCCAATGCCGCCAGCAGGGCCTCCACCAAAGCCTGCAGAATCGCCTCGTGCTCCTGCTCCGGCAATGTGGGCGCCCCCGGTGGCAGGGACGCCTGGCGTATCACGACTGCACAAAAGCCAGCAAGTCTGGATTGATCACGTCGGCCTGCGTGGTCAGCATGCCGTGTGGGTAGCCTTGGTAGACCTTGAGTGTGCCGTTCTTCAAGAGCTTGGCAGCCTTCAGGGCGGAGTCCGCAATCGGTACGATCTGGTCGTCATCGCCGTGCAGGACCAGCGTGGGCACGGCGATCGCCTTCAAGTCCTCGGTTTGGTCGGTTTCCGAGAAGGCCTTGATACCCTCGTAGTGCGCCTTGGCGCTGCCCATCATGCCTTGGCGCCACCAGTTCTGGACCACGCCCGGATAGACCTTGGCCCCCGGGCGGTTGAAGCCGTAGAACGGCCCTGCAGGCACATCCATGAACATCTGTGCGCGGTTCTCGGCCACGCCCTTGCGGAAGCCGTCGAACACTTCCATGGGCAGGCCCTCGGGATTGCTGGCCGTCTTCAACATCAATGGCGGGACCGCGCTCACCAACACAGCCTTGGCAGTGCGGCCGCTGGGCTGGCCGTGCTTGGCGACGTAGCGCGCGACCTCGCCCCCGCCGGTGGAGTGACCGATGTGGACCACGTTCTTCAGGTCCAGCGCCTCCACCACCGCGAAGGCATCGGCAGCATAGTGGTCCATGTCGTGCCCCTCGCTCACCTGCGCCGAGCGCCCGTGGCCGCGCCGGTCGTGCGCGACAACGCGGTAGCCATGCTGTATGAAGAACAGCATTTGCGCATCCCAATCGTCGCTGGACAATGGCCAACCGTGGTGGAACATGATCGGCTGCGCGCTTTTGGGGCCCCAATCTTTGTAGAAGATCTGGACGCCGTCTTTGGTCGTAACACTGGACATGCTTGAAATATCTCCGAGGGTTGCTGCAGCGGCTTCTGCTGCGGTTGAGAAAAGAATGGAGAAGGGCAAGGGCCTAGTACTGCACCCCGGAAGCAACGAAACATGAAAGCGCGTCTTCGTCCCCATGGCGTCGTTGCAAACCTTGCGAAGGCGTACAGCCTTCGCTGCGGCTTGCGCCTAACCCTGAGAACGAATCCATCACTTTCATTTTGTTCCGCTACTTCCGGGGTGCAGTACTAGTCTTCGCGGAACGCTGCGCCGCTGGCCATATGCAGAGCGGTTCGGACCACGACCCATGACACGATCAAGGTGGCGGCTGTCAGCGCCACGGCAGCAATCACCAGGGTGTAAGTTGTGGGGCGCGCAAGGTAGTAGCCCAGGGTGGCACCGGCCCAGCCATCGGCCGGAAAAGTCATGGCCCACCAGCTCATGAAAAACGCACCGTGCGCCAGATGCCGGCCCAGACTCGCCAACAGAATGGCGATAAACAAAGCCAGGCAGTACAGCATGTCGCCCAGTGCCCCGGGCTGCCCACCCGTAAAGGCGAGGTAGGCTGACAAACCAATCGACGGCGGCGCCAGCAAAATGAACAGCGTGGGCATGCTGCGCTGGCTCATCGTCGGCACAAACAGCACGCGGTGCAGCACGATGGTGAAGAACGACAGCCACAGAATCAGGCCGATGGAGAAGAAGAACCAGCTGATCTCCACATGGCCCAGCGGCACACCGCCCACCGGCACCAGGATGTTGCCCACCACCGGGATGAACCATGCCGGCGTCAACACACCTTCGTCCTGCGCATGCAATATCCAGCGCCGGATCAGAGTCACGGCGAATGTGAAATGCATGCTTGCGCCTATCCACCACAGCGCATCCGCCAAGGCCCAGGAATAAGGCCTCAGACCGATGGACAACACCACGGTCGCCACCGATACAGCCGGGAAGAAGCTGGACCGCACAGGGTGTGCAAACTCCTCCATCACCTCGGCAAAGCAAAACTTCAGCTTGGCCAGGTGCAGCAGCACCAGCACAACGAAACTGAGTACGGCGATGAACAGCAAGATTTGACTGATCAGCAAGGGCAGGCCAAATACCCGGTGGGCCGCAGCCCAGGCATTGGACAGGCCGCCAATGCCCATCACCATGGAAAACATGGAAATCGACAACCGCGCCAACAGCGGTTTCTCCGCTGCGGGTGCCAACGTAGGGACGGAGCTTGCTTCAGATACCACTGTGACCTCCCAGGTCGTACCAGGCAACCACGATGAAACCCCCGACCAAACCCCAATGTTCGAAAAATGCATTCGCCACCACGCGCTTTTGCACACCGTCTGTGGACCAGAAGCGGTCCGCCAGGCAATTCGCCAGCGCCGTGAAGGCCGCCAACATCACAGCCCCCAGCCAGCGGTAATAGCCGGTCAGCACCATGGCCGAAGCTCCAAATTCAAAAGCGATGGTGAGAGCCGCCAAGGGTGCCGCCGGCGCCAGGCCAAAGCGCCGCATCTCGGCTGCCGCTGCAGGGAAGTCACGCGCCTTGTCGAATGCGCCCTGCAGATAGGCCGCGCATAGGCACAGCAGCGCCAGCCAATGCACCCAAGGCGCGATGAATAGTTGCCGCAGCGCGTCCATCAAACGGCCCAGCAGGCGCAGCCCAGCGCGCCCCAAAAGCTCTTCAGGTCGACAATCGGCAGCTTGCTGCTCCAGGCGGTAGCGTGCTGGTGCCCATGCACATTGCAGTCCTTGGCGCAGGCACAGGCCGCTGCAGCCTGTTTCATCACGGCCTGCATGGGCGTGCCCTGTTCACCCCAACCCGCGTAGCCACCAAAGCGGCGCACCGGCGACCAGTCGGGCATGGCCGGCGGCAGTGGGCTGTCGTCATGCGCAGCGAAATCGCCCGCGCCATACACCACCTTGCCGCCGACGATGGTGAGCAGCGCCGTGGTGTCGGCAATGTCGGATTCGGCGCAGGCGAAGAAGTCGCGGTCGGGCACCACCAGGTCGGCAAACTGACCGACTTCGATGCGGCCCTTCTTGCCCACCTCGTTGCTGAACCAGGTCACGTTCTCGGTCCACATGCGCAACGCGGTTTCGCGGTCCAGGCAGTTGCGTTGCGGATACAGCTGCATGCCCCCCACGGTCTTGCCGGTGACCAGCCAAGACAGCGAGACCCAGGGGTTGTAGGAGGCGACGCGGGTGGCATCGGTACCGGCAGAAACCTTCACGCCTTTCTCCAAAATCTTCTTGACTGGCGGCGTGGCCTCGGCCGCACCATGGCCGTAGCGCTCGACAAAGTATTCGCCCTGGTAGGCCATGCGGTGCTGCACGGCGATGCCACCACCGAGTGCGGCAATACGGTCGATGGACTGGTCCGAGATGGTTTCGCAGTGGTCAAAGAACCAGTTCAGGCCTTGCAGCGGCACGTCCTGGTTCACACGCTCGAATACGTCCAGCGCACGGCTGATGGTTTCATCGTAGGTGGCGTGCAGGCGCCAGGGCCAACGGTTCTGCGCCAGCAGGCGCACCACTTCTTCAAGCTCGCCTTCCATCTCGGGCGCCATGTCGGGGCGCGGCTGGCGGAAGTCTTCGAAGTCGGCGGCGGAGAACACCAGCATTTCGCCCGCACCGTTATGGCGGAAGTAGTCCGTGCCCTGCTTGTATTGGGAAGTGGCCGTCCAGTTCAGGAAATCGGCCTTCTCCTGCTTGGGCTTTTGCGTGAACAGGTTGTAGGCCAGGCGGATGGTCAACTGGTCGGCCTTGGCCAGTTCTTCGATGACCTGGTAGTCGTCCTGGTAGTTCTGGAAGCCGCCACCGGCGTCGATGGCGCCGGTCACGCCCAAGCGGTTCAGTTCGCGCATGAAGTGGCGGGTGGAATTCAGTTGGTATTCGTACGGCAGCTTCGGGCCCTTGGCCAGCGTGGCGTAGAGGATGGAAGCGTTGGGCTTGGCCAGCAGCAAGCCGCTCGGGTTGCCCGCGCTGTCGCGCACGATCTCGCCGCCGGGTGGCGCGGGCGTGTCCTTGGTATAGCCCACGGCGCGCAGTGCGGCGCCGTTGAGCAAGGCGCGGTCGTACAGGTGCAGCAGGAACACGGGTGTGTCGGGCGCCACCGCATTCAGCTCGGCAATGGTAGGCAGGCGCTTCTCGGCAAACTGGTGCTCGGTGAAGCCGCCCACCACCCGCACCCACTGCGGCGCAGGTGTGACGTCTACCTGGCGCTTGAGCATGCCCATGGCATCGGCCAGGCTGCGCACACCGTCCCAGCGCAACTCGAGGTTGAAATTGAGCCCGCCGCGGATGATGTGCAGGTGGTTGTCGATCAGACCCGGCAGCACGCGCTTGCCGCGCATGTCGATGAGCTTGGTGTTCGGTCCCGCCAGCGGCATGACCTCGTGGTCGCGCCCCACATGGGTGAAGCGGCCATCCCGGATCGCCACAGCACTGGCCGTTGGGTTGGCGCGGTCCAGCGTGGTGAACAGGCCGTGGTGCAGGATCAGGTCGGGGTATGCATCAGCCATAGAAAAGTCTTTCAGTGAAGGGCTGTGAAAAAAATGCGCTAGCGAGATGGCCTGCCCTCTCAGCCTTCGTGGGCACCAAACATGGCGCGGGCGTAGTTGATGCCGATGCCATAGCCGCCGCCAAACTTCTTGGCAACACCGGTGGTCATGTCGTAGGTCTCGGTACGCGCCCAGTCGCGTTGCAGTTCCAGCAGGTATTGCAGCGAAGTCATGGGCTGCGCGCCGGCCTGCACCATGCGCTCCATCGCGCGGTTGTGGGCCTCATTGGAAATATCGCCACAGGCATCGGCAATCACATACACCTCGAAGCCCTGGTCGATGGCCGACAGGGCCGGGCCGACGATGCACACGCTGGTCCACAGACCCGCCAGCACGATGCGACTCTTGCCGATGGCGTTGATGCGCTTGATCACAGCCGCGTCTTCCCAGGTGTTCATCGAGGTGCGATCCAGCAGGGCCTGGCCGGGGAAAGGTGCGGTGACCTCTTCAAACATTGGGCCAGAGAAGCTTTTCTCGGCCACCGTGGTGAGGATGGTCGAGGCACCAAAGCCGGCGGCGGCGCTGGCCACCAGGGCCGCATTGGAGCGCAGCAGCACCGGGTCGATGGAATTGGTGGCGAACGCCATTTGCGACTGGAAGTCGATCATGACCAGGGTGTGGTCATGGGGGGTGAGCAACTTGGCGCCTGCGGCGGGCGTAGCGGTAATGGCCATGGTGGGAACTCCTTGCATCTGAAAAATGTGTATTGCGAACGACTAGGTACGTACCCGGTGCACGTTAGATACGCAGAGCCGCAGCAGATAGATGGTTTGCGCTATTTTTTGAACAAATGTGCGCTGGCAGTGCAAGAGCTTGTTACAGCCCTTGCAGCAGCGCCCCAAACTTAGGGTGCGGTGTCCACCAGCACCAGCTCGGCATCGGCGATGGCCGTGACGCGGATGGTCTCCACGTCGCTGATCGCTGCACCATCGCGGGCCAGCAGGCGCACGCCGTCCACTTCCACTTCGCCAATGGCGGGCACCAGGTAGGCGCGGCGGTTCTTACCCAGGTGGTACTCCGCCGTTTCACCGGCCTTCAGCGTGGCCCCGGACACCCGTGCGTTGGTACGGATGGGCAAGGCGCCTTCATCACCTGGCAGGCCGCTGGCCAGTGCCACAAAGCTGCCGGAGCGGTCGCCCTTGGGGAAGGGCTTGGCACCCCAGGAAGGTGGCAGGCCGCGGCCGTCGGGCATGATCCAGATTTGGAAGATCTTGGTCACGCCGGGTTCCTGGTTGTATTCCGAGTGGCGGATACCGGTGCCCGCGCTCATCACCTGCACGTCGCCCGCTTCGGTGCGGCCCTTGTTGCCCAGGTTGTCCTGGTGGGTGATGGCACCTTCACGGACGTAGGTGATGATTTCCATATTGGCATGGGCATGTGGAGGGAAGCCGGTGCCGGCGGCAATCGTGTCGTCGTTCCACACCCGCAGGGCACCCCAGCCCATGCGTGCCGGGTCGTGGTATTCGGCGAAAGAAAAATGGTGCTTGGCATTGAGCCAGCCGTGGTCTGCGCCGCCGAGGGAATCGAAAGGTCTGCGTTCAATCATGGTGTTTCTCCGAGAAGTTGTGTTGCGATGGAGAGACTTTATGATTCGGCGATCAATAAGAGAATAGAAAAGATGGAAAACAATCCATTCCAAAATCTACATGCCCACGCTCATCGCTGCCCCCCCGAGGGGGCGCTCAGTGGCTTCGGGCGGCCGGGCGCCACTGACACATGACCAGACTGCCTGACTTCGAAGCGTGGGCCATCTTCGCCAAGGTGGCCGAAACCGGCTCTTTCGCCAAGGCTGCGGCCGAGCTGGGTATCTCGCAACCCACCGTATCCAAGGCGCTCACGCGTCTGGAGGGCCGGCTCAAAACCACCTTGTTCCACCGCACCTCGCGGCGCATGTCGCTCACCGCCAGCGGCCAGGCCTCGCTGGAACGGGCGGCGCGCATCCTCAGCGAAGGTGAAGCCGTGGAGGCCGAAGTTACGGAGCAATCCAAGAACCTGCGCGGCCCCATCCGCATTGCAGCGCCCATGTCGTTTGGTGTGTCGCACCTGGCACCGGCCCTGCCTGCGTTCATGGCCCTGCACCCCGACGTGGCCCCGGACCTGCATTTCAGCGACGAGCTGATCGACATGGTGGCTGACGGCTTTGATGTGGCGCTACGCATCTCGAACCTGCCAGATTCCAGCCTGCTGGCGCGCCGCCTGTGCACCGTGCGCCTGCTGCTGGTGGGTGCCCCAGCGTACTTCGCGCAACATGGCCGCCCCAGCCACCCGCGTGACCTGGCCACCCACCGTGCGCTGCGCTATGTGCACACCCGCACCGGCGAAGCCTGGCGCTTCCAGCACGCGCGGCTGGGTGAGTTTTCACAGGTGGTCCCGGCCACGCTGCGCGCCAACAACGCCGAAGGCCTGATCCCCGCGCTGCGGGCCGGCCTAGGCCTGGCACTGCAGCCCGAGTTTCTGGCCTGGCAAGACCTGCAGTCGGGGCTGCTAGAGACCGCGCTGGACGACTGGCAAGTACCCCCCATCGCCCTGCACATCGTCACCCCCCCGGGTCGCGCGCGGCCGGCGCGGGTACAAGCGCTCATTGAGTTCCTGGCGAACCATTTTGCGCAGGCGCCGTGGGCCCGGGAGCCAGCAGCGAAGGATGGGCGCTAGCCATCCAACACGCTATCGCCCCCCTCCACACGAATGGCAAAATCAAGCTTCATCCACCCGTGACGCGTTCCACCGGGTGAACGCAACGCACCAGGGAAACACCCAGCGGCATGGATAAAAAATCGCTTTCCGAGAGTGACATTTGCGATAAGTGCATCCGC
The DNA here is from genome assembly GCF_059418745.1 of Rhodoferax sp. GW821-FHT07F03. Lineage (NCBI taxonomy): Bacteria > Pseudomonadati > Pseudomonadota > Betaproteobacteria > Burkholderiales > Comamonadaceae > Rhodoferax > Rhodoferax sp. GW821-FHT07F03. The sequence goes on from NZ_JBWKQM010000007.1 coordinate 275,654, forward strand.
CCCGCCATGGAGCGCGCAGGCTGGCACCCGCTAGACCAGATCTACCGCGAATTCCCCCTGCGCGCTGGTCGCGTCGTGGTGCGCGCCGACTACGCCCTGTTCTACAAACCCAACATTCCCCTGGCCGTGGTGGAGACCAAGGACAACAGACCGGTTACCCTACCCCGCCTGTGCGCCGCTCTGCATCCGCCACGCAATGAAAGCCCTGACACGACGAGCCAGCTGGCACAGGCATTGGTTAAGAACATCGCTTTTTTGGAGTTGTAGTGAGCGAAGCAGCATTATTGGAAACCCTGATCCAGTTACTGCAACTGCCGCGCGAAAAAGGCAGTGTCGAGTTCAAGTCCAACCTAAGCGAGGCCGACGAAATCGGCCGCTACATTGCGGGCCTCGCCAACACGGCCGCCTTGCAGGGGCATGAGCGGGCTTGGATGGTGTGGGGTGTCGAAGACGGTACGCACCGGGTGACCGGAACCCATTTCAACCCATTTACCCAAAAGGTGAAGGCGGGCAGCAACCAGGCGCTGACGATATGGCTGCAGGTGATGACGCAGCCGCGAGCCGACTTCGAGTTCCATGAAGTGCAGCACCCAGATGGCCGGGTGGTGATGCTAGAAATTCACCCTGCCCGCAGCGCGCCTATCGCTTTCCTGCATGTGCGCTACGTTCGCATCGACAGCCACCTAGTCAAGCTGGGCGAGCATCCTGACAAGGAGGCTCGGCTGTGGAGCCAGCTGGGCCAAAAGGAAGATTGGTCCGGAGCCCTGGTGCCCGGCGCGTCGATGGAAGACCTCGACCCCGAAGCCATCGCCGCGGCCCGGGTGCGTTTCACGGAATATCTGACGCGGAGTGAGCCCGATGCCCGTCGGCACGTGTCCATCCGTGCGGAAGCTGTCACATGGAGCACGGAAACCTTGCTGAACAAGGCGCATGTCACCAAGCAGGGCCGCATTACGCGATCTGCATTGTTGTTGCTGGGCAAGGACGAGGCATTGCACTTCCTGAGCCCGGCCGATACCAAGATCACCTGGGTGCTACGCGACGCCAGCAATGGCACGGTGACGTCGCAACCTTTCTGCATTCCTTTTCTGCTGGCTACCGAGCGGGCCTTTGCCCGCATCCGCAATGTGACCATCGACCACATGCCCGATGGCACCTTATTTCCGACCCCGGTGCAACAGTACGACGCCTGGGTGCTACGCGAGGCCCTGCACAACGCCGTCGCCCACCAGGACTACACGTTGGGCGGCAAGATCAATCTAGTGGAGCACCCTGACCGGCTGGTGGTGACCAATCTGGGCCAATTCATCCCAGAGAGCGTGGAATGGATGCTGGAACACCAGTCGCCGCCGGAGCACTACCGCAATCAGTGGCTGATTGACGGGATGATTCGCCTGCGCATGATCGAGCAGGCTGGCAGCGGTATTCGCCGGATGTTCGCCACCCAACGTCAACGCCTGTTCCCCCTGCCGGACTACGCTTTCGACTTTTCACCACAAGGGCATCCCCGGGTGGAATTGACTTTGCAGGGGCAGATCCTGGACCCGAAGTTCGCACGCGCACTTTTGGCCCGCAGTGACTTGACCTTGGGGCAGGTGCTGCGGCTCGACCGGGTGCAAAAACGCCAGCCACTCTCTGTGGCAGAGGCCAAGGCTTTGCGCGAACTGGGGTTAATTGAGGGTCGTTCGCCCAACCATTTCATCTCGGCCAAGGTTGCCGATGCCGTAGACCAGAAGGCCCAGTACATCCATAACCGCGGCTTAGATGACCAGCACTACCAGGAGCTGGTCATGGGATACCTCAAGAGATATGGCCAAGCCAGCCGGGCCGATCTGGATGGTTTACTACGCGCTAAGCTGCCCGACGTCCTCACTGAGGAGCAGAAAGCGAATAAGGTGAAGAATTTGCTGCAAACCATGCGGCGCGCAGGTGTCATCGCCCCGCGAGGGAAACGCCCCGAAATATTTTGGTATCTCGGGCGCTGATATCCAGGTGATTTCAGGGGGACGGATAAACGCTGATATCTAAACCATCAACATCCATCAAAAGATAGCTAAGTTATTGATTTAATTAACGTCTAAGCTCCATTCAAGAAAATCTTAGACGTCAATATTCCCCGCCCGTAGCGCATTGGTCTCGATGAATTCCCGCCGTGGCTCCACCTCATCGCCCATCAGCATGGTGAACACGCGGTCGGCTTCGATGGCGTCGTCGATCTGTACGCGCAGCAGGCGGCGCACGGTGGGGTCCATGGTTGTTTCCCAGAGCTGCTCGGGGTTCATCTCGCCCAAGCCTTTGTAGCGCTGGCGGCTGGTGGTGCGTTCGGCCTCAGAAATGAGCCAGGCCATGGCCTGGCGGAAGTCGCCAACCTTTTCTTCCTTCTGGCGCTCGCCTTCGCCACGCTGCACCTTGGCTCCTTCGGACAGCAGGCCGCGGAAGGTATTGGCGGCTTCGGCCAGGGCGGCGTAGTCGGCGCCGTGCACGAAATCTTGCGTGAGCACGCTACTCTTGATGTTGCCGTGGTGGCGGCGGCTGATGCGCAGGATGGGTTTGTCGGTACGCACGTCGAATTCGCCGGCCACTTCGGCGCCACTGCCCAGCTCCAGCAGACGCTTTTGCAGCGCGGCGGCAGAGACTTCGGCATCGGCCACGGTGTCCAGGTTCAAGGCCACGCCGTCGGCAATGGCGCGCAGGGCTTCGGCATCCATGAAGGCTTGCAGGCGGGCAATGACGGCCTCAGCGACCTGGTGCTTGCGCGCCAGCTCGGCCAGGGTGTCGCCGCTCAGGGTGCTGCCGTTCTCGCCACCGGTGTAGACCGAGGCGTGGACCAGGGCGATGCGCAGCAAGAAGCCATCCAGGGCGCTGGCGTCCTTCAGGTACAGCTCTTCCTTGCCGGCCTTGACCTTGTACAGCGGTGGCTGGGCAATGTAGATGTGACCGCGTTCGACCAGTTCGGGCATCTGGCGGTAGAAGAAGGTCAGCAGCAGGGTACGGATGTGGGCGCCGTCAACGTCCGCATCGGTCATGATGATGATGCGGTGGTAGCGCAGCTTGGCGACGTTGAAGTCGTCGTTGCCTGTGGTGCCACCGGCCTTGCCGATGCCGGTGCCCAGGGCGGTGATCAGCGTCAGAATTTCGTTACTGGTCAGCAGCTTTTCATAGCGGGCTTTTTCCACGTTCAAGATCTTGCCGCGCAGCGGCAGGATGGCCTGGAACTTACGGTCGCGGCCCTGCTTGGCGGAGCCGCCGGCGGAGTCACCCTCGACGATATAGATTTCGCAACCTGCCGGGTCTTTTTCCTGGCAGTCGGCCAGCTTGCCGGGCAGGCCCATGCCGTCGAGCACGCCCTTGCGGCGCGTCATGTCGCGGGCCTTACGGGCGGCTTCACGGGCGCGGGCGGCTTCGATGATCTTGCCGACGATGATCTTTGCATCGTTGGGGCGTTCCTGCAGGTAGTCGTACAGCAGCTTGCTAACGATGTCTTCCACCGGGCCGCGCACTTCGCTGGAAACCAGCTTGTCCTTGGTCTGGCTGCTGAACTTGGGCTCGGGTACTTTCACGCTCAGCACGCAAGTCAGGCCTTCGCGCATGTCGTCGCCGGTGACTTCGACCTTGGCTTTTTTAGCGACTTCGGTGTCGTCGATGTACTTGTTGATGATGCGGGTCATGGCCGCGCGCAGACCTGTCAAATGGGTGCCGCCGTCGCGCTGCGGAATGTTGTTGGTGAAGCACAGCACCTGCTCGTTGTAGCCGCTGTTCCACTGCATCGCCACTTCCACGCCAATGTTGGTGCCCTGGTCGCTTTGGCGGTCGCCCATGGCGTGGAAGATGTTGGGGTTCAACACCGACTTGCCCTTGTTGATGAAGTTGACGAAGCCTTGCACGCCACCGGCGCCGGAGAAGTCGTCTTCCTTGCCGCTGCGCTCGTCCTTCAGGCGGATCTTCACGCCGTTGTTCAGGAAGCTGAGTTCGCGCAGGCGCTTGCTCAGGATTTCGTAGTGGAAGTCGTTGTTCTCTTTGAAGATCTCGGTGTCGGGCAGGAAGTGCACCTCGGTGCCGCGCTTCTCAGTGTCGCCAATCACGTGCATGGGCGAAACCTCAACGCCGTCCACAGTGTCCAGCAGGCGGTTTTGCACAAAGCCTTTGCTGAACTCCATCACATGGATCTTGCCGTCGCGGCGGATGGTCAGGCGCAGCATTTTCGACAGCGCATTCACGCAACTGACGCCCACACCGTGCAGGCCGCCGGATACTTTGTAGCTGTTCTGGTTGAACTTGCCGCCGGCGTGCAGCTCGGTCAGGGCGATTTCAGCGGCCGAGCGTTTCGGCTCGTGCTTGTCGTCCATTTTGATACCGGTGGGGATGCCACGGCCGTTGTCGACCACGCTGATCGAGTTGTCGGAATGGATGGTGACCAAGATGTCGTCACAATGGCCCGCCAAAGATTCGTCGATGGAGTTGTCCACCACCTCGAACACCAGATGGTGCAGGCCGGTGCCGTCGGACGTATCGCCGATGTACATACCCGGGCGCTTGCGCACCGCTTCCAGGCCTTCCAGGATCTGGATCGAACCTTCGCCGTAGGCTTCGGTGGCGCCGGCCTGGTTGGTGTCGATCGTGGGCTGGAAGTTGGAGCTGTCCACCGTGCTGTCGCCGGTGTTCACGGCGTCCATGGCATCGGTGGCTGCGGGGACGGGCTTGTTTTCTTCGGTCATGGCGTACTGTGCGTGTCGGGGGGAATACTCCCCCAGATGCCGCAATATTTATAAGGTAAATCTGCCTCTGGCGCAGATGGATAGTGCGGAAGTAGCTACGTTTTATATAGCAGTTAAATCCGCATGGGCATGACCACGTATTTGAAGGTCTCGTTCTCGGGGATGGTCAACAACGCAGAGCTGTTGCCGTCGCTGAGCGAGATCGTCACCATGTCTTGCGCCATATTGGCCAAGGCATCGATCAGGTAGGTCACGTTGAAACCGATCTCGATGGTGTCGCCACCGTAGTCGATGTCGAGCTCATCCACGGCTTCTTCCTGCTCGGCATTGTTCGAGGCCACGCGCAAGCTGCCAGGTTCAACGTTCAAGCGCACGCCCTTGAACTTGTCGCTGGTCAGAATCGCGGTGCGCTGCAGGCTGGACAGGAAGGCCTGGCGGCCCAAGGTGATGTGGTTGTGGTGGTTCTTGGGAATCACGCGGTTGTAGTCGGGGAACTTGCCTTCAACCAGCTTGGTGACGAATTCCATGCCGTCAAAGCTGAACTTGGCCTGATTACTGGCGAACTGCATCTCGATCGCGCCTTCGGCGTCGCTCAGCAGGCGCTGCATTTCCAGCACCGTCTTGCGCGGCAAGATCACCTCTTGCTTGGGCACTTCCACGTCCAGCGCGGCCGAGGCAAAGGCCAGACGGTGGCCGTCGGTGGAAACCAGGCTGAGCTGGTTGCCTTCAGCGACGAACAGAATGCCGTTCAGGTAGTAGCGGATGTCGTGCACGGCCATGGCGAACGACACTTGGCTCAGCAGGGCCTTCAATACTTTTTGCGGCACGCTGAACACCGGGCCGAAGCTGGCGGCTTCTTGCACCAGCGGGAAATCTTCAGAGGGCAGGGTTTGCAAGGTGAACTTGCTCTTGCCACCCTTGAGGATCAGCTTGTTCTGGCTGGATTCCAGGCTCACGGTCTGGTCTGCGGGCATGGTGCGCAGGATGTCGATCAGCTTGCGGGCGCCCACGGTGGTGCTGAAATCGCCGGCGTCGCCGTCCAGTTCGGCATTGGTGCGGATCTGGATTTCCAGGTCGCTGGTGGTCAGCTGCACGGTGCCGCCAGTTTTGCGCAGCATCACGTTGGCCAGAATCGGCAAGGTGTGGCGCCGTTCAACGATGCCGGCCACCGACTGCAGAACCGCGAGCACTTTGCTTTGTGTTGCCTTCAAAACGATCATGTCAACCCCGTGTGTTTATAAATAAGCTTTGCGAGAAACCAGCGTGTCGATTTCGACCAAGGCGTGATTTTCCCTGTTTTTACCTGCACTTTTGGCGAGCCTTCAGGACTTACGCAAGTCCCCTGTGCGCCCAGAGGGCAGCATAGGGGACGCTGCGTAAGTTCTAACCCTTTAATGTTTGCTCCAGCACGTGCAATTGCTGGTTCAACTCGGTAAGCTGTTGACGTTCACCACCAATCTTGCGCACCGCGTGCAGCACCGTGGTGTGGTCACGTCCGCCGAACAGCTCACCGATCTCGGGCAGGCTCTTTTGCGTCAGCTCCTTGGCCAGGTACATCGCAATCTGGCGCGGCCGGGCGATTGAGGCCGGGCGCTTCTTGCTGTACATATCCGCGACCTTGATCTTGTAGTAGTCGGCCACCGTCTTCTGGATGTTCTCTACCGAAATCTGCCGATTCTGGATGGACAGCAAGTCACGCAAGGCTTCGCGCGCCAACTGAATCGACATTTCCTTCTGATTGAAACGCGAATAAGCCAGGCATTTGCGCAGCGCGCCTTCGAGCTCGCGCACGTTGGAGCGCACGTTCTTGGCAACGAAAAATGCCACTTCCTCGGGCATTTCGGTGCCTTCGGCACGCGACTTGTTGATCAGAATCGCGACGCGCATCTCCAGCTCGGGCGGCTCGATGGCCACCGTCAGGCCGGAGTCGAAGCGCGACACCAGGCGCTCGTGGATGTCGGCCAGCCCCTTGGGATAGGTGTCGCTGGTCATCACGATGTGCGACTTCTTGGTCAGCAGGGCTTCGAAGGCGTTGAAGAACTCTTCTTGCGTGCGATCCTTGTTGGCAAAGAACTGCACGTCGTCAATCAGCAACAGGTCCAGCGAGTGGTAGCGCTCCTTAAATTCGTCAAAAGTCTTGCGCTGGTAGGCTTTAACCACATCTGAAACAAACTGTTCCGCATGGATGTAGAGAACTTTGGCATCCGGCCGATCGGCCAGCAGGCGATTGCCCACGGCGTGCATCAAATGGGTCTTGCCCAGACCCACGCCGCCGTAGATGAACAGCGGGTTGTACAGCTGGCCAGGCGTGCCGGAAACGTGCATGGCCGCAGCCCGCGCCATGCGGTTGGCTGTCCCCTCCACCAAGGTGTCGAAGGTCAGGGCGGTGTTCAGTCGGTTCTTGAATTGCGCCTGCGCAGGGTCTTCACCCACTGCCACGACCGGCTCGGGAACCGCCCCAACGCCTTGAGGCACCAAGGCAGCGATGGATGAGCGCACCTGCGCTTCACGAGGAGTAAGCGCTAACTCGAGCGGAATAATCTGGCCATACAGCTTTTCCAGCAAGGCACTGATACGGCCTACGTACTGCGCACGGATCCAGTCCAGCTTGAAGCGATTCGCGACAAACAAGGTCACTTTGGAGAAGTCGTCAGTCACCTGCGCCACCAAGGGCTTGATCCAGGTATTGAACTGCTGCTCTGGCAGTTCCTGTGCCAGCTGTTCTACGCAGGCTTGCCAGAGACTGTGCCCGGCACTACTTCCTGCGCCAACATGGGCATGGGTTCCCTCGGTCATTATTCTGTTTCTACTTCTGTGGATAAATTAGGGATCGGCGAACCGACCATTGTAATTTATCCATCCCTTATCCACAATTTCGCCGATATGAGACAGGCATCCCACCCCTCCGCCCTTGATGCAGCAGTGTATTGCCAGACGGCCGATTATTTGCCATAATGCCGGGTTTCCCTGGCCAAATTCGCCTTAGGTTATTTTTGCGGCTGCACGCAAAAAACCCAGAAGGCGGACCAGCGCAGTCCCCAGCAGTGCTTGCAAAAGCCCAGCGTGGATTGCGCTTCAGGGGCCACCAAGGGCGTTAAGTCCTCTTTTTTTAGCGATGTACCTCGGGTTTACCTTGGGGGAGTTGCTGTACCGAACTCTTCTAGGAAGTCATCATGAAACGCACTTATCAGCCATCGAAAATCAAGCGTGCCCGTACCCATGGTTTCATGGTCCGCATGAAAACCCGCGGTGGCCGTGCCGTCATCAACGCACGTCGCGCCAAGGGCCGCAAGCGCCTGGCTGTCTAAGCCTGCGCCCCGGTTGGCGCGCACCTTCGCTCCCGATTTTTCTACTTCGGCCCAACACCTGACGTGCAGCGACTCAAAACGCGAGCGCAGTTCCAGGCTGTATTGGCAGGAAAAACGGTTGCACGGACAGCCCATTTCGCGCTGCACCGTGCAGCATTGGATGCGCGTCCAGTGCCAACTTCCATGGCCAGCACATCACCGCCACCTCCATTAGGGCCCGAGTCGTCACGACCGCAGGCCCTTTTTGCTATGGATGGCGTGTGGCTGGGCGCCATGGTGCCCAAGCGTTGGGCCAAGCGGGCCGTGACCCGCAACACCATCAAGCGCCAGATTTACCAGGTGATCCAAGTTTTTGAGCCGCGCTTTCCGCATGCCGCCCATGTGGTGCGGTTGCGCAGCGGCTTTGACCGCAAGGTTTTCATCAGCGCAACGTCCGACCAGCTCAAGCACGCCGTGCGAACCGAGCTGGAGCAACTCTTCGACAGGGCCGTCGCCGGTGCTATGCCATGATGCGCGCGGCCTTGATCACGCTGGTACGCGGCTACCGTCTGCTGCTCAGTCCCTGGCTGGGATCGGCCTGCCGTTTCGAACCCACCTGCTCTGTGTATGCATTGCAGGCCTTGGAACAGCACGGCGCATCCGCAGGAACTTATCTGACACTACGGCGTCTGGCACGTTGCCATCCTTGGTGTGACGGCGGCTTGGACCCTGTTCCGCAAAAACGTCCTGCGCTATTCGCCCATCTGCTTTCCTCTTCCTCACATAAGTAGTCCTTTACATGAACGATATTCGCCGGACCATCCTATGGGTGATTTTTGGTTTCTCCATGGTCTTGCTGTGGGACCAGTGGCAGGTCTACAACGGCCATAAAGCCACCTTCTTCCCGACGCCTGCATCCAAGGTTGCTCCGGCAGCTACCGCCCCAGCGTCTGGCGCGTCCAGCGTTCCGACCCCAGTGGCCGCCGTGCCAGCCACCCCTGCTGCAGGCCAGCTCCCCGTGACCGCCGGTGCTCCAGCAGCAGCCAAGGAACGCGTGGAAGTAGTGACTGACGTGCTCAAGCTGACCTTCGATACCGAAGGTGGCAACCTGGTCCGCTCCGAGTTGCTGAACCAGGTGGACATGACCGACAAGTCGAAGAACTTCGTCTTGCTCGACGACAGCAAGGAACGCGTGTACGTGGCCCAAACCGGCCTGATCGCCGGCGCTGGCTCTGCCGCAGGCGCCACGCTGCCCAGCCACAAAACGGTCATGACGCTGGTACCTGGCGACCGCAGCCTGAAAGACGACGCGCAAAACCTGGTGCTGCGCTTCGAATCGCCTGATGTGGGCGGCGTGAAACTGGTCAAGACCTTCACCCTCACCCGCGGCTCCTACGTATTGGACGTGAAGCACGAAGTCGTCAACACCGGTACCACCGCCGTGTCGCCCCAGTTGTACCTGCAACTGGTACGCGACGGCAACAAGCCCGTGGGCGAATCCTCCTTCTACTCGACCTTTACCGGCCCAGCAGTCTATACCGAAGCCAAGAAGTACGAAAAGGTGGACTTCAAGGACATCGAAAACAACAAGGTCGACATCGAAAAGCAATCCAGCAACGGCTACGTTGCCATGGTGCAGCACTACTTTGCCAGCGCCTGGCTGCTGGGAGACGGCATCCAGCGCGACCTGTTCATGCGCAAGGTGGACACCAATCTGTATGCGGTCGGCATGATTACCCCCATGAACGACATCACACCGGGTGCCAGCAAGACAGTGGAAGCCCGCATGTTCGTGGGTCCTGAACTCGAAAAAGTACTGGAAAAACTCTCGCCCGGTCTGGAACGTGTAAAAGACTATGGTCGCTTGACCATCCTGGCCCAGCCTTTGTACTGGCTGCTGGACCAGTTGCACAGCGTGATCCAAAACTGGGGCTGGTCCATCGTGGCCCTGGTGCTGCTGCTGAAGATCGCTTTCTACTGGCTGAATGCCAAGGCCTACGCCAGCATGGCCAAGATGAAGGCCATCAACCCGCGCATTACCGAAATGCGTGAGCGCCTGAAGGACAAGCCACAGGAAATGCAACAGGCCATGATGAAGATCTACCGCGAGGAAAAGATCAACCCCATGGGTGGCTGCTTCCCCATCATGATCCAGATCCCTGTATTCATCGCGCTGTACAACGTGCTGCTGTCCAGCGTAGAAATGCGCAACGCCCCCTGGGCGCTGTGGATCCACGACTTGTCTTCGCCTGACCCGTACTACATCCTGCCCATCGTCATGGCTTTGACGACCATGTTGCAAACCTCGCTGAACCCCGCTCCGCCGGATCCACTGCAGGCCAAGATGATGTGGTTCATGCCACTGGCCTTCTCGGTGATGTTCTTCTTTTTCCCGGCCGGTTTGGTGATGTACTGGATTACCAACAACGCCTTGTCCATTGCCCAGCAATGGATCATCAATACCCGCATGGGTGTGCCACCGAAGTTCCACCTGCCGAAATTTTGAAACACCCCCAGGCTACACACTGCGTGTTTTCGCCAACCCCCTCGTATCGACTTGAAAAGCCGATACGACACGCAGGGGGGCGAACCCAGTGGCCCGGCAAAGCCGGTTCCACGGGTTCCTGGTCTGAACGCCGTGGTACCCCTAGCCAGGTAGTGTCTTGAACGCCAAAGGCCGCTTCAATCTTCTAGGTTGAGCGGCTTTTTTATTGAAAGCGCCCACCATGCAAGCTCGCGACACCAGCCCCATCGCCGCCATCGCCACAGCACCCGGACGTGGTGCTGTCGGTATTGTGCGGGTCAGCGGCAAGCAGATCGCACCCATCATCGAAGCCCTGTGTGGCCGCCCGCTGAAAGCCCGCGAAGCCACCTATCTGCCGTTCCGCGACGCGGCTGGCCAGGCCATAGACCAGGGCTTGGCCATCCACTTCCCGGCACCACACTCCTATACCGGCGAAGACGTGCTGGAGCTGCAGGCCCATGGCGGGCCAGTGGTGCTGCAGCTGCTGCTGGCGCGCTGCCTGGAAGCGGGTGCAGCCATGGGCATGCGCTTGGCCCAGCCTGGCGAGTTCACGCAGCGCGCCTTCCTGAACGACAAGATCGACCTGGCGCAAGCCGAGGCGATTGCCGACCTGATCGACGCCAGCACCGAAGCCGCAGCGCGCAGCGCCACCCGCTCACTGTCTGGCGAGTTCTCGCAGGAGATCCACAGCCTGCGCGATGGCCTGGTACACCTACGCATGTTGGTCGAGGCCACATTGGATTTTCCTGAGGAAGAAATCGACTTCTTGCGCAAGGCGGACGCGCACGGGCAGCTATCAAAACTGCAGCAACGCCTGGCCGCAGTGATGCAGCGCACACGCCAGGGGGCACTGCTGCGCGAAGGAATCAAGGTGGTGATTGCCGGCCAACCGAACGCGGGCAAGTCGTCGCTGCTGAACGCGCTTGCGGGGGCCGAGCTGGCCATCGTCACCCCCATCGCTGGCACCACCCGCGACAAGGTGGCGCAAACCATCCAGATCGAAGGCGTGCCCATCCACGTCATCGATACCGCCGGCCTGCGCAGCAGTGATGACGCCATCGAAACCATAGGCATTGAACGCGCCTGGGCGGAAATCGCAGCGGCCGACGCGGTGCTGTTCCTACACGACCTGACCCGCGCCCAACTAGCAGACTACCAGCAAGCAGACGCCGCCATTGGCGCCGAACTGGCACAAAAACTGCCGTCCCGCGTACCGGTCATCGATGTCTGGAACAAATCGGATGCAGCCACCTCCACCGCTGCAGACGCCCTAACCCTGTCTGCCAAGATCGGCACCGGGCTAGACCAACTGCGCCACAAACTGCTGGAAGTGGCCGGATGGCAAACCTCGCCCGAGGGGGTTTTCATCGCCCGGGCTCGCCATGTGCACGCCTTGCAGCATGTGGACGAGCACATCGAGATGGCGGTGGCGCATCTGGCCAGCCAGGCCCAGTCACTGGACTTGCTGGCCGAAGAACTGCGCCTGGCGCAGAACGCCCTGAACGAAATCACCGGAGCCTTCAGCGCCGACGACCTGCTAGGCGTGATCTTTTCGCAGTTCTGTATCGGCAAATAAGCCGGGTTCTGAGCAGACTTTCAGTGCCCGGCGAAATCCACCAGGGTGAACAATGGAAGCCCGCTTTCCTGCAGCTTGGTAGAACCACCCAGCTCGGGCAAATCCACAATGGCCGCGCCTTCTACCACGGTGGCACCGAGTTTTTCCAGCAGCTTCTTGCCGGCCATCATGGTGCCGCCAGTGGCGATCAGATCGTCTATCAATAGCACGCGGTCGCCGGCTTTAACAGCATCGGTGTGCAGCTCCACCGTGGCACTGCCATATTCCAGCTCGTAGGTTTCTTCCACCGTGGTGAACGGCAGCTTGCCCTTTTTACGGATGGGTACAAAGCCGATATTCAGCTCGTAAGCCACCACCGCACCCAGAATGAAGCCGCGCGCGTCCAGCCCGGCCACCACGTCCGGGCGCAGAGCCGGGTCCATGTAGCGGTGCACGAACGCATCGATCATTACGCGAAACACCCGGGGGTTTTGCAGCAAGGGAGTGATGTCCCGGAACTGCACGCCCGGCGCAGGCCAATCGGGCACCGTGCGCATATGGGCCTTGAGGTATGCGTTGACGCTAAAGCTTGTCATGGGAAATCAACCAAAAATGGGGAGGGCCGCTATTGTGCCTTGCGCGGCTGCGCCGCTGCCCAGCTCAACCTTTTTGAAACTTCTCTTCCGCCAATGCCAGGGTCTCGGCCTTGCCGGACAAGACCAGGGTGTCACCGTCTTCCAGCAGCACATCGTCTCCGGGTAGCTCGGTTTTGCCACTGTGCCGGCGCAAGCTGACCACCCGCACACCCATCGCGTGCAGAGCCAGACGACCCAGCGGTTTGCCTAGGCACTTGGCGGCGATGGTCAGGGTCACGGTCGTCAACCGTTCGTGGCGCAATTCGTCCACGCCGTCATCGTCGGCCCCGTGGAAGTAGCCACGCAGCAGGTTGTAGCGCGCATCACGCTGGTCCTGCACCACCCGTATCACTCTGCGCATGGGCACGCCCACCAGGGCTAGGGCATGGCTGGCCAGCATCAGAGATCCCTCGATGGCCTCGGGCACCACTTCGGTGGCGCCGGCATTGCGCAACTTTTCCAGGTCGTGATCGTCCTGGGTGCGCACAATCACCGGCACCTGGGGTGCATGGGTATGGGTGTTGGCCAGCACCTTCATGGCACCCGGCACATCCAGGTAGGTGATGACCACCGCGCTGGCCCGGGCCAGGCCGGCGGCCATCAAAGCCTGCAGCCGCGCCGCATCGCCGAACACCACAGAATCGCCAGCCGCGGCAGCCTTGCGCACCCGGTCCGGGTCCAGGTCCAGCGCCATATAGGGAATGCTCTCGCGCTCCAACATACGCGCCAGGTTTTGCCCGCAACGCCCATAGCCGCAAATGATCACGTGCTTGTTGGCATTGATGGACTTGCGGGCAATGGTGGTCATCTGCAGCGACTGCTGCAACCATTCGCTGCTCACTAGCTTCATCACGATACGGTTGCTGTACATGATGATGAACGGGGTTGCCAGCATGGACAGCACCATGCTGGCCAGAATCGGGTTCAACAGCGAGGCCGGCACCAGCTTGTTTTCCTGGGCCAAGGTCAGCAGCACAAAACCGAATTCACCCGCCTGGGCCAGGTACAGGCCGGTACGCAAGGAGACACCCGCCGTACCGCCCAGCGACTTGGATAGCGCCGCAACTAGGGCCAGCTTGAACAACACCGGCAAGGTCACCAGCAACAGCACCAGGGGCCAATGCTCCAGCACCAGGCGCCAGTCCAGCAGCATGCCGATGGTGATGAAAAACAAGCCCAGCAGCACGTCGTGGAATGGCCGTATGTCGGTTTCCACCTGGTGCTTGTATTCGGTCTCTGAAATCAGCATGCCAGCAATGAAAGCCCCCAGGGCCAGGCTCAAGCCCGCCAGCTCGGTCAACCAGGCCAGGCCCAGGGTGATCAGCAATAGGTTCAGCACAAACAGCTCTTCGCTCCGCCGTCGCGCCACGATCGTCAGCCACCAGCGCATTCCCTTCTGCCCGCCGACCAACAACACGGTAATCAGCGCCGCCGCCTTGATGGACGCCAGAGCCAGTGACATCAGCAGTTCTTCAGGCGATGCACCCAAGGCCGGAATCAAAACCAGCAAGGGCACCACGGCCAAATCCTGGAACAGCAGCACACCCATCACGCGCTTGCCATGCTCCGACTCCAGCTCCAGTCGCTCGGCCATCAGCTTCACCACAATGGCCGTGCTGCTCATGGCCAACGCCCCCGAAAGCGCCAAAGCGGTACGCCACTCCATACGCCATAGCGTGGGCGCCATGGTGGCAAACATCAATGAGGCAAACGTGGCGATCAGCATGGTGCCGGCCACCTGGAGCAAGCCCAGGCCAAACACATGGCCACGCATGGCGCGCAACTTGGGCAAATTAAATTCCAGCCCGATGACAAACATCAGAAACACCACACCGAACTCACCCAGGTGCTTGATTCCCTCTGAGTTCTGCGCCAGCGCCAGCGCATTCGGGCCGATGACCACACCTACCACCAGATAACCCAGCATGGGTGGCAGCTTCAGCGAGCGGAACGTCACCACCCCCAGTACAGCGGCCAGCAGGTACATCAGTGTCAATTCCAGAGCGGTCATGCCAGCATGCTAACAAGGGAAATGCGCATTCCCTCGAAAAGAACCGCAGCATGCGCGCCGATAGAATCGACGGCATGACATCCGCACCGCCGACCACTGCTTCCTTCGATCCCGCACGTGCCTTGCGCAAGGCTTTTGACACCCTGGATATCGAAGCTGCAGCCGTCACGGACCTGAAGCGTCGCATCACGGACTCCTTCGCCCGGTCGGTGCAGATGATCCTCGCCTTGCGCGGCCGCGTCGTCGTCATGGGCATGGGCAAAAGTGGCCATGTGGGCCGCAAAATTGCCGCCACACTCGCTTCCACCGGCACGCCCGCGCTGTTCGTACACCCGGCCGAAGCCAGCCACGGCGACCTGGGCATGATCCGCGCGATGGACATCGTCCTGGCCATTTCCAACAGCGGTGAAAGCGCGGAGATTACTGTGCTGCTGCCGGTGCTCAAGCGCCAGGGCGTGCCCCTGATTGCGATCACCGGCAATTTGCAGTCCACACTGGCCCAGCATGCCACCGAGATATTGAACGGCGGCGTGGACAAAGAGGCCTGCCCGCTGAACCTGGCGCCCACCGCCAGCACCACCGCCCAGCTGGCCCTGGGTGACGCGTTGGCCGTAGCCCTGTTGGATGCACGTGGCTTCAAGGCCGAAGACTTTGCGCGCTCTCACCCTGGCGGCGCGCTGGGACGCAAACTGCTCACCCATGTCAGCGACGTGATGCGCTCAGGTGACGATGTGCCCAGCGTCGCACCAGACACCGCTTTCAGCGACATGATGCGTGAAATGAGCGCCAAGGGAGGCATCACCGCAGTGGTAGACGCCCAACAGCAGGTGCTGGGTGTATTCACCGATGGAGATTTGCGACGCTTGATTGAAAACGGCGTTGACCTGCGCGCCATGCATGCCCAAGACGTGATGCATCGCCACCCCCGCAGCATTCGGCCCGATGCGCTGGCCGTAGAAGCCGCCGAGCTGATGGAACAACACCGCATCACCTGCGTACTGGTCGTGGATGCAGAGGACACGTTGGTTGGCGTAGTGCATATTGGCGACCTGATGCGGGCCAAAGTCATCTGATGGCCGCCGTTGCCATCGCATTCGCGCCAGAGCTGCTGTTGCGCGCCCAGAACGTCCGCGTCGCCTTCTTCGATGTTGACGGCGTCTTGACCGACGGTGGCCTGTATTTTTCAGAGACCGGTGAAACCCTCAAGCGCTTCAACACACTGGACGGCCACGGCCTGAAGCTGTTGCAGAAAGCCGGCATCACGCCCGCCGTCATCACCGGACGCGACTCCCTGCCGCTGCGCAATCGGCTGCAGGCGCTGGGCATCACCCACGTACATTTCGGCACCGAGGACAAGCGCCCGGCGGCTGAACAAACGCTGGCAGCACTCGGCCTGGACTGGTCACAGGCTGCGGCCATGGGCGACGACTGGCCCGACCTGCCCGTTATGCGCCGTAGCGCTATCGCCTGCGCCCCAGCAAATGCCCAAGCCGAAGTACTGGCAGCGGCGCAATACACCACCCAGCGTTCCGGTGGCCAGGGCGCGGCCCGCGAATTTTGCGATCTGCTGCTGGTGGCCAGCGGCCACTATGCGCGCCTACTGGAAGAGTACACAGCGTGAAATCCCTGCTGCGTGCCGCCTGGGAGCAGGTTTCCATTTACCTGCCCGTTCTGTTGATGGGTGTTTTGGCGCTGGGTACCTATTGGCTGGTGCGCAATACACCCATCTTTGCGCCAGCAGCTGCACCGGTTGCGGCCACCCACGAACCCGATTACTTCATGCGAAAATTTTCGGTTAAAACCTTCGATTCCACCGGACGCTTGAAAAGCGAAGTCATGGGGGTGGAAGCCCGCCATTTTCCAGACACCGACACCATCGAAATCGACAAAGTCCGGATCCGCTCAGTCAACCCGGACGGCCTGGTTACCACGGCCAGCGGCGACCGAGGCCTCAGCAATGGCGACGGCTCAGAAGTACAGCTCTTTCAAAACGCCATCGTGGTCCGTGACGCCGCCACCGACAAGAGCGGTGTTGTCCAGCCGCGCCTGGAGCTGCGCAGCAACTTCCTGCACGCCTATCTGAATACCGAGCGCGTCCGCTCCAACCTGCCGGTGGTCATCACCCGTGGCACAGACACCTTCACGGCCGACTCCATGGACTATGACAATCTAGACCGCGTGATGCAACTCCAGGGGCGCGTGCGTGGCCTGTTGGTACCCGCTCCCGCACCTTCCAATAAGTAAACCGATGTCCTCGTCTCCACTGGCATTCATTACCGGAGCGTCCAGCGGCATTGGCCAGGCTCTGGCACTACGCTACTTCCAGGCCGGCTATCGCCTGGCCCTGGTTGCCCGTCGCACTTCAGTCATTGAATCATGGGCTAGCGCAAATGGAATCAGCACAAGCAGCTATCAAATATATAGTGCAGACGTTTCTGTAACAGACAGCATCGTAGCGGCCGGCAAGGCCTGCATCGCCCAGCAAGGCGTGCCAGACGTGGTGGTCGCCTGCGCGGGAGCCAGCGTCGGCGTAGACACTGCGGTGTACGAAGACCTTGCCATCATGGCGCAAACTTTTGCCACCAAAAACGTAGGCACAGCAGCCACTTTTCACCCCTTCATCCATGCCATGCAGCAACGCGGCAGCGGGGCGTTAGTTGGCATAGGCAGTGTGGCCGGCATCCGCGGTCTGCCTGGCCACGGCGCCTACTGCGCCAGCAATGCAGGCGTCATCAGCTATTGCGAAAGTCTGCGCGGTGAGCTACGCGGGAGTGGGGTCAAAGTTGTCACCATTTGCCCCGGCTATGTGGATACGCCGCTAACCCAGAAAAACGGCTATGGAATGCCGTTCCTGATGCAAGCGCAAGACTTTGCGGACAAGGCATTCCAGACCATCCAGGCTGGCAATAGCTACCGTGTCATTCCCTGGCAGATGGGTGTCGTCGCCAAAGTCCTGCGCCTGCTGCCAAACGCGGTATTTGATAAATTATTGGTAGGTCGTGCACGCAAACCTAGGCAGGCAACGCCCCCAGAAAATCCCTAGTGCGCTTTCAATAGGCAACAAAAAAGGCTCCTGAGGAGCCTTTTTCAATTCTGCAAAGTGCAGCCGATATATCAGTAGCCGCCGCGGCCACCGCCGCCATTGCCACCGCCTCCACTGCGGGGACCGGAACCGTAGGGGCTACGGAAACCACCGTCACCACCGCCGCCACCGCTGCGACCACCGCCGCCGCCGTAACCGCCACCCTCACCACCACGGCCACCACCGCCGCCGTAACCGCCACCGCCGCTACGACCACCGCCGCCGCCACCGTAACCACCGCCGCCTTCGCCGCCACGGCCGCCGCCGTAACCACCACCACCGCCGCCGCCATAACCACCGCCGCCACCGCTACGGGGAGGACGGGCTTCCATGGGGCGTGCTTCGTTCACAACGCAGCTGCGGCCACCCAGAGGCTGACCATTCATACCATTGATAGCGGCTTGTGCTTCGGCATCGCTGCCCATTTCCACAAAACCGAAACCCTTCGACCGGCCCGTATCACGCTCCATCATCACTTTGGCGCTGGTGACACTGCCAAACTGGCTGAAAGATTGCTCCAGATCGTTGTCGCGCACTGAGTAAGGCAGGTTGCCGACGTACAGTTTGTTGCCCATCAAGGGACTCCTCAAAAACACATTAATAAAGCGATGGAGTTCCGAAAACGCAATCAACCGAAAGCAAGGACGCGAAACTGACCGACACCGCAAACTTGTGTGGATTTTGAACCCACACTTTTGCATTATGCGACTAGATCAAAAGATTTCAACTAAAAAATACGATGGCTGTAAGTACGAAAATGCGCAGGCAATAAAAAAGGGCCCAGGGGGCCCTTTTTCAAATTTGCGAAAGGAGGCAAAACCTCCTGTTGGCAAGATTTAGTAGCTGTTGCGGCCACCGCCGTAACCACCACCGTTGCCGCCGCCGTAGCCGCCGCCACCATTGCCACCACCGTAGCCGCCACCACCGCCGGTGCGGGGAGGACGAGCCTCCATCGGACGGGCTTCGTTGACAACCAGGTTACGGCCGCCCATGGACTGACCGTTCATGCCCTTGATAGCAGCTTGTGCTTCAGCATCGTTACCCATTTCGACAAAGCCGAAACCCTTGGAGCGGCCGGTGTCACGTTCCATCATGACCTTGGCGCTGGAGATGGAGCCGAACTGGCTGAAAGCCTGTTGCATGTCTTCATCGCGGAAAGAGTAGGGCAGGTTGCCCACGTAAAGTTTGTTGCCCATGAAAGGACTCCTCAAAAAAACGCAAAACGCGATGGAGTCCGATAACCGCAATCAACAAACCATTGAAGACTAAAGCAGACGCGAAACTGACCATTCACCGCAAACCCGTGCAGCCGTTGAAGCGGCTGAACCAATTGATTATGCTACATCTGGCCCATAAGCACAAAAATACTTGTGCAGCTGTTGCAGGCGGGCCCATACACAGGGCAAATTCTGTCGCCTAAGCGTCGGTTTCCACGTCGTCCGCATAGTGGCGCCATTGCCGCATGGCATTGCGCATGGTGAGCAATTGACGCTCGAAACGTGGACAGGCTTTGCACGCCATCAAATGCAGGCGCAAAGCCACACTGTCAGGCAAGGTGATGGCGCGGTCCTCACGGGCGATCAGAATGGCTGCAACTTGCTTGCAGGTGCGCCGTAACGGGATCACGTAGCCTCCTTTGATGCGCCAAACCAGTTGAGCTCCAGACATTCACGCAACCGTAAACGGGCACGGTGCAACTGGACGTAAAGATTAGTCGACGTCAGGCCAAGATCCTTACAAATTTCTTCGCTGGACAGCTCCAGCCACTCGCGCATCAGGAACACACGACCCAACACCGCCGGCAATTTATCGGTGCACGCCTCCAGCACCAGAAAAAACTGCCGCGAATGCAGGTCCTGCTCGGGGTTGCCCCAGTCTGCGGGCGTCTGCGCGAAATGTCCGTCGGCCTTGAACACCAAGTTCTCCAGCTCTTCCGCGCCAGTCTCTTCGCCCTCGCTGTCCAAACACACCTCGCGGGCATGGCTGCGAAACAGGTCCAGCACCTTGTGCTTGAGGATGCCGACCAGCCAGGTCTTGAGCTGTGACTTGCTGCCAAAGGATTGCGGCTTGCTTAAAGCGGCCAGCAGCGTCTCGGATACGGCATCCTCGGCCCAGGCATCGTTGCGCAGCTGCAGACGCGCAAAGCGCAGCAAGTAGGTGCGGTGTTGGGCCAGTTCAGTTTCGAAATGCATGTCACTCTTTGGTCGGTAGGCGCGCAGTATCTACGATACTTTTTCTCACAGCCAGCCTTCTTGTTCCGCCTTGCATGCCGTACGTTGCAAATAGTCTCGCAACACGACCAGATCGGCGGGTAGGTCGATGTGCAGTGCCAGGCGCTCCAGGGTCTGGCGGTCATAGTGGGTAAGTGGCAATGTTTTGCCGTCCTGCCAGAGTTCGGGTGCCATATGGGTGCAGCGCCAAGCGAGTCCACGCTGCATCCAAAGTTGACCTGCTGTGAGCGCAATTTCGATGCCCGCGGGATCGGGGTCGCAGCTGATGTCTGCAGGCGCAGGGGCCTGCTCCAGCAACCATTGCATGGCCTTGAGCCAATCTTGCGATGGCCGCCCCGGCAGCCATACGACGCAATGGTCCGTCGGTGCTTTCACAGCGCAGCGCTCAAAACTAGCCCGGTTTTCGACCAGCCAGTAGCGGGCCGGGCCTGTCGCCACCGTCATGCGCGAGTCCAGGCGCCGGGCCGGTATGGCGGCCCAACCCAGGGCTGCGGCATCCAGTTGGCCATTCGGGCCCTGCAAACGAAGTGCGCCACCCAGCCACAGCAAGGGTTCAAAACGCCCGATGCCCAGGCCTTCCAGGTCGCAATGTGCTTCCAGCCAGGCCCATTCATGGAGCTTGATGTCTTTGGTGTGTTCGCGGGCAAACAGGGCGAAGTCTTGCCTTAAGCCAAAACGCTGTTCAGCATGCCATTCAGACAAAGCGTGCAGCAGCTGTGCCCTGGCGACCAAACTTGCCGTGGGCAAAACCAGGCTACTTTGAACGGCACTAGCCACCCAGGGCTGGGCAGAGGCCAGGACCTGCAGCTGCTGCTGCAGATCCTGGCGCTGCGCGTCACGTTCGTCAGCGGGCTGTATGCCACAGATTTTTTGTAGCTGGGGGAGATCCGTCCAGACGATGCGCAGCGGCCACCATTGGCCATTTTTAAAACCCTGCTTGACCTGCAGTGCGCCCGCTTCCAGCAGAGCTTGCAGCAAGGTTTCGGTGTGGTCGAGGTACTCCGTACCCGCCTCGTTGAGCAGCGACTGCCAGGCCCGCTCCTTGGCATCTGACGCCAACCACCGCAACAGCACAATGCGCTGCACTTCGCGCAACGCTGGCAAGCCGGCAAACCCCGCCTGGGACTGGCAGGTGCGCTTGCCTTTGCCCGTGGCGGTGGTCTCGATCATGGTGTGCTGGTAACGACACCCCGCCGCTTGGCCACCGCGATGGGCGGTGCCCATTTGGCGTTCTTCGGCTTCTTGCTGGTGATCAGGGTGATCTCGGCGGGCTCGAAGACTTCCAGATTGTGGGTGATAGGCGTGGTCAGCACGTATTGCGCCTGGGTGGAGCGCAGGAAGTGGCCGACCAACTGGATGTTGCGCACGTCCAGATGGGCAAAGGGCTCGTCGATGAAGACAAAGCCGCCGGAGGCGGTTTCGTCGTCCTTCAGCAGCGCCACCAGCAGGATCAGCGACTTGATGACCTGCTGGCCGCCCGAGGCCTCGCCGTCGTTCATGCCGATGCTGCCCTTGCCGTCGAAGTTGAAGTGCACCTTCAGGCCGGCCTGGGCCAGCACGGTGTCGCTGTTTTCCAGCGCGGGCAGGTCGGCATTCACGGCCACGCCGGCCAGCTCGCCGAGTTCCTGGATGTTCTTGCGGTAGCGGCGCACGGTGGTGCGCAGCACCTCGATATAGCTCTCGCGGGCGTTGTGCACGGCAATGGCGGCCTGGGCATTCTTGGCCTGGTGGTCGCCCAGGTTCAAGCCCTGTTCGCGCACCAGCACCTCCATGCGGCGGTAGCGTTCTTCCACCGTGGCGTCTTTTTCCCAGGTGTCGAGTTGCAATTCCTCGTGCACCGACTGCAGGCGCAGGCGGGCTTGCGTGTCGTTCTGGTAGGTCTTCACCAGGGACTGCAGCAGCTCGGGCGTGCGCCATTGCGGCGGGATCTGGCCGCGCCGGGTATTGGAGTTGTCCACATCCACGGTCAGCTGCTTGCGGCGCTGCGCCAGCTCGGCGATCAGACGGTCGGCCTCCTGGTGCTTCTGGCGCAGGGCCTGCTCGGTCTGGCGGTACTGGGTGTCGACCTGCTGGTACCGGGTCTTGGCGTCGCCATAGGCCTTGTCCAGCGCCTGCCAATGCTGGGCGGCAGCGATGCGGGCCTGCTTGGCGCCGGGCCATGCTTCGCGGGCAGCGGCGAACTCTTCGCTGCGGCGGGCCAGCTCTTCGGCGGCGCTATGGCCCTCCAGCGATTTCTGGATGTCCTTGACCTGGCGTTTTACGGCCATCAGCTCCTGCGTCAGCGGGCCGAGTTCGCCGTCCAGGCGGCGCAGGTCGCGCTCCAGGCCGTCGCGGCGGGCTACCAGAGCGGCGGCACCGAACTGGTGGTCGCGCGGCTCCACCCACACCGAGCGCGCACCGCGCCCGTCAAAGCTATAGGCCTGCGGGGTGATCCAGCTGCCACTGGTCTTGCGGCCCTCGGCCGGGTTGTCCACGCAGCGCAGGTTTTGCAGCTGCTGGATCAGCCAGCGCGGCAGCTTGGCATCGAACTTCGTCTGCGCCAGCAGCGATTGCGCGTCAGCCGTCGGCACCGGGTCGCCGGGGGCGGTGATGTAGTGGCGGTAGCGGTCTGCGCTGGCGATGGTGTCGGCCTGGGTCAGGTCGTCATTTTTCTCCAGCAGCACCATCCAGCGCAGCGGGCGCAGCACACCTTCGACCGCGGCGCGCCAATATTCGTCGCGCACCTCGACCACCTCGGCCAGGAAGCGGTGGCTGATCTTGGCGGCCTGCAGACGCTGGCGCAGCCGCCGGGCGTCTTCCGGGTGGGGTGGGGTGTTTTGGCCTTCCAGCGCAGATAAAGCCTGCGCAACCAGCTCTCTTTTTTGTAGCACAGCGCTGTGCTTGGCCTGCAGCGCGGCCTGCTGGCTGTGCAGGGTGTTGAGGTGGGCGTTCAGCGCCTCGGCGTCACTTTCCTTGTCCACCAGGGCCAGCAGCTCGGTTTCGCGCTTGACCAGATCTTCCAGCGGACGCTCCAGGTCGCGGCAGCTTTCGCGCTGCACATTGGCCGCATCGCGCTCGCGCAGCAGGCGGGCTTCATTGTCTTCGGCCTGACTGCGTTGCTCCAATAAAGAGAGCAGCTTGTCATTGTCCTGCTTGCGCTGGGCGATGTTTTGGCTTGCGTGCTGGCGCTGGCGGCGCTGCTCGCGGCTGCGCTCGGTGAGCTTTTGGCGCTGGATATGCCATTCCAGCACCGGCACCACCTCGGTGGCCAGGCGCTCATGCTCCTGCACCTTGTGCTGCCAGTTCTGGTAGTTGCTGACGCGACTTTGCAGCTCGGCCAGCTGGGCCTTGCTGTGGTCCAGCTCGTGGCTGGCCTGCTCCATCTCGCGGGCCAGCTGCTGCTGGTGTTCGCGGGCGGTGTCGTAGTGGTTCAACACCTCCTGGTCGCCAAACACGTCAAACACCAGGCGCAGCAGCTCGCGCGGGCTGAATTCACACAGGCGGTCGGTCTGGCCCTGCTCCAGCGACAGCACCTTGGCAATCGCCGGCGACAGGCCGGCGGCGGACAGGGTTTTGCCCCAGGCCTCTATGCCCATGGTGGCAAGCTCTTTCTCGGGTTTTTCGCTCAGCTGCTCGATGCTGACGTCGCCTTCCAGCACCATGTAGCGGCGCTGCCAGTCGCCACCGTTGCGTTCGATGCGGCAGGCCAGGGTGACCTGGTCGCTGTACAGCAGGCGTTTGGCAAACGGGCGGCTGCTGGTCTGGCGGTTATGCGGGCGGTTGTCCACCACGGCGCGCAGCCAGGCTACGTTGGCCCCGGCGTGGCGGGCATAGGTTTTGAAGTCGCGTGGCGACGAGCATTTCAGGCCCAGCAGGGTGCGTAGCGCATCCAGCAGGGTGGTCTTGCCGGAGCCGTTGGGGCCGGCGATGGTGATGATGCTGGCGTCCAGCGGCAGGCTGACGCGTTGGCAGTAGTCCCAGTGGACCAGCTCAAGGCTTTGCAGATGGAACATGGGCTCAGTCTTCGGTAGGGGTTTCGGCAGCCAGCTGGGCTTCAGCGGCCAGGCGGGCGGCTTGCTCGCGGGCCAGCACGTCGGCCAGGGCGCCGTCCAGGATGCGCGGGGCCATGATGTCGTAGTCCAGCAGCACGTCTAGCAACGGGCCTTCAGCAATGTCGTCTTGCCGGCGCAGGATGAAGCCGTGGCGCTCCAACAACTTGAGGTTGCCGTCGAGCCGGGTCTTTTTGCCCAGCTGCGTGCCGTAGTCTTCCAGCAGGGCCTTGTACGACAGCACCGGGCTGACATCGCGCACCGGTGGCAGCGGCTTGCTGCTGGCGAACATGTCGTTCTGCGTCTCGGCGACTGGGGCGCGGCTGGTCTGGCGTTCACGCTTGGGCAAGATGATCAGCGCCCACAGCACGACCAGCAGGGCCTGGCCGTCGCGCGGCAGCTCCAGGTTGTTGTTGGCGTTGAGGCCGGCCTCGCCCATCACGGTGCTTTGCGCGGCAGGCAGCAGGGCCAGGCTGACGTGCTCGGCGTAAATGTTGTCCATCCAGCGCAGGCCGATGTCGGCCAGACGTTGTTCCACCTGGGCGAACAGTTCGGCGTTCACCAGCGCGCGCTTCACGCGGGGGTGGGTGCGCGGCAGGCTGCGGCGGGCCAGCAGCTCGGCGACCAGCAGGGCGGCTTCGTCGGTCATGGGGTAGTCTTCTCAATAGATTCGTTCGGGGGCAGCACCGGGTGCAGCGCGCCGGCGCTGACCTGGGCCAGCACGGGGTGCTGCAGGTCCAGCAACTCGGTACTCCATTCCACGCGCCAGGGCTGGCGCGCCAGATCACCGGTGGCACCGGGCAGCAGGCAGGCCTGGGCGTCGCCCAGCAGCGGCAGCAGTTGGGCCTTGTAGGCCACCTCGGCATAGGCGGCTTCAAGAGGCTCGGCACCCAGCAAGGCCTGGACGGCGGTGCGTGGCTCGCTGCCGTCGGTGTTCCAGCTGGCCAGCAGCTCGGACAGATCGGCCAGCGCCTGCGGCAGGGCCACGGCGCTGAGTTCGCCAAGCGGCG
Organism: Rhodoferax sp. GW821-FHT07F03; assembly: GCF_059418745.1. Taxonomy (NCBI): domain Bacteria; kingdom Pseudomonadati; phylum Pseudomonadota; class Betaproteobacteria; order Burkholderiales; family Comamonadaceae; genus Rhodoferax; species Rhodoferax sp. GW821-FHT07F03. The sequence goes on from NZ_JBWKQM010000007.1 coordinate 300,732, forward strand.
CGGCCTGGGATACCGGCAAGGCATCGGGCAGGGCCAGCGTGGGGCGGTCGCGTTCAAATTCTGCTTCGGTCACATCCAGCAATTCATGGGGGGCAAGCATGACGGGCGCGACCGGGCAGGCCAGCGCGTCCTGCAGCAAATGTTCGGGGGCGGCAACGGTCTGCATCCAGCGTTTCACGTCGGTGCTGGTGATACCGGTGGTGCCCAGAGTGACGCGCTGGCGGTCCACCTGTTGCAGCGCGCGGTTGAACTGGCTGGCCATGGCCAGCAAGCGGCTCTGCGCCTGGCCCAGGGCCCGGGCGGCGCGCTCCATCACCACATGGCCGTGGGCGTGGCTGATGATGGCGGTGATGGCGGTGGAGGCCTTGTCGATCAAGCGCGCGGCGCGGTCGTAGCGTTTGCGCGCCTCACGCAGGCGGAATTCGGAGCCGCTGGCGATGGCGTCCTCGAACTCGGCATGCAGGCGGCCCAGCTGGGCTTGCAGCATTTGGACCTGGGCGGCGTCCAGCGTGCCGAGCTGGTCTGCACCGACCACCTGGCTCAGCAAGCTGGCCAGGTCGCCGTCTTCGCCATCGGCCGGCGGCGCGGTATTCAGCACGCCCAGCACGGCAGACAGCTGCTGCGCCAGCGGCGTGAGGCTGGTGCGGCGCTGGGTTTCGTCCCACAGCAGCAGGCCGGTGTCGCGGAAGCGTTTGAACACGGTGTCCAGCGCTTCCGGGCGCACGGCGTGGAACAGTTCGTTGATGTCATCACGGCTCAGGCTGGCTTCGCTCTGGCCCAGCAGGCCCATGAAGACCCACAGGCGCAGGCGCACCAGGCCGGCCGGACCGTGGAACAGGGCGCGCAGTGCGTCAATCAGCGCGCCCTGCGCGTCGATGCGGAAGGCCAGCAGGGATTCGGCTGCAAAGTCAGCATCACGGAAGTAATCCGACAGCGTGGTGTCGCTGTCGGGGAGCGTCGTGTCGTCCATCGTCAGAACTGGAGTTGGGCCAGCGCGGCCAGGGGCGCGGTCTCGGCGCGCAGCACGCGGTTGGCCAGGGTCACCGGCTGGTAGCCACGGGCGGTGGCCGCGTCTTCCTCAGCGGGGCTGAGGCCGCCCTCGGGGCCGCTGAGGAAGTGGATGGGGCCGCTGGCGGGTAGCGCCTTCAACATCGGCTGGCTGCCGGGACGCAGCGACAGCAGCAGGCCGGCGTCTGCCGTGGCCACCCAGTCGGCAAAGCTACGCACGGGGTAGACCTCGGGCACGCTATTGCGGCCGGATTGTTCGCAGGCGGCTACGCCCACGGCAAACCAGTGGGCGCGCTTTTTGTCGGCGCGTTCACCGTTCAGGCGCAGCACACTGCGCTCGGCCACCAGGGGCTGGATGCTGGCCACACCGAGCTCGGCGGCTTTCTCGACCAACCAGTCCATGCGGTCGTTCGCCGGCATGGCCAGCACGATGTGCACGGCGCGCGCGGCTTCACGCTCCACCGGGTCATGGGCAGTAACACTCACGGCCACATCGCTGCGGCCCATGCGCTCAATCGTGGCCTCAAACTCGCCGCCCTGGCCGTTGAAAAGGGTGATGCTCTGGCCGGGCTGCATGCGCAGCACCTGCACGTGGCGGGCAGCACCGGCGGGTAAATCAAGAACAGCCCCGGTCGCCAAAGGGGCAGGGCAGTAAAAACGGGGCATACAGGTAAACGCTATTATTTATGTAGCTATAAAGCTTTATTGGATGTGCGGAAATGCCATTTTCAATGGCGAGTTCAAATACCAGAAACTGGCGCAAAAAACTTGACGTGGGCAGCACCCCTCAGACCCAGAGGATTGGGTATGTAGCGGCTTGCATGTTGCGAGAGGGGGTAATTATGCGGTTTCCCGGTCTGGGGCTGGCGCGACCCTTGTTCATGCCACTTCCGAATGGGTCTCCGCCCGTGCGGAAACCGCATTCCGCGGTAACAGCACCTTGAAGGTGGCGCCTTTTCCAGGCTGGCTTGTCACTTCAATCTGTCCACCATGCCGGCTAACGATGCCGTAGGAGATAGAGAGGCCTAGACCGGTGCCCGTGCCAACAGGTTTGGTGGTGAAGAAAGGGTCGAAAATGCGGTCCAGATGCTCAGGAGGTATGCCGTTGCCCGTGTCCTGTATCTCGACCCAGACATTTTCGGCATCCTGGCCGGTGCGCAAGGTAATGCGGCCGTGCTCTTCGATCGCCTGTCCGGCGTTGATCAGCAGATTCATGAACACCTGGTTGATTTGCGAGGGGATGCACTCGATTTCCGGGATGGCGCCGTATTCCTTGACCACCTCGGCCTTATCCTTGAGCGCGCTCCACACCACGTTCAATGTGCTGTCCAGGCCAGATTCCAGGTTAGCCCATTGTTTATCTGTCTCGTCCACATGGGAGAAGTCCCGCAGATCCTGCACGATGCGTTTGACCCGCTGCAAACCGTTCACCGATTCGGCCATGAGACTACCCACATCTTCACGCAAATAGACGATGTCGACCTCCTGCTTCAAGTTGTACATGGTCTTTTGGGTGGCGGGGCTCAACTCCTTCTCGCTCTGTTCGTATGCAGCCAGGATTTTGAAAATATCCTCCACATAGCCTTGCAGGGTGCCCAGGTTTGAGTTCACGAAAGCGATGGGATTATTGATTTCGTGCGCCACGCCAGCAGCGAGCTGCCCAATAGAGGCCAATTTTTCCGATTGCAGCAACTGGCTATGGGCTTGCGCAAGCTTGCGGATGAGTTCTTCTTGCCGGGCTTTTTCGACCAGCAGCGCAGCGTTGGCCAAGGCCAGTTGTTGGCGGTCCTCCTGGAACTGCTCAACGGCGCGCGCCATGGCTCCAATCTCATCGCTGCCTTGTACTGGAACCACAAAACGCCCCTCGCCCACTTCGGTTTTGCGCAGACTTTTGCTAACCAATTGCAGACGCGCCAGCACATGTTTGCCGAGAAAACTTTGCGCTACCAGCCAAGCCAGCAACAAGCTGGCTGACAGTAACACCGTGACCCAGCGCTGGTTCTTCTGGGAGGTTTCTGCCAATGCCAGCATGGCATTTCGGTAGTCCTGCGTGACGCGGTCAGATTGGGCCTGGGTTGTTTCCACCATCTGACCCGCTTGATTGCGCAGTTCCGTGTGGAACTGTTGGTCTGCTTCGGCGCTGGTTTTAGGTGGTGCTTGCCCAGTGGTTTGCAGCTTGCTTTCTTGCAATTGCCCAACGATATTCACGGTATTGCGAAACAACTGGCTGGACTCGTGCAGGTCAAGTACACCAAGATCGTCGTCGGCCGCGGCGAGACGGTCTATGGTGTGGTCGAACAACTCCAGCTGCTTGAGAACATCGGCATAGCTCTCGCGCATCTCGTCGACAGATTCAGCAGCGGTCAATTGGTAGGCTTCGCGCTCGATGAGCAAGGTGCGCCGGACGAGGTCTTGCGCATCCCGCATCTGCACCAGACGCTTTTCGGCCAATAACTGGGTGGCATTGGTATTGACGCGCAAGGCATACACAGCAGTCACACCGCCCGCCAAAACCAGCAGCGCCAGTGCTGAAAGGGCCAGTATGAACTGGTTGCGCAGAGACCGGGGTAGCCGTAAGTGCATATTCAGCAATAAATTCCGGCGTGTGTTCTTAACGTTTCCAGATGCGCCGGTAGATGTTGCGGTAACCGTTGTCAGGGTCGTATTGGCGCTGTGCGCCGCCATCAAAGGCGATGTTGTCGGCCGTGACCAAATGCACAGGAACGATATAGCCGCTGACCGGCTGTCGAGCCAACAGGCGATTCAATTCGTCCACCAGCTGCCAGCCATGGAGATTCAGTGGTTCGGAGACCGTGCCGGTCTGAAACGTGCCTGCCCGGATGCGCAGGAAGGCGGCGGCGCTGCCATCGCCAGCAGAAAGCATGTTGACACTTTTGCTGGATTTTCCGGCATTGGTCAGCTCTGGCGCGGCATAGTCAAAATAAATATCGTTGATGGCCAGCGCATGGGTCCACTGCGTGCCATAGCGTTTGAGCAGGTCTTGCGTCGCGGCAGGCATCAATTCGGCACTTTTGGAAATCGCTACGTCCTTGATTTCCAGCAAGCGACAGCCTTTGCAGGCACGTATGACATCCGCCATGGCATTGGACTTGGCCATGGCGATTTCGAAGTTGCTATCGGTGAAGACCACTACACTTGCCCGCCCCTCGGACGCGACTACCGCCGCCATGGCAGTGATACGCGCCACATCCAGCGGGTTGGTGGATACGTTCATGGCGATCGGACTGCCGACAATCGGGCCGGCATTGGGGCCAACATGCCAGCCCACCATAGGCACTTTACGTTCTTCAAATGGGGCCAGTTGGGCTTGAATTTCTTTTACATCGATGCCGACCAGGATGACGCCATCCGGCTTCAAAGCCAGCGCTGAGGAAAGAGCCTTGGCGCGCCCTGCAGGTGTTCCTCCCGCGTCGTAAATCTTGGTGTTCCAGCCGATTGTTTTTGCGGCTTCCTGGATACCCTTGCCGACGCCGAGAATACCCCCATTGCGCAGATCTTCACTGACTATTGCCACCGTGGCCCCTGCGTACGCAACCGGACCGGATTCTGGTCCGTTCCAGGGAGCACCGTGCTTGCTTGCATCGGCAACCAACTGTCGCATGGCGTCCAAGCTCTGCTCCACAGCTGCCGCTGGCTTGCTCGGCGGGGGGGCTGACTGTGCGTATACCGGAAGCGCTACCACCAGACAGAAACCTAAGACCGAACACATCCGGGTACCGTATGCCATAGTCGAAGCTCCGTGAAAAATTGCTACCACTTTATACATGCGAATCGCCAAAGGCACCATGTATAAAGTAGCGCCAAACCAGTCGCTGGCTACATCCTTCCATAGGCAAAACCCGTAGTCGCCTGTGTGCCTTCGATTTTGTCGACAAGGCGAAGCAAAGGCGTCAGCTCTCGGTAACGGCCGGCGGTGGCGCGGATGTAAGCGATGAAACGGGGCGTATCGGCCAGATATTTGGACTTGCCATCGCGCAGGGTCAGGCGGGCGAAGATGCCGGCTACCTTGAGGTGGCGCTGCAGGCCCATCCATTCCACGCTGCGGTAGAAGGCGCCGAAATCGTCGCCCACCGGCAGGCCGGCCTTGCGCGCCTTTTGCCAGTAGCGGATAGTGACGTCCAGCACAAAGTCTTCTTCCCAGCTGTGGAAAGCGTCGCGCGTCAGGCAGGCGATGTCGTAGGTGATGGGGCCGTAGAGCGCGTCCTGGAAGTCCAGCACGCCTAATTTCTCGATTTCGCCGCTGGGCCGCCCCGAGGCGAAATGCGCCCCCTCGGGGGGCAGCGAACCACGCGTAGCGGGGAGCGTGGGGGCCACATTCCCCACCATGAGGTTACGCGGCATGAAGTCGCGGTGCACGTAGACGCGTGGGGCTTCCAAATTGTTGGCCACGATCTGGGCGAATACCTTGTCCAGCGTGGCGCGCTGGCTATCGTCCAGGGTGATGCCGCGGTGCCGGGCGATGTACCAGTCGGGGAACAGCGCCAGCTCGCGTTGCAGCACGGCAGCGTCGTACACCGGCAGCACGCCGGGCTGGGAGGCCAGCTGCAGCGTCACCAGGGTGTCAATCGCCTGGGTGAACAGGCCGGCAGCCGGCGGAGGTGCGTCGGACTGCAGGGCCTGCAGCATGGTCTGCCTGCCCAGGTCGCTGAGCAGCATAAAGCCCTGGGCCTGGTCCCAGGCCAGCACCTCGGGCACCAGCAGGCCGGCCTGGGCAAACAAGCTGGCGATGCGCACAAAGGGCTCGCAGTTCTCCTTGTCGGGAGGCGCGTCCATGACGATGCAGCTGCCGTGGGCGCTTTGCAGACGGAAGTAACGGCGAAAACCGGCGTCGGCCGCGGCCAGCTGCAGGGTCTGCGCTTGCAAATGGTGGGTGCTGGCGATCTGCTCCAGCCAGGCATGGAAGGCGCTTGCGCGCGCAGCATCAGCCCAAACGATGGAGCCGGAATCGGGTAAAGAAGCGGGAGACGCTGGAGTGGAGGTAGGGCTCATGGATAATCCATTCTACAAATCCGGCTTATCTGTATAGCTGGCCCGCCTCTGTGTACAACCTTTTCGCCCGACCGATCCACCTCTTTCATGCCTGCCCTGATGCCTGAATTCCAGCGCAGCACCCGCCGCGGCCGCTTTACCCTGACGCCTGTGGCACTTGTCGCCGCCGTGCTGTGTTCGGCCACGGCACGCGCCGAGGACGCCCAACCGCCCCTGGTCCTGAAGTCTACGCCCCTGCTGCAGGAGCAGATTCCCCAAGAGATGCGGGAGCAGATGCCCAGCTTCTTCTCTGGCGACCACACTCTGGGCCGGCCCGACCTGGACACCGTGATCGATGGCAATGCCGAGATGCGCAAAGGCGATATGGTGCTGAAGGCCGACCGGGTGGAGTACTACCAGCCCGACGATCTGGTCAAGGCGCGCGGCAATGTGCGCATCAACCGCGCTGGCAATATCTACGAAGGCCCGGCGCTGGAGCTGAAGGTGGATTCGTTCGAGGGCTTTTTCGTCCAGCCGCACTACCAGTTCATCAAGAACGGCGCTTATGGCGAGGCCGACCGCGCCGATTTCGTGGACGACAACCGCATGGTGCTGCAAAACGCCACCTACAGTACCTGCCGCCGCCAACCCGGCCCGAGCTGGCTGCCCGACTGGATACTGCGCGCCACTTCAATCAGCATAGATACCGAGGAAGAAGTCGGCGTGGCCGATGGCGCGGTGCTGCGCTTCAAGGACGTGCCCATACTGGCATTCCCAGCCATGAGCTTTCCGCTGACGGACAAGCGCAAATCGGGCTTTTTGCCGCCCAGCATAGGTTTGGACAGCACCAACGGCGCGGAGCTGACGGTTCCCTACTACTGGAACATCGCGCCCAACCGCGACGCCACCATCACCCCCACGGTGATGACCAGCCGGGGCGTAAATCTGGACGGCGAGTTCCGTTACCTGGAGCCGGAATACAAGGGTCAAGTCAAGGCCAATTACCTGCCCGGTGACAAGCTACGCGGCGAATCCCGTTGGGGCATTGCTGCGACGCATTCGGGAACCGTCCAGACCGGAATTTCCGGTATCGGCGGCTTAGGCTTAAACGTGGCATTGAACCGGGTCAGTGACGATAACTACTGGACCGACTTTGGCAGCTCGTCTACCACGCTGACGCAGCGCCTGCTGTCCAATGACGCAACCCTGAGTTGGGCCAAAGACAATTTCAGCGCTAGCGTGCGCACGCTGAAATGGCAAACCCTGCAGAGCACCAGTTCAATCATTGTTCCGCCCTACGACCGGCTGCCCGAACTCAACGCCAAGTACGCACGTTACGACGTGGGCGGCATAGATGCATCGCTGGAAACCGACTACACCGAGTTCTCGGCGGACCGCACGCTGACCGGGCAACCCAATGCCAAGCGTGGCTACGCGCTGGGACAGATCAGCCGCCCCTGGGTGGCGCCAGGCTGGTTTGTGACACCCAAGGTCCAGTTGCATGCCACCAGCTACCAGTTTGACGAAGCCTTGAGCAATGGCGCCACCTCGGCCAGCAGCACAGTTCCGACCTTCAGCCTGGACAGCGGCCTGGTGTTCGAGCGCTCCGCCAATTTCTGGGGCAAGGCCCTCACCCAGACCCTGGAGCCGCGCGCGTTCTATGTGAACACGCCCTACCGCGACCAGAGCATGCTGCCGGTCTACGACACCGGCCTGAACGACTTCAACTTCGCTACGGTCTATACCGAAAACTCGTTTTCCGGAAATGACCGCATTGCCGACAACAATCTGCTGACCCTGGGTGTGACCACCCGCTTCCTGGAGCCCGACACCAGCGAAGAGCTGGCCCGTTTCAGCTTCGCCCAGAGGCTGCGCTTCAAGGACCAGAATGTGACGCTGCCCGGTGGCACGACCGTGACCGACCGTTGGAGCGACTTCCTGGTCGGCACCCAGCTGAACTGGGACAAGCGTTGGGCTTTCGACACCACCATCCAGTACAACCCGCAAACCGGGCGATCTGAACGCTCCACCATCGGCGGGCGCTGGAATCCGGGCGACTTCCGCGTCATCAGCGCCAATTACCGGTACCAACGCGATTCCACGTCAACGGCCACCGATGGCAGCGAACAGATCGACCTGGGCTGGCAATGGCCGATCAGCGATTTGTGGAACGGCAAGAACAGCTCCGGACAGACTGAGGGGCGCTGGTACAGCGTGGGTCGCCTGAACTACAGCATGTATGACCGCAAGATGGTCAACGCGATCATGGGCTTTGAATATGATGCCGGCTGCTGGGTTGGCCGCGTGGTGCTGGACAGAACCCAGACCAGCACCACTACATCCACCCAGAAAATTTCCTTCCAGCTGGAGTTTGTCGGCTTTACACGCCTGGGCGTTGGCAACAACCCCTTGTCGGTCCTGAAGGAAAACATCCCCCGTTACCAGTATCTGCGCGAGCAGATCACCACCCCCAGCCGCTTCAGCCAATACGACTAACCACCGACCTGCACCAGCAGAGGAAGGCCACGCCTTCTCCGCGAAGCAAGTCCACTCACTTCCACCCCAACCATGAACCACCGTTTATTTCGCACGACGCTCCTGGGCTTGGCGGCACTGGCGGCCTTGTCCGTATCTGCCCAAGGCCTGCGCCCTGCATCGCCATCCGGCACCGGATTGACCGGCAGCAGCAGCGTCCCCCTGACGGCCCGTGCACTCGAAGGCCCCCGTCAGGCCGATTTCATTGTTGCTGTGGTGAACTCTGAGCCCATTACCAATAACGAAGTCCGCGCCCGGATGGGCCGCGCCTTGCAGCAGATGTCGCAACAAGGTGAAGCTACCAACCCAACACCCGAACTGGTCCGTCAGGTATTGGAACGGTTGATCGTTGAAAAAGCCCAGCTGCAGCTGGCGCGCGAAACCGGTGTAAAGGTCGATGATGCGGCCGTTGACGCGGCAGAAGAGAACGTGGCACGCCAAAACCAACTGAGCGTGACCGAGCTGCGCCGCCGCCTGGTGCAGGACGGCATGGTCCCCACCCAGTTCCGCGAGGAGTTGCGCAACCAGATCCTGATCACCCGTCTGCGCGACCGCGAACTGGACAGCCGCCAGCGCGTGAGCGACGCCGAGGTGGACCAATACCTGCGTGACCAACAAGGCAAAACCGACGCGTCGGCCCTGGAGCTCAATCTGGGCATGGTGCTGGTGGAAGTACCTGAAAACGCAACTCCCGAACAAGTCGCAACACTGCAGGCCAAGGCCGAAAAAATCCGCGAACGTGCGCTGGCAGGCGAAGACTTCGCCGCCCTGGCCCGCGAACTGTCGGATGCCCCTGACCATGCCAAGAACAGTGGCGTGCTCGGCCTGCGCAGTGCAGACCGCTACCCGGAGCTGTTCGTCAACGCAGTGCAAAGCCTGGATACCGGCGCCATCAGCCCAGTGCTGCGCTCCGGCGCAGGCTTCCACGTGCTCAAGGTGCTCGACAAACGCCAGGGTGGCGTGGCCACGGCCGTCGTCCAGCAACATGCCCGACACATCCTGCTGCGCACCGGCCCACGGCTGACCGAGGCCGCGGCCCTTGAACGCCTGAACGACTTCAAGAGACGTATCCAGAACAAGCAGGCCGATTTTGCCCAGTTGGCCAAGGAAAACTCAGCCGATGGCAGCGCCGCACAGGGTGGCGACCTGGGCTGGGCCAGTCCCGGCCAATTTGTGCCGGAATTTGAAGAGGTGCTCAACAACCTGACGCCCGGCCAGATTGCCCCGCCCTTTGTGTCCCGCTTTGGCGTGCACCTGGTGCAGCTGCTGGAACGCCGCACCGCCACACTGTCGCAACGTGAACAGCGCGAAATGGTCCGTGGCCTGGTGCGCGAAAAGAAATTGGACGAGGCCTACGCCCGCTGGATCGACGAGCTGCGCTCACGCGCCTATGTCGAATACCGCGAATCCCCGCAATGACATTGAATACGCCGTGAAGCACATCCCCCGTAAACGCTTCGGCCAGCATTTCCTGTCCGACAACGGCATCATCGACGCCATCGTCGATGCGATTGCCCCCCAGCCTGGCGACAATATGGTGGAGATCGGCCCCGGCCTGGCGGCATTGACCCAGCCCCTGGTTGAACGACTGGGCCACCTGACGGTGGTGGAGCTGGACCGCGATCTGGCCCAGCGCCTGCGCCAGCACCCCCAGCTGACGGTGGTGGAATCTGATGTATTGAAAGTGGACTTCACGCAGTTTCTACCAGCACCAACAGCTACTGATTCCATAGCAAGTCCAGCGAAGAAAGTCAGGGTAGTCGGCAACTTACCCTACAACATCTCCACCCCCATCCTGTTCCACCTGCTGGATGCGGTCCATGTCGTCGAAGACCAGCACTTCATGCTGCAAAAAGAAGTCATCGACCGCATGGTGGCGCGTCCCAGCACCGCCGCCTATGGCCGCCTCAGCGTCATGTTGCAATGGCGCTACGCGATGGAAAACGTGCTGTTTGTACCACCCGAATCCTTCGATCCGCCACCGCGCGTAGACAGCGCCGTGGTGCGCATGGTGCCCCTGACCAAGCCCCCATCCGTGGACGTGCAGTTGTTGAGTGAGATCGTTCAGGTGGCGTTCAGCCAGCGCCGCAAAATCATGCGCCACACCCTGGGCCAATGGCTGGAAACCAAGGCCTTCAGCGGCAGCTTCGACGTCAAACGCCGCGCCGAAGAAGTCCCGGTGGAGGAATATGTGACACTGGCAAGCAGCCTGGCACACACATAAAAAAGCCCGTCATAGACGGGCTTTTTTGATGAAAGCGACTGCAGCATACAGCATGCAACGCGCCTCCGAATCAGGCTGCGGCCAGCCAGTAACCCGCATTAAACGGGCTGCTCATACGCAAAGCCAGAGGCGACACATCTACCAACTTGTCGGTAGGCATCTTCTCGCCGGATTCACTGTTCAATTCAATGCCCGAGACGGCATCGCTGCCTGCCTCGTTCGCCCGTTCTGCTTGGCTGTTTTGTGCAGAACGGGCTACAGAAAAGAATAGAAGCATCGGAACGGAATCTTCCGGTCCCCCCAATAGTCTGCGGCATCGCGGAAAATGTCGAGCAGTTGCTCACGGGCTTCCTTGTCAAACTTGGCGTGCGCAGGAATCTGCTCCAGCACCACCACAAATCCAGGCTGTGGGCCCGATTTATGCAACGGGTCTGTCATGCAGTCGTACAGCGCATCAAAATTCTTGCCGAAATGGGTCGGAAAGGTGAACTGCTGGGCGATCATGTCCAACACATCCTGCTTGCTCTGGGCGTTCGCCAGGTTCGCGTACAGGAAATGCTGGCCCAGACCCAAAGCAGCATCTTGCAAATCTTGCACCCTGAAGGCACGAATAGACTGCACGATATTGGTTCTTACATTGCGAAGAGGCATATCCGTCTCCGCTTTCTTTTCAATCATCTAATTTACCCCGGCTTCAAAATTCTGAGGGAGCAGCCTCTTACGCTCTATTCGACAATGCGACGAAAGCTGGCGTAATGGTCACTGGTATAAAAACATGCATCTGGCGTTCTGGCAGGCCCGCCACAAACAATTCGCTTAGCACCCCGGTTACCGGCACCCACCGTTTTCACGGTGTACTCCCGGTAATATCCACGCTTCTGGAGCGGCAAAATACGTTCACGGTTCCCAAAGACCACGCCATCCTTATCAAAAGGAAACGGACCGCCCTGCTTGATCAGCGCATATGTTGCCTGGCCTTGCGAGGGCAGTGCCGAGAGTCCGATGACCTCACCAATTTCCTGCGGAGCAGCCTGACGCGCATGCCCCAATGGGGTGCACAAGACAGAAACAGCCAACAGCAGGAAAGCAAAAACACGCCTGCATGCAGAGCCACGGACATTTAGAACCATGCGGGAATAAGCCTTTGGAGAACTTCGGGTTAACCCGTAAATTTCAAGGCGTAAGTGTGCCGTATGTGCACCAAAAAAGCAAGGGGCTGCCCAAAATTTGGGCAGCCCCTCACAAGTCTTTACACCAACAAAGTTAGCACTTGCTGGCGAATTAGGCTTTATCGAACCACGTTAGCGTCGGCTACCGTCAAAGCCGTCATATTCACGATACGGCGCACAGTGGTGCTGGCGGTCAGAATATGCACGGGTTTAGCCGCTCCCAGCAGCACGGGGCCAATCGCAATATTGCCGCCCGCCGCCATTTTCAACAGGTTGTAGGCAATATTGGCCGCATCGATATTCGGGAATACCAGCAAGTTGGCGTCACCTACCAGCGGGCTGTTCGGCATAGTAGCGGCGCGGGCTGCACCATCCAGCGCGATATCGCCGTGCATTTCACCGTCCACCTCCAGCCATGGAGCCTCTGTCTGCAAAAGCTCCAGAACACGGCGCATCTTGACCGCGCTGGGCTGATTACTTTGGCCGTAGTTGCTATGCGATAACAACGCAGCTTTGGGTTTGAGACCAAAGCGCAACATTTCTTCGGCCGCCATGACCGTGATCTCCGTCAACTCTTCCGCCGTGGGGTCGTAGTTGACGTGGGTATCCACCAGGAACACCTGGCGGCCCGGCAGCATCAGGCCGTTCATGCAGGCATAGATGGGCACATCTTGTGGAGTGCTGGGGCAACCGCCTGCGCGCTTGCCGATCACCTGGTCGATGTAGTGCAAATGGATGGAGGTGTGGCCCCAGGTGCCACAAATCATGCCATCCACTTCGCCCTTGTGCAGCAGCATGCTGCCAATCAGCGTCAAGCGACGGCGCATTTCGATTTTGGCCATTTGTGCCGTCACGCCCTTGCGTTCGGTCATGCGGTGGTAGGTCTGCCAGAAATCGCGGTAACGGTGGTCTTGCTCGACGTTCACCACGTCGTAGTCCAGTTCTTCGCGCAGACGCAGGCCAAATTTCTTGATCCGCTCGGCGATCACGGCCGGACGCCCGATCAGCGTGGGGCGAGCCAGACCTTCGTCCACCACGATCTGGGCGGCCCGCAACACGCGCTCTTCTTCACCTTCGGCGTAGCAGACGCGTTTCTTGGCTGCATTTTTGGCCGCGTCATAGATCGGCTTCATGGTCGTGCCGGAAGCGTAGACAAAGCTTTGCAGCCGATTGCGGTAGGCGTCCATGTCCTCAATGGGACGCAGAGCCACGCCGCTGTCTGCAGCGGCCTTGGCAACGGCAGGCGCAATCTTGATCATCAGCCGCGGATCAAACGGCTTGGGGATGATGTATTCGGGGCCAAACGCCAGCTGTTCGCCGGCATAGGCGGCGGCCACCACTTCGCTTTGCTCGGCCTGGGCCAACTCGGCAATCGCATGCACGGCGGCAATTTCCATCTCCAACGTGATGGTGGAGGCACCCGCATCCAAAGCACCTCGGAAGATGTAGGGGAAGCACAAGACGTTGTTGACTTGGTTCGGGTAATCGGTGCGACCGGTGGCGATGATGGCATCGCTGCGCACAGACTTCACGTCTTCAGGGGTAATTTCGGGGTTGGGGTTGGCCAACGCAAAAATCACAGGCTTGGCCGCCATCTTGGCAACCATTTCTTTTTTCAGCACACCACCAGCCGACAGTCCCAGGAACACATCGGCTCCTTCGATGATCTCAGACAGAGTGCGCGCCGAAGTGTTCTGGGCGTAGATGATCTTGTCTTCATCCATCAGCTCGGTACGGCCCTCATAGACCACGCCGGCCAAGTCGGTCACGTAAATGTTTTCGCGGCGTATGCCCAGCTTGACCAGCAAGCCCAGGCAGGCCAGTGCAGCAGCACCGGCGCCAGAGGTCACCAGCTTAACGTCTTTGGGGTCTTTGCCGACCACCTTCAGGCCGTTTAGCAGGGCCGCGCCCACGCAGATCGCCGTGCCGTGCTGGTCGTCATGGAACACGGGGATCTTCATGCGTTCGCGCAGCTTGCGCTCGACGTAGAAGCAGTCCGGGGCCTTGATATCTTCGAGGTTGATGCCGCCGAAGGTGGGCTCCAGCGAGGCGATGATGTCCACCAGCTTGTCGAGGTCGTGCTTTTCATCGATTTCGATGTCGAACACGTCGATGCCGGCGAACTTCTTGAACAGCACGCCCTTGCCCTCCATCACCGGCTTGGACGCCAGTGGCCCTATGTCGCCCAGACCCAGCACGGCCGTACCGTTGCTGATCACGGCGACCAGGTTGCCCCGGCTGGTGTACTTGAACGCGTTGTTCGGGTCCTTGACGATTTCCTCGCAAGGAGCTGCCACACCGGGCGAGTAGGCCAGCGCCAGATCATGCTGGTTGACCAACTGCTTGGTCGCCGCAATGGCTATTTTTCCGGGGCTAGGAAACTGGTGGTATTCAAGGGCTGCACGCCGTAACTCAGCGCGTTTTTCTTCGGCATTCACCGTGGTATTGCTCATCTGGCGTCTCCTGCCATGGCCGCCGACTGGAAATATGCCGGGCAGTCACTGTGTCAAAGGGACTGCGATTGTAGGGGCCGTCCAACGACGGCCTCCGTACGGGGTTTTGCGTACGCCGGTATCAGGCGAAACGCGTAGACGTCGGAGCGCGGCCGGCAATGTGACGGAAGGTGATGCGGCCCTTGGACAAATCGTAAGGCGACAGTTCCAGCGACACATGGTCACCCGCCAGGATACGGATGTGGTTCTTGCGCATCTTGCCGGCGGTGTAAGCGATGAGTACGTGGCCGTTTTCCAGCGTCACGCGAAAGCGCGAGTCGGGCAAGACTTCGGACACAAGGCCCTTCATTTCGATCAGTTCTTCTTTTGCCATGGATAAATTCCTTGAGGATGAGACAGTATCTAAGTAACTAACTAATTTTTAGGCGTGTGCGGCGCTCGGATTGGCGTGGCGCGCACCCACCCACTGCAAACCTTGCTCAACTGCGTATTGTGTCGCGGTTGTGGCATCGTCGAACAGGGCCACGAAACGCATGACACGGTCGTGCGAGCCATTACGGATCGACACGGAGGAGCCAAAACGGCCATCGGCCTGTTCACGGGTCAGCGGCGAGAGCAAATATTTGCCGGCAGCAATCGAATTATTTTTATTCATTATGGAAAACAAGGCGGCCTTACTAATGGGCGCGCCAGAAATACGTCTTGTCACACTGCGGGTTTTAGACAGGCTTCCGATGGAATTGCACTGGAGGCAGGTCTTGCGCAGCACCCGGTGGGGAGGGGTTTTGCGCGCAAAGCACTTGGAGCCCTGGGTCCGCACAGCATGACAGGGTGCGGACAAACTCGGGGGTGCAGGCTCGGCGTGGTGGTGCGATGTGTTGGGTTGCATCGCGGAGCTCCATGGCGAAGCCCATCTACCGAGACGACTATTATAGCGTAGAGCCGTAAAAGCTGCTTAATCCCGCATCAGAGCCTCGATCGCGTCCGGATCCACCGGCACGCCGCGGCTGATCAGTTCGCAGCCGGTGGCCGTGACGATGGCATCGTCTTCGATGCGGATGCCGATGTTGTGGAAGGCCTCGGGTACGCCCGGGCCGGGGCGCACATAGATGCCGGGCTCGATGGTCAGCGCCATGCCGGGTTGCAGGATGCGACTCGGCCGGTTGGTGATGGTCTCGCCGCTCAGCGGGTCCTTGCGCTGGCTGCTGGCGCCGACTTCCGACGCCTCCACATAGCTGCCGCAGTCGTGTACGTCCATGCCGATCCAGTGGCCGGTGCGGTGCATGTAGTAGGCAAAGTAGGCGCGGCTGGCGATCACGTCGTCCACGGTGCCAACCTTGTTCTTGTCCAGCAAGCCTACGTCCAGCATGCCCTGGGCCAGCACTTTCACCGTGGCGTCGTGTGGGTCGGTGAAGCGGGCGCCGGGCTTGGTGGCGGCGACAGCTGCATCCTGGCTGGCCAGCACCAGCTCGTACAGCGTGCGCTGCGGGCCGCTGAACTTGCCGTTGGCCGGGAAGGTGCGGGTGATGTCGCTGGCATAGCCGTCCAGCTCGCAACCCGCGTCGATCAGCACCAGCTCACCGTCGCGCACCGGGGCCTTGTCGGCGCGGTAGTGCAGCACGCAGGCATTCGCGCCCGCAGCGACGATGGAGCCGTAGGCCGGGTACTGCGAGCCCTGGCGGCGGAACTCGTGCAGCAGTTCGGCGTCCAGGTGGTACTCAAATACGTCCTGGCCGGCGCGCAGCATGCGGGCAGACAGCTGCATGGCGCGGATATGGGCGCCGGCGCTGATCTGTGCGGCGCGGCGCATGGTGTCCTGCTCGCTGGCGTCCTTGAACATACGCATCTCGTCCAGCACGCTGCACAGGTCGCGCTGGGTATCCGGGCACAGGGCGCCGTAGCGGACCCGCGCGCGCACCTTGTTCAGCCAGCCATCGACACGGCCTTCCAGCCCCTTGTGGGTGGCGAACGGCGTCCACACAGCGCTGCGGTTTTCCAGCAGGCGCGGCAGCTGGGTGTCCAGGTCTGCTACAGAATATGCAGCATCTACCGCAAGCACTGCGGGCGCTGCATCCGGTCCGAGCCGGAAACCGTCCCAGATTTCGCGCTCCAGATCTTTTGGTGCGCAGAACAGGGTGGACTGGCCTTCGCCGGTCACCACCAGCCAGGCATTCGGCTCGGTGAAGCCGCTCAGGTAGTAGAAATAGCTGTCGGCACGGTACAGAAAGTCGCTGTCGCGGTTGCGCTGCTGCTCGGGCGCGGTGGGGACGATGGCGATGCCGCCGGGACCGATTTCACGGGCCAGTTGGGCGCGGCGTTGGGCGTAGATGTGGGTGCTCATGGTGTGTCGCTTCAGTGGAGTTCGGCCAGTTGTTCGGGGGTGCCCACGTTGTGCCAGGGGCCGTCAAAACGGGATGCGGTGATGCGCTGCTTGCGTATCGCGTCAAACAGCAGCGGGCCCAGCGCGGCCTTGCTGCCCAGGGGCACGGCGCGGCACAGTTCGGCGCGCACCAGGGCCAAGCTGCTATAGGTCCAGCGATGGCCGTCGGGGCCAGGGCCGTCCAGCGCCAGACCGTTGTCGGCAATGCCGAAGTCGCCGCGCGGGTGGTAGGGTGGGTTCGGCACCATCCACAGCTGGGCCAGGGCGCTGCTGCGGGCGAAGTCATTGGCGGCGCTGGCCTCATAGCGGAAGCTTGGCGCATAAATATCGCCGGCCACCACCCAGAAAGCATCTCCCAGCTGCGGCAACGCCTTGCGGATGCCACCGGCGGTTTCCAGTGCTCCGCCGTGGTCGCGGCCTTCCATGGAATAGCTGATCTGCAGGCCCCAGCGCGAGCCATCGCCCAGCGCGGCGGGGATCTGCTCTTCCAGCCAGGCGGTGTTGATGACGACGGAGCGCACACCAGCTGCCGCCAGCGCTTCCAGGTGCCAGACGATCAGCGGTTTGCCTTGTACGGGCAACAGCGGCTTGGGCGTGTGGTCGGTCAGCGGGCGCATGCGCTCGCCGCGGCCTGCGGCGAGCACGATGGCATGGGTAATCAGGGGGTGGGCGGGCATGGTGTGGATTATCGGGCGGGTCATGCTACGGCTGCATTTGCTATTGAATAAATAGCTGCTGCCGCAGATGGTTATTGCGCTAGCGGCCTAAAAGGCTTAAACCTTGGGTGTGGTGTCTGAGGCCGGTACACCCAGCACGCCCCAGCTTTCCTTGGGTGGCTCGGTCAGCACCACCAACACGTCCAGTGGCGCAATGCCGAGTGTGCCCAAGCGCTGCACGATGCCCTGGTACAGCGTGCGCTTGGCATCGATGCTGCGGCCGGGGAACATCATCACCTCGACCAGGGTGTAGTTTTCGGTCTTGCCGGGGGCCACCCAGAAGTGCTCGGGGCGGTGCTCGATGTAGCGCACCTGGCGGTCGTCTTCCGGCACTTTCAGGGCTTCGCGCATGGACAGGTAGACCGCCTCCATCAGCGCGGCAACTTCGGCAGCAGGACGGCTGCGGCGGACTTCAATTTTGGCAAGCGGCATGGCGGTTACGGGTGTGTGGGCGAGGGGTTGTCTATTGTGCTGTCTTTGCCGTACCCGCTCCGGGTTACCAGGGCAGCACAAGGCGCAAGGTGTCAGCCCCGTAAAATAACGGGCTTACCAGAATATCCACCCCGAACTTTCTCCGGAGCTGACCTCGATGGCCGACACCCCCCTGAACGAAAACACCCCCGAAGTGGCGGTTCTTCCTGCTGCGGCTCCGGCTGCTGCAAAGCCCACCACCGCCATGGCCAACGCCATCCGCGCGCTGGCCATGGACGCGGTGCAACAGGCCAACTCCGGCCACCCCGGTGCGCCCATGGGCATGGCCGACATGGCTGTCGCCCTGTGGGACGAGCACCTGCAGCACAACCCCAAGAACCCGAACTGGCTGAACCGCGACCGCTTCATCCTGTCCAACGGCCACGGCTCCATGCTGCTGTACGCGCTGCTGCACCTGACCGGCTACAAGCTGCCGATAGCTGAGCTGAAGAACTTCCGCCAGCTGCACAGCAAGACCCCAGGCCACCCCGAATTCGGCTACACGCCTGGCGTGGAAACCACCACCGGCCCGCTGGGCCAAGGCATCACCAATGCCGTCGGCTTTGCCCTGGCGGAGAAGCTGCTGGCGCAAGAGTTCAACCGCGAAGGCCATGCCATCGTCGACCACCACACCTACGCCTTCCTGGGCGACGGTTGCCTGATGGAAGGCATCAGCCACGAAGCCGCCGCTCTGGCCGGCGCCTGGAAGCTGAACAAGCTGGTCGCCCTGTACGACGACAACGGCATCTCCATCGACGGCCAGGTCGCGCCCTGGTTCATCGACAACAGCGCCCTGCGTTTTGTGGCCTACGGCTGGAACGTGCTGGGCCCGATCGACGGCCACGACACCGCCGCCGTATCGCAAGCCATCGCCGATGCCAAGAAGTCGGCCGACAAGCCCACGCTGATCATCTGCAAGACCCACATCGGCAAGGGCAGCCCGAACCGTGCCAACACCTCCAAGGCCCACGGCGAACCGCTGGGCGCCGAGGAAATCAAGCTGACCCGCGAAGTGCTGAACTGGCCTTACGCCCCGTTCACCATTCCCAAGGACATCGCTGCCGCCTGGGACGCCAAGAGCGCCGGAGCCGCCCGCGAAGCCGCCTGGAACACCCAGTTCGCTGCCTACAAGGCCGCCTTCCCCGCCGAAGCCAAGGAACTGCTGCGCCGCATGAAGGGCGATCTGCCGAAGAACTTTGCCCAGACTGCTGTGGACACCGTCATCGGCGCCCACACCAAGGGCGAAACCGTGGCCTCCCGCAAGGCATCGCAGCTGGCGCTGGAAGCCTTCACCGCGGCCCTGCCTGAACTGCTGGGCGGTTCGGCCGACCTGACTGGTTCCAACCTGACCAACACCAAGTCCACGCCGAATCTGCGTTTCGACAGCCACACCGGCGTCGGCAACGGTGGCCGCCACATCAACTACGGCGTGCGCGAATTCGGCATGGCCGCCATCATGAACGGCGTGGCGCTGCACGGCGGCTTCATTCCCTACGGCGGCACCTTCCTGACCTTCAGCGACTACAGCCGCAATGCCATCCGCATGGCTGCGCTGATGAAGCTGCGCGTGGTCCACGTGTTCACCCACGACTCCATCGGTCTGGGCGAAGACGGCCCGACGCACCAGTCGGTCGAGCACGCCGCCAGCCTGCGTTTGATCCCGAACCTGGACGTCTGGCGTCCGGGCGACACGGCCGAAACCGCCGTGGCCTGGGCCGTGGCGCTGGAAAACAAGAACCGTCCTTCGGCCCTGCTGCTGAGCCGCCAGAACATCGCTTACGCCGCCAAGGCGGATCTGGGCGAGATCAGCCGCGGTGCCTATGTGCTGTCCGAACCCGCAGCCGTTGGTATTAAGAAGAAGGGCCAGGCCGTCATCATCGCCACCGGCTCCGAAGTGCAACTGGCAATCGCTGCCCAGGCCCTGCTTGCTACTAAAGGCATAGCTGTCCGCGTAGTCTCTATGCCCAGCAACACGGTATTTGACCGCCAATCCGAAGCCTACAAAACCGAAGTGCTGCCGGCCAATCTGCCCCGCATCGCTGTCGAAATGGGTGTCACCGACGGCTGGTGGAAATACGGCTGCGCAGCCGTGGTCGGCCTGGACACCTACGGCGAATCGGCCCCCGCACCGGTGCTGTTCAAGCACTTCGGCTTCACCTCCGAGAACGTGGCGATGACGGTCGAAAAAGTCCTGCGTAAGAAGAAGTAAACGGCGTAGGCCTGGTGCACACCAGGCCTACCATCGCTGGGTTGAGATTTAACTACTGGAGATAAGACAATGGCAATCAAGATCGGTATCAACGGTTTCGGCCGTATCGGGCGCATGGTGTTCCGTGCCGCCATCCAAAACTTTGACGACGTGGAAATCGTCGGCATCAACGACCTGCTGGAGCCCGACTACCTGGCGTACATGCTGCAGTACGACAGCGTGCACGGCCGCTTCAAGGGTGAAGTCTCGGTGGACAACGGCGTGCTGATCGTCAACGGCAAGAAGATCCGCCTGACGCAAGAGCGAGACCCCGCGAACCTGAAGTGGGCCGAAGTCGGTGCCGACATCGTGGTTGAATCCACCGGCCTGTTCCTGACCAAGGAAACCGCACAAAAGCACATCGACGCAGGTGCCAAGAAGGTCATCCTGTCCGCTCCTTCCAAAGACGACACCCCCATGTTCGTGTTTGGCGTGAACGACAAGAGCTACGCTGGCCAGGCCATCATCTCCAACGCGTCCTGCACCACCAACTGCCTGGCCCCCCTGGCCAAGGTGATCAATGACAAGTTCGGCATCAAGCGCGGCCTGATGACCACCGTGCACGCTGCCACCGCCACGCAAAAGACTGTGGACGGCCCGTCGAACAAAGACTGGCGCGGCGGCCGCGGTATTCTGGAAAACATCATTCCTTCCAGCACGGGCGCTGCCAAGGCCGTGGGCGTGGTGATTCCTGAGCTGAACAAGAAGCTGACCGGCATGGCCTTCCGCGTGCCGACCAGCGATGTGTCGGTGGTGGACTTGACGGTCGAGCTGAACACCTCGGCCACCATCGCCGAGATCAATGCCGAACTGAAGGCTCAATCCGAAGGCGCGCTGAAGGGCATTCTGGGTTACACCGAAGACAAGGTCGTTGCGACCGACTTCCGTGGTGACAGCCGTACCTCGATCTACGACGCTGAAGCCTCCATCGCCCTGGACGGCACCTTCGTCAAGCTGGTCAGCTGGTACGACAACGAATGGGGTTACTCCAACAAAGTGTTGGAAATGGCCCGCGTCGTGGCCAAGTAATCGGCCTCACAGCCCCCAAGAAAAACGCGCCCTCGGGCGCGTTTTTTACATCCGGCCGCAACGTTTGGTGCCGAGAATAAAACCACGTGGACATACAAAACAAGGGAGATGGCATGTTGAATACGCAATGGTGCGCGGGCCTTTTGCTTGCGCTGGCAGCTCTGCTCACCGGGTGTGCGGGCACGGTGCAGCGGGAAGGCGGCAAGACCGCAGCCCCGGGCAGCATGCTGGGGCTGAGCTACAACCGCGTGGAACTGGCGCTGACGGAAGATGCCCGCAAGCTGCAGGCCGACAACCCGCAATTCAGCACCAAGGAGTTGGGCCGGTATATAGAAACCCGCCTGGACGCCAACAACCTGCTGCGCAGCGACGCGCCTTACAGAATCAATATCACCATCGAGGACTTCCGGGTGCGCTCGGCCGTATCGGCGGTGCTGCTGGGCATCCTGGCAGGCACCGACTCCATGAGTGGGCGGGTGCAGATCGTGGATGCCGCCGGACGCCAGCTGCACGCATTCAAGGTCAATGCCTCCTACGGTTTAGGCGGCTGGGGCGGCGGGCAAGACAGCATGCGCATGAACTGGATGTACGAAAAGTTTGCCGAGCTCACGCTGAACGAGCTCACGGGCAATACCAAAACGGCGGACCTGGACAAATCGACGGTACGTGCTCAACAAAGCCTGGTGATCGCGGCCAAACCCGCGGCATCGGGCACTGCTGCTGCCCCCGCGACCAAGATGACGGGCATTGCCTACCTGGGGAGTGGCTTCGCCAACATCGACGACGTAGACGCCATTCCCTACATTGACGACAAGGCGCGTGAACAGTACCGGGAGTGGTTGAAGAAGTCTGCACCGCGCGCCTTTGCGCTGTCCATGTCCGGCAAATATGCCTGGGCCAATGGCATGCGCTCCGTTGACGGCGGCCCACTGCAAGACCCGGCTGAGCGGGTGATGGCGAACTGCAACCGCATTAGTACCGAACCCTGCCACCTGTATGCCATCAATGGCGTCGTCGTCTGGAAAAAAGAAGACGATGCAGCAGCCAAACCCTTGGCGGCAAGCACTGCGCCCTGAGCCTAAGAGCCCCCAATAAAAACGCGCCCCAGGGCGCGTTTTTCATGTACATCATTTTGGCTGCTAGCGCAGTGAATACCTGCGTTAGAAGCTACTTTTAATATAGCAAAATAGCCTCAACTCTCCTGCGTGGCGAACTCGGCTTCGATCTCGCCCATGTGCGACTGGCGCTCGGCAATGCGTTTGCCGATGGGGGGGCCGGCGAAGTGCTTGCGCACGCCGAAGACGAACCAGATCAGCAGCAGCGCGACCAACAAGGCCACGGTCACATAGGCCACCTTTTCGTTCGGCGGTTGCATGCCCACATAGGCCAGCACCAGTGCACCCACGGTGCCTAGCAGGGCGAAGGGTTTGGACCAGGCGCCCAGGTTGAACGGGCCTTTTTTGGTCCAGGTCTTACCCTCGGCGAACACGCCAGCGGCGATAGGCATGGCGTAAGAGATGAACAGGAACACGGCGCTGCCGGCACTCAGCACGGTAAAGGCGTCGCCATACAGCGTGATCGAAATCGCCAGCACGGCGGTGACCCAGATGGCAGTGCCGGGCGTGCGCTGCACATGGTGCACCTGCTTAAGCCAGCGCGAGCCGGGCAAGCCGCCGTCGCGGGCGAAGGCGTACATCATGCGCGAGCAGGAGGTGACGGCAGCCAAGCCGCAGACGAAGTTGATGAAGAACATCAGCACCTCGATGGTGACACGCAGCGCGGTGGGGATAGGCGCCAGGATGGCCTCGAAGAAGCCGGTACCCATCTTCATGCCCGCCGTCAGGTCGGGCATGACCAGCACGAAGCTGCACACCATCACATAGCCAAACAGCACCGACCAGAGCACCGAGCTGATGATGCCCTTGGGCACGTTCTTGGCGGCGTCGCGGGTCTCTTCGGCGGTATGGGCTGAGGCGTCAAAACCGGTGATGGTGTAGGCCGTCAGCAGCAGACCGGACAAGAAGGCCATCACCAGCGTTTGCTGTGGCCAGGCGCTGCCATCCGTACCGGTGAGGTTGGTGAAGGTGTACAGGCGGCTGAAGTCCAGCTTGCCCGGCGCATAGGCGATCAACGACACCACCAGCACCACCGTGACCACAAAGATCAGGTAGCCCGACAGGTCGGTGATGCGGCTAGCCAGCTTGATGAAGCGGTGGTTCAGCAGCGCCTGCAGGCCGGTGATGACGCTCAAAAAGATCGTCTGGTGCACCCAGCCCAGCGACTCGGGTGCTACGCCAAACATCGGCGCAATCAGCGTCTTGAAGAACGGGTCGTAGGTGCCGAAGTTGATCGCCGCCACCACGAACACCAGGCCCAGCAAATTGAACCAGGCGGTGATCCAGCCCCAGGCCTTGCCACCCAGGATGGAGCCCCAGTGGTACAGGCCGCCCGCGGTGGGGTAGGCCGAGGCGATCTGCGCCATAGACGCGGCCACCACCATGGCGAACAGGCCGCCCAACGGCCAGCCCAAGCCAATGGACGCGCCACCAGCGGCCGACAGGCCCATCTGGAAGGACGTGATGCCGCCCGACAAGATGCAGATCAGCGAGAACGACACAGCGAAGTTGGAGAAGCGCCCCATGCGGCGCGACAGCTCTTGGGCATAGCCCATTTCATGCAGGAGTTTGACGTCCGCATCCATGGCGGGAGGAGAGATGGCACTCATAAACAGACCTTTCGGTAAGGGTGTGAAAGTTCAAACAAACATCAAGCTGCGGTGAAGCAGTTGTCGACGAACAGGTGCGCGCCGTTGACGAAGCTCGCGTCGTCGCTGGCCAGAAACAGCGCGGCCTTGGCCACCTCTTCGGGCTGGCACAGGCGGCCTTGCTGGACCGACAAGGCCTCGACCGAGGCGTCGAAGCCGTGCGCGGCCAGGGCCTTGATCTCGCGCTGGCCGTGCGGCGTGTCGATGAAGCCGGGGCAGACCGCGTTGCAGCGTATGCCGCGGTCGCGGTACTCCACCGCTACTGCGCGCGCCAGCATCGCGCAAGCGCCCTTGGTCATGCAGTACAGCACCTCCAGCGGCGTGGCCGCCACCGACGAGATGGACGCGGTGCAAACGATGCTGCCCTTACCGGCGGCCAGCATCTGCGGCAGCACGGCGCGGGTCACCATGAACATGCTCTTCACATTGATATCCATCAAGCGGTCGTAGTCTTCGTCCGTGGTGTCCAGAAACGGCTTCACGGTGATGGTGCCGGCATGGTTGAACAGCACGGAGATGGTGCCGAAGCGGGCGCTGGCTGCCGCCACGGCGATCTCCACCTGGTCGCGCCGCGACACGTCGGCGGCGAAGAATGCGGCCTCGCCGCCCGCAGCGATGATCTCGGCCACCACCGCTTCACCGGCGGCTACGTTGATGTCGACCACCGCCACGCGCGCGCCTTCTGCCGCGAACAACTTGGATGCCGCACCGCCCGCGCCGGTAGCGCCACCGGAAATAAGGGCCGTCTTGCCCGCCAATCTGCCTGCCATGGAATAACTCCTTTAAGTCGAATGAAATGCTGGTTCGCCCCAGTCTAAAAATTCCGTGGCGATGGCACTATCCCGAATTGGCAAAAGACTTGCTTAATCTTTTAGGCCACTTCTTTCGCACCCATGCACCCCGCTGCCACCCCGCACTTCCAGGTTTTCCGCTGCCGCGACACCGACGAGCAGGCGGCGGTGCTGCACGGCTGGAACCAGTCCTACTGCCAGCTGTCGCCCGGCGCCTTCGACGGCAGCGTGACCGCCATAGACACCGGGGCGGTGCACATCGTGGTCGAACACCTGAACCGTGCTGTGCTGCAACGTGGTGCACTGTCGCCCGGCTGCGTGGCCATCGGCGTGCCTTTGCAGCTAGAAGGGCATTCGCTGCTGTGCGGCCAGCGCAGCCATCTCAACGGCCTGCATGTGTTCTCGGGGGCCGACGGCTTCGAGTTCCGCTCGCCCGAAAAGCATGTGGTGGTGGATATCGAGTTCTATCCACAGCGTTTTGCCAACCCGGCGCTGCGCGAGGCCCTGGCCCGCATCGCCGGCAAGCTGGGTGTGCGGGCCACCGTGCTGGACATGCCCGGCGAACGCATGGACGCGCTGCGCCAGCTGCTACGCGCCATGCTGGACGCGGTGGGCAAAGACCCGGATTTACTGGACAACCCCCAGGTCTGCGAAGCCTTCGAAAAATCCCTGGTCTACAGTCTGCTGGATCTGCTGGAGGCCGAGCCGCTAAGGGAATCGGCCACTCCGCCCAGCGCCAACCGCAACTGGCGCCTGGCCCAGGCAGCGCGCTCGCACATAGAGCAATCGGCCCGTGACTGCCCGCTGTCGGTGGCCGAGCTGGTGGCCCTGCTGGGTGTCAGCCGGCGCTGCCTGCAATACGCCTTCCAGGATGCGCTGGGCCTGAATCCGGCGTCCTACCTGCGCGCCGAGCGGTTGAACCGCGTGCGCCAGATCATGGGCGAAGCCGATTCAGTGACCGAGGCGGCCACGCGCTTTGGCTTCTGGCATTTCGGCCACTTTGCCAACGACTACCGCGCACTGTTTGGCGAGCGGCCATCAGACACCTTCCGGCGCCGGCACGGGCAGGCGGTGCCAACCCGGTTGAGCTAAGACCCCAGGCTTGATCTGCTGGAGCTGATACGGAGGTGGGCCGACGCTCAAACAGCAGGCCGATGGCCCATCTGAAACCCCGATGCAACTCGACAAGAAGGACCTGCAGCGCGTGGTGGATGCGCTGGCGGTACATGGTGCGGTGACCACGTCCCTGGTGCTGTCCAGCCCGGTGCGCAAGTTCGTCACCATCCAATCTGTGTAAGAAGCAAGCCCCCAGCGCAGATAAATACTGCGCAGGTAGCTACAATTTATGTAGTGGTCTGCGGGCCAGTCATTTTGGGTAACCACGCTACCCACCGTCTTTTACCCCCCTTCGCCATGCATCCCGGAATCCTTTACGCCACCCTGGCTTACGCGGCCTGGGGCCTGTTCCCGCTGTACTTCCACCACCTGAACCAGGTGCCAGCGCTGGAGATGGTGCTGCACCGCACGCTGTGGTCGCTGGTGTTTGTGCTGCTGCTGCTGGGCGTGCTCAAGCGCTGGTCCTGGATGCGCGCGCTGCGCGGCCAACCCAAGGTGCTGGGAGCATTTACGCTGTCGGCGCTGCTGCTGTCGGGCAACTGGCTGGTCTATGTCTGGGCGGTGCAGCACCAGCACATCGTGGACGCCAGCCTGGGCTACTTCATCCTGCCGCTGGTCAGCGTGGCGCTGGGCTTTGTGTTTCTGGGTGAACGGCCCCGGCCCGGCCAGTGGCTGGCGGTGGCGGTGGCCGCCGGCGGCGTGCTGTGGCTGACGGTACAGACCGGGCACCTGCCCTGGATCTCGCTGGTGCTGGCGCTGACCTTTGGCTTCTACGGCCTGCTGCGCAAGGTGGCTCACCTGGGCGCGCTGGAAGGCCTGGCGCTGGAGACCATGCTGCTGGCGCCGATCGCTGCCGTCATGCTGGGCTGGGCAACCTGGCAAGGCCAGGGCGTGCTGGCGCAGGGCGACAGTGCCACCATCGCCTTGCTGGTGTTTGCCGGGCCCATGACGGCCGTGCCTCTGCTGCTGTTTGCCGCTGGTGCGCGCCTGATCCCCATGTCCACCATGGGCATCCTGCAATACATCTCACCCAGCCTGCAGTTCGCCACCGGCGTGTGGCTGTTCCACGAGCCCTTCGAGTTATCGCGCCTGGCGGGCTTTGGCATGATCTGGGCCGCGCTGGTGGTGTATAGCCTGGAAGGCTGGTGGACCAGCCGGCGCACCGTAGCCGCATAAGCGGGGCAATCCACCGCGCGGTGCCGGCCGTACATTTCGTAATTTCCGAAGATACGCTATGGTTTAAGCATGTTTTCTCGGAAGTAGCCTACCCCTAGACTTACGCCCTGGCGCCCGGCAGATCTGCACGGGGTCTGGCATACGAAGAAAGGAAGCAGCGGCATGGAAACAATCGGAACCTGGTGGATGTGGGTCGGCTTTGCCGTCTTTGTGGTGGTGGCCATTGGCATCGACCTATGGGTAATGGAGCGCCAGGGCGCGCACCAGGTCACCATGAAAGAAGCCGCCGGCTGGAGTGTGCTGTGGTTCTCGCTGGCCTTTGTGTTCGTGGGCCTGCTGTGGACCTACCTGGACTACAGCCAGAGCCGCACGGTGGCCAATACCGTGTCCATGCAGTTCATTACCGGCTACCTGGTGGAAAAGAGCCTGTCGGTGGACAACATCTTTGTGTTCCTGATGATCTTCAGCTACTTCGGCGTGCCAGCCCAGTACCAGAAGCGCGCGCTGATCACCGGCATCATCGGCGCCATCGTGCTGCGCGCCATCCTGATTTTGGCCGGCGCCTGGCTGCTGGCCACCTTCCACTGGCTGCTGTATGTGTTCGGCGCCTTCCTGGTGTTCACCGGCACCAAGATGTGGCTGGCCGCCGGCAAGGAGCCGGACATTGCACAAAACCCGGTGCTGCGCTTTCTGCGCGGCCGCATGAAGATCAGCAACGAGTTTAACGGCGAGAAGCTGTCCACCCAGGTCAACGGCGTCAAGTACTACACGCCGCTGTTCGTGGTGCTGGTGCTGATCGGCACCACCGACGTGATTTTTGCGGTGGACAGCATCCCCGCCATCTTCGCCATCACCAGCGACCCGTTCATCGTGCTGACCGCCAACATCTTCGCCATTCTGGGCCTGCGCGCGCTGTACTTTCTGCTGGCCGACCTGGCGGACCGCTTCCACCTGCTGGCCTATGGCCTGGCCCTGGTGCTGGTCTTCATCGGCGGCAAGATGCTACTGATCGACCTGGTGAAGATCCCGATCGGCTACGCCCTGCTGGTGACGGCGCTGCTGATTGCCGCGTCCATCGTGGCCTCGCTCATCACCTCGCGCAAACCCGGCCCGCCGGCGCACTGATGGCCAGTTACGCGCACACCTTGCGCCATTGGCTGCGTGGCCTGGAGCCCCGGGTGCTGGCCCATCTGCACGGGCCGCTGCTGCAGCGCATGCGGCCCTGGCTGGACCGGCGCGAGGTGTTCAACTTCAACCGCCGCCCGTTGACCCTGGGCGTGGCCATAGGCATGTTCTGCGGGCTGATCCCCGGCCCGCTGCAGGTGCCCGCCACCTTTGCCGCTTGCGCCTGGCTGCGCGGCAATGCGATTGCCGGTGCGCTGGCCACCTGCTACACCAACCCGCTGACCATCGTGCCGCTGTACCTGCTGGCCTTTCAGATCGGCCAGTGGGTGCTGCCCGGCACGCAAACCCTGCCGCCACTGCCCAGCATGGGCGATGGCGCCGCCGACTGGATGCAGGGCCTGCTGGGCTGGGTGCAGGCCATGGGCTGGCCGCTGCTGGTGGGTCTGCCGCTGCTGGGCGCCGCCTTGGCGCTTACGGCCTACGGGGCCATGCAGGCACTGTGGCTGAGCCCGGCCATCAAGCGCGCCTGGCAGCAGGCCCGACGCAGGCACAAGGCGTCACACGCAAAAACCGCATAGCCGGCCGAGTCGCCCGATGGCAAGGCCTTGTTCATCAACATCCAACACCCGGATAAAAACACCGCCAACATCGGCGACCCCAGCCAGTACAAGGGCCACTGGCCCAGCCAAGGTGATGATCACCAAAAACGATGGTGGTGTGATCGGTTTGCAAACGCATAAGTTATCAAAAATCAGTACTTTTTTGATAGCTGCCAGCGCAGGTTATACCTGCGCTAGTGGGTTATTTTCTTGTATGAATTTTTCGCAAAAACCATAGCGCAGTAGCAAGCTCAAGCGCGCCGGGGCAAACCTCCGGCCTTTGCTTTACAAAGGCTTTGCCGGGGCTTGGCAGGCATGTGACGGGGCTTATGTAAAGTAAGCCGCTGCTACCACACACCCTCACTCCATGCCCAAGTCCCGACTTCTGCGCTACGCGCTGGCCGCCATTTTTCTGCTGGTGCTGGCCGTCGCCGCCAAACTGGTCTTCTTCCCCAGCGCCAAAAAGCCCGACTACGTGACCGCCACCGCCGGCCTGGCCGACATCGAGCAGGCGGTGCTGGCCTCGGGCACGCTGCAGGCCTTCAAGCAGGTCAGCGTGGGTGCGCAGGCATCCGGCCAGATCAAGTCGCTGAAAGTAGCCCTGGGTGACGTGGTCAAAAAAGGCCAGCTGGTGGCCGAGATCGACTCGCTGACCCAGCAAAACAGCCTGCGCACCGCCCAGGCCGCGCTGGCCAATGTGCAGGCCCAGCTGCTCTACAAACAGGCCACGCAGAAGCAGGCCGAGCTGGCCTTCCAGCGCGCCCAAACCCTGCTGGCGGCCGACGCGGGCTCGCGTGCCGACTTTGAAACCGCCGATGCTGCGCTGCACACCGCCCGCGCCGATGTGAGCGCGCAGCAGGCGCAAATCACCCAGGCGCAGATCGCCGTCAACACCGCCCAACTGAACCTGGGCTACACCCAGATCCTGGCGCCCATGGACGGCGTGGTGGTCGCCCTGGTGGCACTCGAAGGGCAGACCGTCAACGCCAACCAGAGCACGCCCACCATCATCAAGCTGGCGCGGCTGGACACCATCACCGTGAAGGCGCAAATCTCAGAGGCCGACGTGGTGCGCGTCAAGCCCGGGCAGAAGGTCTACTTCACCATCCTCGGCGCACCCGACAAGCGCTACAGCACCACCTTGCGCACAGTGGAGCCCGCGCCCGACTCCATCCTGACCGACACCACCACCAGCAGCAGCACCTCGACCACCACCAGCGCCACCGCCATCTACTACAACGGCCTGCTGGACGTGCCCAACCCCGACGGCCAGCTGCGCATCTCCATGACGGCCCAGGTCAACATCGTGCTGGACGAGGCCAAGCAGGTGCTCAGCATCCCTTCGGCCGCGCTGGGTGAGCGCGACAAGCAGGGCCGCACCATGGTGCGCGTGCTGGGCCCGGATGGCCAGGCCACACCGCGCGCCGTGAAGATCGGATTGAACAACAACATCCACGCGCAGATTCTGGAAGGCCTGAAGACCGGCGACCAGGTGGTGGTCAGCGAAGCCGCCGCCGGCAGCGGCAGTGGCGCTCCCCGCATGCGCCCCCCCATGGGCATGTAGGCATGGCCAACAACCCATCCAGCCCGCTGCTGGAGCTCACCGCCTTGCGGCGCGAGTTCCCCGCGGGCGAAGACACCATCACCGTCCTGAAGGACCTGAACCTGCAAATCCACGCGGGTGAAATGATCGCCATCGTGGGTGCGTCCGGATCGGGCAAATCCACCTTGATGAACATCCTGGGCTGCCTAGACCGGCCCACCACCGGCTCGTACCGGGTGGCTGGGCGCGAGACCGGCCAGCTGGAGCCCGACGCGCTGGCCGAGCTGCGGCGCGAACACTTTGGCTTCATCTTCCAGCGCTACCACCTGCTGGGCGACCTGAACGCACTGGGCAATGTGGAAGTGCCCGCCGTCTATGCCGGCAAGGACAGCACCGCCCGCCATGACCGCGCCGCCGCCCTGCTGACGCGCCTGGGCATGGCCGACCGCATGCGCCACAAGCCCGGCCAACTGTCCGGCGGGCAGCAGCAGCGCGTGAGCATTGCGCGCGCGCTGATGAACGGCGGCAGCGTGATCCTGGCCGACGAGCCCACCGGCGCGCTGGACAGCCACAGCGGCGCCGAGGTGATGAAGATCCTGCAAGAGCTGCACGCCGAGGGCCACACCATCATCCTGGTGACCCACGATATGCAGGTGGCCGAACACGCCCAGCGCATCATCGAGATCAGCGACGGCGAGATCATTGCCGACCGCCAGGTGCGGCCCGCCACGGTGGCGCCCGTGCTGGCCGCGCCCCCCGCGGGCGGCGCAGGCTGGGGTGCGGTGTGGGGCCGCTTCACCGAAGCCTTCCGCATGGCCGTGCTGGCGCTGCGCTCGCACCCGCTGCGCAGCTTTCTAACCATGCTGGGCATCATCATCGGCATCGCCTCGGTGGTGTCGGTGGTGGCGCTGGGCGAGGGCTCGCGCCAGCAGGTGCTGAAGAACATCAGCTCCATCGGCACCAACACGATTGAAATCTTTTCCGGCGCCGGCTTTGGCGACCAGCGTGCGGCGCGCGTGCGCACCCTGGTGCCGGGCGACGCCGACGCGCTGGCCCAGCAGGTCTACGCCGACAGCGTGACACCCACCGCCTCCAGCTCGGCCACGCTGCGCTTTGGCAACGTGGCCGTGACCGGCAACATCAACGGCGTGGGCGAGCAGTACTTCCGCGTCAAGGGTGTGCAGCTGGCGCAGGGCCGCTTCTTCAACCCCGCCAGCATTACCAACCTGGCACAAGAGGTGGTGATAGACGACAACACCCGCAAACAGCTGTTCCCCACCGACCCCAACCCGGTGGGCCAAGTGGTGCTGCTGGGCAGCGTGCCCTTCCAGGTGGTCGGTGTGGCGAAGAAGGCCGAGTCCGGCTTTGGCAATGCCGAGGCGCTGAACGTCTACATCCCCTACACCGCCGCCATGCGCCGGGTGCTGGGCCAGAGCTATCTGCGCTCCATCACCGTGCGGGTCAGCGACGATGTCTCCACCAAGGCCGCCGAGGCCGGCATCAACAGCCTGCTCAAAAAACGCCACGGCGTGGTGGACTTCTATGTGCTGAACACCGACACCATCCGCCAGACCATTGAAAGCACCACCCAGGTACTGACCCTGCTGGTGTCGGCCATCGCCCTCATCTCGCTGGTAGTGGGTGGCATCGGTGTGATGAACATCATGCTGGTGTCGGTCACTGAGCGCACCGGTGAGATCGGCGTGCGCATGGCCGTGGGCGCGCGGCAGAGCGACATCCGCCAGCAGTTCCTGATCGAAGCCGTGCTGGTCTGCCTGGTGGGCGGCGTGCTGGGCATAGGCCTGTCACTGGCC
Source organism: Rhodoferax sp. GW821-FHT07F03 (assembly GCF_059418745.1). NCBI lineage: Bacteria > Pseudomonadati > Pseudomonadota > Betaproteobacteria > Burkholderiales > Comamonadaceae > Rhodoferax > Rhodoferax sp. GW821-FHT07F03. The sequence goes on from NZ_JBWKQM010000007.1 coordinate 332,882, forward strand.
ATAGGTTGGGGCTTCAGCCTGGCCGGCACCAGCTTCCAGATGGTCTATTCCACGGCCTCCATGGTGGCGGCGTTTGTGTGCTCCACCCTCATCGGCATCGTGTTCGGCTTCTTGCCGGCCAGCAACGCCTCTCAGCTCAACCCCGTCGAAGCACTGACCCGCGAATGAAAACCCGTCCCTTCCCTCTGGCCGTCCCTCCCGCGTTGCTGTGCGCCCTGCTGCTGGCCGGCTGCGCTACCCAGCAGGCCGCCTACACACCCCCGGCCACCACGGTTGCCAGCAAATGGCAATATGGGCAGTACGCCGATGCCAGCCAGGCCGTCAGCAACGACGCCTGGTGGAAAGCCTTCAACGACCCGGTGCTGGACCAACTGGTCGCCCAGGCCCTGGCGCGCAACAACAACCTGGCCGCCGCCACCATCAAGCTGCGCGAAGCCCAGTTGCAGGCCGGCCTGGCAGAAAACCGCCCCGTCTTCAGCGGCAGCCTTAGCACCACGGCCACGCGCACGCTGGATACACCGCAGCAGGTCACCCATAGCAGCGGCACCAGCCTGGGCGTCAGCTACGAGCTGGACCTGTGGAACAAGCTGGGCAGCCAGCGCGACGTGGCCCTGTGGGAAGCCCGCGCCACCGAGCAAGACCGCGCCAGCACTGCGCTGACCCTGGTGGCCACCACCGCCCAGCTGTACTGGCAACTGGGCTACGCCCAGCAGCGCCTGGCCGCCAATCTGCAAAGCATTGCCAATGCCCAGAAAACCCTGGCCCTGGTGCAAGCCCAGGCCAGCGCGGGCGCCACCAGCGGGCTGGAGCTGGCCGAGGCCCGGCAAAGCCTGCTGAACCTGCAGGCCACCCACACCACGCTGCAGCAAAACGTGGTCACCGCCAACACCGCCCTGGCCCTGCTGTTCGACGCCGCGCCGGTACCCGCCTCGCTGCAAACCCTGCAAGCCCTACCCAACAGCCCGCTGCCCGAGGTGGCCGCCGGCCTGCCTGCCGAGCTGCTGGCGCGCCGCCCCGACCTGCGCGCCGCCGAGCTGCGCCTGCGCGAAGCCCATGTGCAGATCGACGCCACCCGCGCCAGCTACTACCCGGCGCTGACACTCACCGGCGCGCTGGGTACCTCCAGCGCTTCGCTGGCGAACATCCTGCAAAACCCGTTTGGCAGCTTGGGCGCAGCGCTGAGCCTACCGTTCCTGAACCAGCAGACTATGGACCTGAACATCCAGGTCGCCCAGGCCCAGCGCGACCAGGCCGTGGTCAACTTCCGCCAGACGCTGTACACCGCCCTGGGCGATGTGGACAACGCCCTGTCCGCCCGCCAGCAGTACCGCCAGCAAGCGGTATTGCTGCAACAGGCGCTGGACGCCGCCGCCCAGGCCGAGCGCCTGTACGAAGTCCGCTACCGCGCAGGCTCCGTCGCCCTGCGCCCCTGGCTGGACGCGCAAGACAGCCGCCGCACGGCCGAGATCGCCGTGGCCGAAAACCGTTTGAACCAGTATGTGAACCATGCCACGCTGGTGCTGGCGCTGGGGGGCAGCGCGGGGGCAGTTCAATAGCATTTGCTATTTAAAACATAGCTGTCACCGCACGGTTTATCTGCGCCAGCACGCTAAAAACCTTAAAACTTGGAGAGATAACCATGCGGTCCACCGGACCCAGCACTTTCTCAAAATCCTATCAATCTTGAGAAGATAACCCCAATCTCATCTCTATTGATTCGATCTTGATAAGGTAACCATGGTCGCAAAACAGCTTGCCTCTCTGATCCAGACCTATCTAGCAGACCGTGCCCAGCTGCAGGCGCCGCTGGACACGCGTATGCGCGTAGGCAATGCAGCGGTACACCATCCGCACCTACACATAGTCTAGGCCGTTGCTGGCCAGCGCCGGTTGCGGATAAATCAGTAAGGTATTGCACTACCGCGCCAGGTTGCGGCTACGCAGCAAAATCTCGCCCCACTAGCTTGCGGCCTTTCCAGTAGCGGTCGTAGGCCGCCGTATTGCGAAAGCCCAAAAAGATCGCAATCGGCAGGCCGATCAGCGTGAAGGGAATGGTGGTCAGGGTGATCTTGTGGGTGAACAGATCACCATGGGTGAGCGTCACCACGATAGCGATTACGGTGTTGACCAGCAGCGAAGGCAGGATGCGCGGCAGCACCGAGCCACGCAGCAACAGGAAGCCTTGCAAAAAAGAGAGGCAAGTATGAGCCGATAAGAAAACCAGTAAAGAATTTGGCTACCGTGAGAACAAGAAGAATGACTGGAAAAAGAAAGGCATGCTTCCAACTGACAACAGTGCGGCTAAGAACCTGTTCAAAATCTTTTGAGCAGCAGAGCCAGGAATGCTAAATGAATGAACTGCAAGGTGGTGTTCAAAA